>NZ_MVOI01000003.1:1657577-1957577 GCF_002283555.1 Rubrivirga sp. SAORIC476 | reverse complement strand
ACTTGACGCCCCACCGCACGAACAGCAGCGGCATCACCAGCATGAACACGACCTCCGAGACCTGCCCCAGCGACTGCGTCGCGGCGATGTTCTCGAAGCCCGTCGCCCCGAGGAAGAGCTGGGTGAAGTTGTAGTAGGCCGCCAGCGGGATGCAGATCAGGAAGCTGGCCGCCAGGAAGATGTAGAACGGGCGGCTGCCGAGCTGCTTGAACGCGTCGACGCCCGCGATCGAGGAGATCGAGACCGGCTGGCCCTTCGCCACCGGCGGCGTGTTGGGCAGCGTGAACGAGAACACCCCCAGGATGAGCGAGCCGATGCCGGTCAGGTAGAGCGGCCACGCCGTCGCCTCGGCCGACTCGACACCCAGTACGGGCGACAGCACGAACGAGATCGCCAGCCCGGCCACGATCCAGCCCAGCGTCCCGAACACGCGGATGATGGGAAACTCCTTCTCCTGGTCGTCCAGCTGCTCGAACGCGATCGTGTTCGAGAGGCCCAGCGTGGGCATGTAGGCCAGGTTGTAGGCCAGCAGCGCCAGGATGAACAGCGTCGGGTTGCCGATCAGGCTCGGAGCCACCAGCATGAACACGCCGCCGATCAGGTGCAGCACGCCGAACACCTTCTGGGCCGCGAAGTAGCGGTCGGCGACGAGCCCCAGGAAGAACGGCGCGATGATGGCCGCGAGCGGGTTGACCGTGTACGGCCAGTGCGTGAGGTCGCCGAGGCCCTCGGCCGCCATGTAGACGGCGACCGTCGTGTACCAGGCGCCCCAGACGAAGAACTCCAGGAACATCATCGTGCTCAGCCTGGCCTTGATCCCGCTCATGTGGTCGGTGGGTTAGAGGGTGCGAATGCGAACGGTGCGGACCTGCAGCGTGTCGCCGTGATCCTGGAGCCCGACGATCCCCGCGCGCCGGGTGCCGTAGCCGGGGAAGGCCTCGGCGTCGCGGAACTTGCTGACCGCCATCCGGGCGTTCCAGTCGGCCGAGCCCTGCTCGGCGTCTACGATGCGGGTGCCGTTCAGGACATGCTCGATGCGCGCTCCGTCGGCGACGATGCGCAGCGTGTTCCAGTCGCCGGGCCGTGAGACCTGGGCGGTGGGCGCGTAGAGGTCGTAGAGGCCGCCCGCGCGGTGGCTCGGGAAGCGCGCGTCCGGGTGGCAGGTGTCGTCGAGGATCTGGGCTTCCAGCGAGGTCCGGTAGATGGGCGCCAGGTCGGCGCTCTCCTCGCCGCGGTAGAAGAGGCCGGAGTTGCCGCAGGCGGCCACCTTCCACTCGACCTCCAGTTCGAAGTCGCCGTAGGTGCCGGGGGCCACGAGGTCGCCGCCATCGTCGGTGCCGGGCGTGAACGTCAGCAGGCCATCCTGGACGGACCACGCAGCGGGCGCGTCGGCTCGGGCATAGCCGTGCCAGCCGTCGAGCGTGGCGCCGTCGAAGAGGTCCACCCACCCGGCCTCGGCGCGGTCGCGGGCGGGCGAGGCGCCATCTGCCCCATCGGCGCCGCCGGCGAGGCCGCCGCACGCCGACAACGCGACACAGAGGAGGAGCGACAGGAAGACGCGCACGATGATCAATGGACCGTGAAGGTCCGCCAATGTAGGGCCACTCCCTTCCCGAGTGGAAGCCCTTTCACGTCCAGATGGCGAGGTCCGGGGCCGACACCTCTCCGGCCTCCCCCATCACTAGCGTGATGTCAGTTCGATGATGAAGCTTCCCCGCGCGTCCCCCGCGCCATCGAAGGTGCCCCTGAACTCACCGGGATCCTCGTTGGTGAGCACGCCCGCGACGGTCCCGAGGAACGGCACCCGGTCGTACTGGATGTCCAGCGTCAGATTGCCGTCGAGGAAGGAGCCGTCGTAGATGACGAAGTCGAAGCGACCGTCGGGCAGGTCCTCGACGAACCCCTGGCCGGTGATCTGCACGCCGGTGTCCCGCATCCGGATCGTGATCGGGTAGCGGGGGGCATCGGGGATCTCGGCGCGGTAGACCACGCCCTCCCAAGTGCCCGTCACCCCCACGGCGTCGGAGCCGCTGTCGCAGCCGGGCAGGGCGAGGATCGTGGCGAGGAGCAGGGGGAGAACGGCGAGGCGACGCATCGAACGCGGTGGGATCGGAGACTCGAATCTAGACCTTCCGCAGAGCCGAGACGGGGGCCTTCGGTCCCTCCGGAGACTGACGAGCAGGGCGCGCGCTCCGCGGAACGACCGAGGCGGCCAGGGCGCCCCGCATCCCGTCGGAAGACGACCGTCCCGCTACCGCCCGGCCACGCTGGGTGTCCGCGTGTCGAGGCGCTCGACGTGGAACGCGCCGATGCCACGCCCCTGGTCGAGGCCGCGCTCGGCGGCCATCCGGTAGTGGATGCCGCCATAGAGCCGACTGATGGCCGCCTCCTCAGCCGCCTCACGGAACGACCCGAACGAGCGGACGGGGAGCCCGTAGGGCACCTCGGTGTCGTCGTCGAAGGCGACATCGTCGCCGTAGAGCGCCGTGAGGGCCTCGGCGGCGGCGCCCGAGATGACGCTGTGACCGGAGGAGTACTCGGGGAAGGGCGGCGTCTGCAGAAGCGGGGCCCAGTCCTCGTCAATGTGCTCGTTGATCACGGTCTCGGGGCGAACGAGGCGGCTGCGGTACTTCTCGTCCCACACCGAGAGGAAGCCGTCGGCTAGGGCGAGGGCGGTGCGGACGTAGGCCTCGGCTGCGCCTGCCGTGTCGTCGCCCGCGAGGCGGCTGGCGATGGCGGCGATCCCCATCCAGTGGCCCCCCGGCGTGATCTTCTTGGTGGCGAACATGGCGTGGCCGCGCGTGTGCATGACGTACGGGTTGCAGTCCCAGAAGCTGGCGATGGCACGCTGCTCCTCGGTCATGGCGTTCGTCACCGCGACCACGTCGTCGACCTGCTGACGGAAGGGGGAGCCGGGCGCGAGCGAGTACGGCGGCGGCGGCTCGGGCTTGAACTGCGCGGCCGAGTCGAGCACGAACGGGCGCAGCGTGGCCCAGTTGGGCTCGATGGCGTCCATGTAGGCGGGCGGCGTCGGGCGCCACGTGCCGGGCTCGTCGGAGATGGTGTAGGCCGGGCCGCTGCGCGTCTGGGCATAGCCGTCGGCGGCGGCCCAGGCGAGCACGTGCCGGGCGACGGCCTCCCCGTGCGCCGTGGAGGCGGCGAGGCGGGCGCGGCCGAGCCCAGCGTCGCGGAGCGCCTGCTCGGCCTCGGCACGGTACTCGGCCACCCGGTCGTCGGAGAACGTCAGCGCCTCGCCGACGGTGAGGGCGGCCCAGAGCGCAGCCGTCGGGCCATGCACGTCGTCGCCGGGCGGGGGGGGCGCGTCGAAGTCGCGGAGCTGGCCTGTGAGCGAGACCCGGTCGGGGCGGGTCGGGGCGAGGGCCTCGTAGGCGGCGACCGACACGTAGGCGTAGACGCGGGCAGCCTGCGGGGGGCTCGTGATGTCGTACGTCATCACGTCGGTGATCCGCTGGAACGCGCCGTGCAGCAGTTCGGGGTCCTCCGCCTCGGGCGGCGGCGGGCCGTCGGGGGCCTGGCACCCGGCGAGCAGGCCGAGGGCGAGGAGGAGAGCGAGGGGGCGCACAGTCATCGGGTCGTCGGGGGTCTTCTGTATCCAGTCGCGAGCGGAGACGGCTTTACCGCCATCCGCTCCCACGCCTCGCCGTCCCGAACTCGCGAGGCCTGACCGCCAGCACGGGCGGCCTCGGTGCATCGGCTCGGAGATCCCTCCCATCCGTTCGGGATACCGCCACTGGGCTTCTGTGCCGTACCTGCAAGGTCGCGGAGACAGCCTGCATCTCGCAAGGCATCGCGTCGGTTTTCATCGGGATGCGAGGGCCTGGGGGCCGACGCGGAACGCCTGGAGCGGGCCGTCGGAGGAGGCGCTCAGCAGCAGCGAGCCGTCCACGAAGCGGAGCGCGCGGACCTCGCCGTCGAGCACGAGCCCCGCGCCGAGGTCGGTGGGCACGAAGCCGCCTGCGCCATCGCCGAGCAGCGCCAGCCCGTGGCCTGCATCGTACCGGCCCCGGTTGGGGCGAACGCCCAGCAGCCCGCCGCCGAGCACGAGGTCCAGCACGCCGTCGCCGTCCACGTCGCCGGAGGCGATGGCGTAGACGGGCTCGATCTGGGCGAGGTCGGGGAGCGGACGGAGGGCGAAGCGGCCGGTGCCGTCGTTCCAGGCGACGGCGCTGGCGAACGTGGTGGCGCGTCGCTGCTCGGCGTCGCGGGCGCGGCTGCCGAACAGCTCCGGCACCGTCCGCGCGCCGAACTCGGTGTAGGTCGGGTAGGTCCGTCGCAGCTCCGGGAACTGCTGCTGGAGCACGCCGACGGTCGCGAGCGGGTAGTCGTCGCCGTCGCGGAACGAGGTCAGGATGCCGTCGAGCGCGTCGTTGCCGTCGAAGTCGGCGAGCCAGAGGCGGGCGGGGTGCTCGGGCGTGGCGCGGAGGCGCGAGTTGAGACCGAGGTTGCCGAGCGCGAGGTCGAGGTCGCCGTCGCCGTCGTAGTCGGCCGCGTCGAGGGCGGTCCACCAGCCGGTGTCGTCGGCCAGCCCGGTGTCGAGCGCCTCGAAGCCGGTACCGGTGGCGCGGTAGACGGTCGGCGCCATCCACTCGCCCGCCAGGATCAGGTCGTCACGGCCGTCACCGTCCACGTCGCCGAAGGCGGCGCGGCTGACCATGCCCACCTCGGCGAGGCCAGGGGCGAGATCGGCCGTGGCCTCCGAGAAGCGGCCGGTGCCGTCGTTGACGAGGAGCGCGCTCGGCGCGGGCATGCCATACGCCCGCGGCACCACGCGCCCGCCGACGAAGAGGTCCGTGTCGCCGTCGCCGTCCCAGTCGCTCGCCGCCACGGCGCCGACGTGGACGAAGCGATCCGGTAGCGCCCCCGCCGGCGCGGACGTAAACCCACCCGCGCCATCGCCGAGGTAGAGACGATCGCGGATCTCGTCGCGCGCGCCGCGGAACTCGTTGCCCGCCGTCGCCACGTAGAGGTCGAGCGCGCCATCGCCGTTCGCGTCGAAGAACACCGCATCGACGGCCTCGCCCTCGGCGTGGTCGGCCCAGGCGGTGGCCGGCGCCTCGGCGAAGCCGCCGCCCGAGGTCTGGAGGAAAAGCGCATTGGCCTGCCCCCGTGCCCCGCCGACGAACACATCCTCCCGGCCGTCGCCGTTCACGTCGGCCACCGCCAGCGCGGGGCCGAGGCGGGAGACCATGTGGGGCATCAGCCGCTCGCGGTTGAAGTCGATGAACACGTTCTCGACGTGCCGCCACACGGGTGCGCCGGCCCCAGGGACCTCCGCGAACAGGCGCGGCGTGGCCGTCGGCGCGGGCGCCTCGCTGGGCGGACCGGCGTCGGACTGGCGGAGGAGGAGCGGGCCGGCGGGTACGTCGGTGAGCGTCTGCACGCGCCCGTCGGGCCAGGTCACGCGAACGCGCGCCGCCTGAGCCACGCCGTCCAGACCGACAACGAGGCGGGGGTCCACCGACGACAGGTAGCCGCGCGTCGGCTGCGCCTCGGCGGTCTGGCGGAGGCTGTCGGTCCACACCTCGACCCGCGCGCCGATGCCGCTCGTGTTGCCACCCTCGCCCTCCAGCGACACGCTCAGGCTCGTCGCCCCGGCGTCGGCGGCGCCGTTGCGGTAGATCGACGCGGGCGCGTTGACGTTGTTGACGATCAGGTCGAGGTCGCCGTCGTTGTCCAGATCGGCGGTCGCCGCGCCGTTCGAGAAGCCCTCATCGGCGAGTCCCCAGTCGGCCTCCTCGAACCGGAACCCGCCGACGCCGCGGAAGACCTCGTTGGGGATCGCCACCTGGGGCATCTTCTCCAGCAGCGCCAGGTTCTCCTCCCCCATTCCCTGCGCCAGGTTTTGCTGGATGGCCGGGTCGGCGATGTAGTTGATGTAGTCGAGGTCGTTGGGCCGCCGCCAGATGCCGTTGGTCACGAAGAGGTCGCGACGGCCGTCGAGGTCGAGGTCGGCGAGGAGGGCGGCCCAGCTCCAGTCGGTCGCTTCGAGGCCGGAGAACGTCGCCACGTCCGAGAACCGCGGGACGCCGTCGGGGCCGGGGCCGCGGTTGAGTTGGAGCGAGTTGCGGGCGACCTGCGGGCCGTAGCCCAGTTCGCGCTTGAACGAGTCGATGTCGTAGGTGTCGTCGCCGCCGGAGCGCTGGCGGATGTCCTCGCGGCGCGGCATCATGTCGAGGACCACGAGATCCGCCCGGCCGTCGCCGTCCACGTCGCCTGCGTCGGCGCCCATCGAGAAGCGCGACGAGTGGGCGAGTGCGGTCCGGGAGACCTCGCGGAACGTGCCGTCGGTGTTGTTGAGGTAGACGAAGTCGTTCTCGTGAAAGTCGTTGCCGACGTAGAGGTCGGTCCACCCGTCGCCGTCGAGGTCGGCCGGGACGACCGAGAGCCCGTAGCCCGAGATGCCGCTGACGATGCCCGCCGCCTCGGTCACCTCCACGAAGCGCGGCGTCTCGCCCGGCGCGGCGTCGTTGCGGTAGAGGCGGTCGCCGGAGCGCTCATCGCGCTGGCGCGTCTTCTCGGGCGCCGCATACGTCCGGTCGGTGTGGACGGCGTGATTGAGCAGAAACGCGTCCAGGTCGCCGTCGTGGTCCATGTCGAAGAACGCCGCCTGCGTGCCGAAGCCCTCGAAGTCGAGCCCCACCTCGGCGGCGGCCTCGCGGAAACGGGGGACGCCGTCCGCGCCGGGGCCTTCGTTGAGGAAGAGCTCGTTGCGGCCCCGTTGCGTCTTGTAGGCGCCGAGCGCCGAGACGTAGAGATCGAGGTCGCCGTCGCCGTCCACGTCGGCGAGCGTGGCGCCGGTGGTCCAGTCGCTGGAGCCCGCGACCCCGGCCGCCTCGGTGGCCTCCTCGAATCGGATGGGCCCGCCGTCCTCCGTCCGGTTGAGGTAGAGCGCGTTCGGCCCCTCGTTGGCGGTGAAGTAGAGATCCGGCCGACCGTCGCCGTCCACGTCGCCCGCAGCCACGCCGCCGCCGTTGTAGTAGTAGAGGTAGCTGAGGATGTTGAACTCGGCGCTCTCGGCGAGGTCGTTCGAGAACGTGACGCCGGTCGCGGCCGGGTCGAGGCGCTCGAACAGCGCGTTCGGGTCGCTGCCGCCACACCCGACCAGCGCGAGGAGGAGCACCGCGAACGCCCACGGCGGTGCCATCCCACGGCGCCCCTCCGACCTCGTCCCGCGGACGAGACGAGGCGTGTCGACGAGTACAGAACGCATCATGGGGAAGCGAGAAGCGAGTCGGGTCATCGAGAACGTGAGCACAGCGTCACAACGAGCGTCCCCTCTCCCTGGGGAGAGGGACAGTGTAAGGGGCGGCCTAGGGCGCGGCCCCGTCCAGCGCGAACACGACCGGTGCAGCGCCGTGGCGGACGGCCACCACGAGATCGCCCCCGGCCCCCCCGAGGTGGACCAGCTGGCGGGTCTCGCCGCGCACCACGAACCCGCTCACGCCACCGGCAACGGTCGCGAAGCCGCCCCGCCCATCGCCCCGCAGGTACGCCCCGGCCGACGCCGCCAACCGCCCGAGGTCGGGCTTGAGGGCGTCGCGGTTGCCCGCCATCAGCAGGTCGAGCGCGCCGTCGCCGTCGGCGTCGAGCGCGAGCAGGGCGACCATCGGGGAGAGCTGGGCCTCGAACGGGAGCCGCCGGACGCGCCACGCGTCCCCCTCGTTGAGCACCACCACGGACGCCAGCTCGGAGGCCTCGAACACCGTCGCGCGCTCCAACTGCGCAGGCGTCAGCAGGTCCTCGACGCGCTTGCCGACATAGGTCGACGGCGTGAGGTACTCGCGCTTGAGGCTCGGCAACTGGCCTGTCAGTTCGTTGCGGAGCGCGAACGGCAGGCTCCGGCCCCCATTCATGACCGACAGCAGCGGGTCGATGCGGCCGTTCCCATCGAAGTCGCCGACGTGGAGGCGCAACGGACCGCCTTCGGTACGGAGGCGGCTGTTGAGCCCCCAGTTGGCACCGACGAGGTCCGGGTCGCCGTCCCCGTCGAGGTCGGCCGCGGTCAGGCCCTGCCACAGGCCCGTAGTGCCGGCGATGGGCGCGGGCGCGAATCGGCCGCCGTCGTTGGTCCAGACGGTGATCGGCTGCCACTCGCCCGCCGTCACGAGGTCCGGGTCGCCGTCGGCGTCGATGTCGGCGAAGAGGCCGCTGGCGAGCATCCCGGCCTCGTCGAGGCCCGGCGCGGTGGCGCGCGTCACGTCCACGAAGCGGGCCGCGCCGGGACGGCCGTCGTTGCGGAGGAGCGCGCTGCGCGGGCTCGTGCCGTAGGCGCCCGCCTCGACGCGGGCGCCGACGAACAGGTCGATGTCGCCATCGCCATCCCAATCGGCCGCGGCGACGGTGCCGGTGCTGGCGGTCGTCGTGGGGATGGCGCCCTCGCCCGCCTCGGTGAAGCCGCCCGCGCCGTCGCCGAGGTAGAGGCGGTCGCGGAGCGCGGGGCTGGCCGGGTCCGTGTAGCCACCCGACCCGACGTACAGGTCGAGGTCACCGTCGCCATCGGCATCGAGGAAGATCGCGGCCACGTCGTCGGCGGCGGCGTGGGCTGCGAAGGAGTCGGGGGTCCGCAGGTCGAACCGGTCGCCGCGCCGCAGCCACAGCACGCCCGGCTGGCCCGCGCCTCCCCCCACGAACAGGTCGTCGGCGCCGTCGCCGTCCACGTCGCCCACGGCCGCCGCCGGGCCGTCGGCCGAGTAGGCGCGCGGCATGAGCAGTTCGCGGTCGAAGTCGACGCCCGTGCTCGCAGCGTGCGTCCACCCCGGCGCCGCCACCGCAGTCACGTCGCGGAAGGGGCCGGCCGGTGTGGCCGGTGGCACCAGCAGACGAAAGGCACCGGATGCGTCAGCCTCGCGGAGCGTGATGCGGCCCGCGGGCACGTCCGCCAGCACCTGAACGGCGCCGCTCGGCCAGCGGACCACGACGGAGTCGGCCGCGGTCGCCTCCCCCAGCCCGACGTGCAGCACGGGGCCCACGCTCGACTGGAAGCCGCGCGTGGGGACGGCCTCGCGGACCTGCACCGCGCCGCCGTTCCACACGGCCACCTTCGCGCCAATGCCGCCCGTGTTGCCGCCCTCGCCCTCCAGCGCCATCGCCAGCGCCCGCCGCCCCAGCCGGTCGGCGGCGTGGTTTTCGTACAGCGACACCGGCGCGTTGACGTTGTTGACGATCAGGTCGAGGTCGCCGTCGCCGTCGAAGTCCACGGTCGCGGCGCCGTTCGAGTAGCCCGCCTCGTTGAGCCCCCACTCGGGCGCCCGTCGGAACGCCACCGAGTCGCCGCCGGAGACGTTCGCGAAGGCGAGGTTCTCCAGCGGCGTCGACGGCATCGCCTGGATCAGCTGGAGGAAGTCGACCCCGTCCCCGGTCAGCATCGCCTCCTGCGTCTCGACATCGGCCATGAAGGCGATGTAGTCCTGATCGGTGACGTCGCGGAGGATGCCGTTGGTGATGTAGAGGTCGGCGCGGGCGTCCAGGTCGAGGTCTGCGAAGAGGGGCGCCCAGCTCCAGTCGGTCGCGTCGACACCCGCGATGGACGCGATCTCGGAGTACGTCCCGTCGGCGTTGTTGCGCTGGAGGGCGTTGCGCATGATCTGGTGGTGGTACCCGCTGGCCACCTTGGCGCGGTACAGGTTGTGGCCCTCGAAGCTGGACGATCCCTTGAGCCGGTCATCGTCCCACGGCAGCATGTCGACGGTGAACACCTCGGGGCGACCGTCGCCGGTGAGGTCGGCCATGTCGGCGCCCATCGACGAGAGGCTCGTGACCGGCATCGCTCCCTCGAGCACCTCCTCGAAGGTGCCGTCGCCGCGGTTGAGGTAGAAGTAGTCCCGCTCGAAGAAGTCGTTCGAGATGTAGACGTCGAGGTCCCCGTCGTCGTCCACGTCGCCCAGCATGACGCCGAGGCCGAGCGCGATCTCAGGTCCGTAGATCCCCGCCTCGGCACTCACGTCGGCGAACCGCGGCGCCTCGCCCGGCGCGGCGTCGTTGCGGTAGAGGCGGTCGCCGCCGCGCTCGTCGCGCAGGTCACGTGCGTCGCGGAGGCCCATCCGGAACGACGACGACGCCTCGAACGAGTTGTTGAGCACGTACAGGTCGAGGTCCCCATCGCTGTCGTAGTCGAAGAAGGCGCCGTGGATCGAAACGCCCTCGTCGGCGACGCCCCAGGCCTCGGCGACCTCCTCGAAGCGGGGGACCCCGTCGGCCCCCGGCCCCAGGTTGCGGTAGAGTTCGTTGGCACTCTCGCCGCCGTCGACGGCGCCCGCGTTGGCGACGTAGAGATCGAGCCGCCCGTCGCCGTCCACGTCGGCCACCGAGACGCCGGTGCTCCAGGCCCGTGTCCCCGCGACCCCGGCGGCCTCGGTCACGTCCTCGAACTGGATGGGACCGCCGGACTCGGTCCGGTTCAGGAAGAGCCGGTTCGGGCCCTGGTTGGCGGTCAGGAACACGTCCGGCCGGCCGTCCCCGTCCACGTCGCCGACCCCCACCCCGGCCCCATTGAAGAAGTGCCGGAAGGTGAACACGTTCACCTCCTGGCTCTCCTCGAGCCGGTTCTCGAAGTCGAGACCGGCACCGGCCGCGTCGAGCGACGAGAAGAGGGTGCGGTCGGCCTCGCCGCTGCAGCCGCCGAGGCCGAGCAGAGCGAGCAACGAAAAGGCAGTCAGGCGCATAGGGAGAACGAGTCGGCATCCGCCTCGCCGAACGGGTCGGTGGCGGTCGGGCGTGCCAGAGGCACGGCCGGCATCCACAGACGAGCGCCCCGCCCGGGAGGGGGCGAGGCGCTCGGAGAAGACCACATCGAGGCGTTAGTAGCCCGGGTTCTGCATCAGCAGCCCGTCCGAGGCGTCGATCTGGGTCTGCGGGATCGGGAAGACCACGCGGAACGGCTGGCTGCCGTTCTTGAACGACCAGTCGCGCTGGGTGAACTGGTCGAACCGGATCAGGTCCTGCCGGCGACGCGCCTCGTAGGTCAGCTCGAAGAGCCGCTCGTTGAGGATGTCGGCGAGCGTGACCGACGTCAGCGGGGCCGGCGTGTCGTCGGTGCCGTCGCCGTCGACGTCGCCCGAGAGGCGCGCACGCAGCATGTTGATGTCGGCGAGCGCCGGGCCGGGGTTCCCCAGCCGGAGGTTGGCCTCGGCCCGGATCAGGTACATCTCCGCGAGGCGGAAGTAGGGGTAGTCGTTGCTGTTGTTGCCGTTGGTCTCGCGGTTGACGTCGACCGGGAACTTGACGATGCGGACGCCATCGCCCTCACTGGCACCGCCACCCGCCGGAGTCACGCCGTTCTCGAAGTCGAGATCGAAGATCAGCGGATCGCCCGCCCGGTTGTTGATCGGCTCGCCGGTGTCGTAGTTGATCGCCTGACCGATGGCGAAGATGCCGACGCGCGGGTCGTCGGCGTCGAAGGTGCCGTAGGTCTCCGCGATCGTCGAGAAGCCGTTCCAGCCCCCACCCGCGAACGAGTTGTAGTGGAGGCCGCGGTTCGGGAAGTTCAGCCCGTACCCGTCGGCCCCGAGGTGCTGCACCACGAAGATGTGCTCCTCGTCGGCCTGGTTGGTCGGCGAGAACTGGTCGAACCACGCGGCGGAGCCCTGGTTGAGCGCGTACGGGCCGTTGATCACGCGGGTCGCCGCGTCGATGGCCTTCTGGTACTGCTGCGGGCCACGCTGGATGCCGCCGGCTGTCGTGGTGCCGCTGAAGACCTCTGCGTTGAGGTAGATGTTGGCCAGCATGGCGTCGACGGCGCCCTGCGAGAAGCGACCGCCGTTGCCCGCGCCTGCGACCGGCAGGTCGGCACGGATCTCCTCGAGCTCGTCGACGACGAACTGGTACACCGTCGCGCGCGTCTCCGTCGGCGGCAGGTTGTCCGGGTCGACGCGGAACTCGCCCTCCTCGTCGCCGATGAGC
Source organism: Rubrivirga sp. SAORIC476 (assembly GCF_002283555.1). Lineage (NCBI taxonomy): Bacteria > Pseudomonadati > Rhodothermota > Rhodothermia > Rhodothermales > Rubricoccaceae > Rubrivirga > Rubrivirga sp. SAORIC476. Next base: position 1,945,658 of record NZ_MVOI01000003.1, on the reverse strand, counting down.
GGGACGTTTCCGAAGAGGTCGAGCAGCGTGTAGTAGTAGAACGCGCGGAGGCCGCGGATCTCAGCGATGAGGCCGTCCTTGTTGGGGACCTCGATCGTCTGGAGGTCGCTCAGCAGGCTGTTCGCCCGGGCGATGCCTGCGTAGGACGTGTTCCAGGCGCCGTTGATGAAGCCGAGCTGCGGCGTCCAGGAGTGCTGGTGGAGCGACAGCCAGTCGCCACCGTCGAACCAGTCGCCACCGCGCGTCGGGACGATGGTCTCGTCGGACGTGACCTGGCTCATGTTGTGGTAGTCCCAGAGCGTCGCGCGCAGCTGGGAGTAGACCGGGGACAGGGCCGCGACGACCTCGATGTCGGTCTGGTAGAAGTTCTCCGGCGTGACGGAGCTGTACGGGTCCACCGAGAGGTCGGTGCACGCCGCCAGCCCGAGGGCCGGGGCGAGGAGACCAGCCAGCACGGCCAGGCGGGCGCGTGTAGAGAGTCGGTTCATGGGATCGTGGGGGCGGGGCCGGTCCGAAGACCGGCCCCAGGTAAAAAGACCAGGGACGACTTAGAGGCTCAGGTTGACACCGACGGTGAACGTACGCGCCCGGGGGTACGGCAGGTAGTCCACCCCGATCGACGTGATGCCGTCCGTCGAGGCATTCGAGTTCACCTCGGGGTCCACACCCGAGTAGGGCGTGACCACGAACAGGTTGTTGCCCGTCACGAAGACGCGCGCGTTGCGGACCTCCGGAATGATCGAGCCGAGCGCGTAGTCCAACGTGAGCTGGTCGAGGCGCAGGAACGAGGCGTCCTCGACGTAGCGCGACGAGTAGACGGCCGCCGCGCCGATGTCCTCGGTGGCGTAGAAGTCGCTGCCAAGGTCGAGCACGTTGCGGTTGCCGGCCACCGCGCGCGTCCCGTAGACGAGCGCCGTGTTGTTGAGCAGCTCCCGGCCCTGCTCGCCGCGGAAGAACGCGCGGACGCCGAGATCGCCGAACGCCGCGTTGAGGCGGATGCCGTACGTGAAGTCCGGGCGCGGGCTGCCGATCTTGACGCGGTCATCGTCGCCCGGCGCCGTCGTCGTGCCGACGAGCGTGCGCTCGAGCGGGCCGACGATGCCGTCGCCGTCGAGGTCGCTGGCTTCGTAGTCGTTGAAGACGGCCGCACCGTTGTCGAAGTCGCCCGTGAACTCGAAGCCGTAGAACACCGGGAACTCCTCGCCCGGCGTCAGCAGGAGCGCGTTCACGTTCGACTGGCCCTCGCCCGAGACGAGGCCGGTGAACAGCTGGTTGGCACCGCCGAGGTCGAGCACCTCGTTCTGGTTCGTGTTGAACGTGAGCCCGAGCGTGAACGACGCGTTGTCGTTCTCGAAGAGCAGCGCGTCCAGCGAGAGGTCGACGCCCGTGTTGCGCAGCGAGCCGACGTTCTGGACCTGGCTGGCCACGACCGACGCGAGCACCGGCACGTTCAGGAGCAGGTCGTTGGTCGTGTTGCGGTAGAACTCGACCGAGCCGTAGAGGCGGTCGCTCAGGAGTCGGTAGTCGAGGCCGACCGTGAACTCCTCCTTCTGCTCCCACTTCAGATCCGGGTTCTCGAGCTGCGTGGGGGCGTAGCCCGGCACGATGATCCCGTTGAGGACCGCCGAGTTGGCCGGGTTGGCACCGAGCAGCGGGAGGTACAGGTAGTCGCCGATGCCCTGGTTGCCCACGACGCCGTAGCCCGCGCGGAGACGGAGGTCGGTGACCGCCGTGCCGCCGTCGAAGAACGGCTCCGCCGAGATGCGCCAGGCGCCCGAGATGGCCGGGAAGAGCGCGTACCGGTTGTCGGCCGAGAAGCGCGACGAGCCGTCGTAGCGGAGCGAGCCGGTCAGGTAGTAGCGCTCGTCGTAGTTGTAGTTGGTGCGCGTGAAGAACGACGCCAGCAGGTTCTCGGCGCGCGCCGAGAAGGAGCCCGGCCCGGCGTTGTTGGCGTTGACCACGACCGAGCCCGACTGGAGCTGGTTGTCCTCCGTGAAGTCGGTCACGAACGAGACCGCCTGGAGCGAGGTCTCGCTGTAGTTGAACCGCTGGTACTCGTAGCCGCCGAGCAGGTCGAAGTTGCTGTTGCCGACGTTGGTGCCGTAGGTGAGGTACGTCGAGAGCGTCGCCGAGGACCGCTCCAGCGTCCGCCGGTAGCCGGAGCCGCCGTTGGTGGTCGCCGTCGTGAACTCCGCGCCGATCGGGCTGGCACCGGGGATGTAGGAGCGCCGCGCGCCGACCGAGCGGTCACCGCCCACGTTGAGCGAGGCCGTCAGGCCCTCCATCAGGTCCAGCTCCGCCGAGATGTTGCCCAGCGTACGGACGGTGCGGGCCGTCTCATCGACCTGCTCGGCGAGCGCCACCGGGTTGCGGAACGACCGCTGGCCGGGGACCTCGTAGAAGCCGTCGTTGGCGTTCGGGTCGTTGACCGGGGCGACCGGCCGGTACTGGATGGCGTTCTGGAAGAGACCGCCCTCGAAGCCGCCCGTGTCGTTGGCCGGCACGAAGTCGTCGTCGGTGAGGGCGCTCGTCAGGTTGAGGCTCAGCCGCAGCTTGTTGTCGTAGAGCTGGTTGCTCGCGTTGAGGCGCGCGGTCACGCGCTCCAGCCCGGACGAGATCACGATGCCGTCCTGGTTGAGGTAGCTCAGGCTGGCGCGGTACTGCGTGTTCGCGGTGCCGCCGCCGAACGACAGGTTGTGGGACTGCGTCGGTGCAGGCCGGAAGAGCTCCCCGACGAAGTCGCTGTTGATCGAGCCCGTGTTGAGCGATGGATCGGGACCGGCGAGGGTCCCCGCGCCGAAGTTGGTCGTCACGAACTGGCGGTACTCGTCGGCCGTGAGCACGTCGAACGTCTCGCTGGCCTGCGAGATCGAGAACGAGCCCTCATAGTCGACCGTGACGCGGCCCTGAGCCCCGTTCTTGGTCGTGATCAGGACCACGCCGTTGGCGCCGCGCGAGCCGTAGATGGCCGTCGCGGAGGCGTCCTTGAGGACCGTCACCGACGCGATGTCGTTCGGGTTGAGCAGCGTCAGCGGGTTGCGCGCCGGGCCGGCCGTGGCCTGGCCTGCGCCTCCGGGCGTGACGTTGTCGCCCGAGACCGGGATGCCGTCGATGACATAGAGCGGCTCGTTGGACGCCGTGATGGACGTGCCGCCACGGATCCGGACGGAGACGTTCGCGCCGGGCTCGCCCGAGCTCTCGATCACGCTCACACCCGCCACCCGGCCTTCCAGGAAGTCCGTCGGGGCGGTCACCAGCCCCTCGTTGGCGTCGTCGACATCAACCGACGACACCGAGGCCGTCACGTCGCCGCGACGCTGCGTGCCGTAGCCGACCACGACGACCTCGTCGAGGATGTCGGAGTCCTCTTCGAGGCGCACGTCGATGACGGAGCGGCTGCCGACCGTCTCGGTTGCCGTGATGTAGCCGAGGAAGCGGTAGACGAGGACCGACTCGGGGCCGTCCACCGCGATCGAGTACTCGCCGTCGAGGTTGGTCGCGGCGCCGCGCGTGGTGCCTTCGATGACGACGTTGACGAAGGGCAGGGGGTCGCCAGAGGAGGCGTCCACGACTGTGCCTGTTACCGTTTGCGCGACGGCCGCGGGGGCCGCACCGAACGCAAACAGGAGCGCGGCCAGCCCGAGGAGGGTAGCGTTCCGACTCATCTGTGTAGGGGTGTGTGTGGGGTGTCCGTTCGACCGACCGCACCACCAGAGACCGGAAGCGCTATCAGCCGACCCAAGCTTAAGCGTTTCCCCCAGATTGCGCAAACGCTTACATCGGGCTTTAGAGACTGTAGGGCGGCACGGCTGCCTGGCCGTCTCCTCCGCTGCCCTTCACTCTCACGCATCCCAGGAAAAGCGCATTCAGGACCCGGCGCCCGAGCCGTCGTGCCCTCCTGAGTCCGGCCGGACGGTCGTGATCAGGATGACCCCGTTGGCCCCACGCGACCCATACATGGCGGTCTCGCTGGCGTTCTTCAGCACACGGATGCTGGCGACGTCGCGCGGGTTGATGCCCTGGAGCGCGCCCCCCACCCCGAGCGGAACCGCGATCCCGTCGATCACGAACAGAGGGTCCGCGTTGCCGTCGGCTCGGATGCTCTCGGTGCCGCGGATCCGGATGACGAGGTTGCCTGCTTCCTGGCGGACCTGTACGCCCGCGACCTGCCCGCGCAGCATGTCCTCGACACGCGCCAGCGCCTGGCCGTCCGTGTCGGCCGCCGTGACCACGTTGGGATCGCGATTCTCGCGGACCCCGTTGCCCGACCCACAGCCGACGAACAGGAAAACGACGAACAGGAGGGCGAAACGCCCCAGAGGCGAAGTGTGCGACATGGCGGCCGAGGGTCTGGTGTGCCCGCAAGGTGGGGCACCACCGCCCTCAGCGCAAGGCGCCCGGCGTACCACCCCTTGAGGCGAGACCCGCCCACAGCGGGAGGCCCCACCCGAGGCGGACGTACCCCGACCGACTCGACGTGCCGATAACGCCAAAGCGGAAGCCCATCAGCTCCTGCCCCTGGGGCTCCGGGTGCGGCAGGGATGGCGGCTGGGCGAAGCGTCGTCCTGTACGAGAACGGGGGCGGCAGGCCCTCGCCCACCGCCCCCGCGATCTGCTGCCCGACGCTACGCCGCGTCTTCGACCTTCTTGAACACGATGCACGTGTTGTGGCCGCCGAAGCCGAACGCGTTCGAGAGCGCCACCTTGACGTCGCGCTCCTGGGGCGCGTTGAACGTGTAGTTGAGGTCGCAGGCCGGGTCCGGCGTCTCGAAGTTGATCGTCGGCGGGATTTTGCCGTGCTGGATGGCCAGGATGGACGCCACCGCCTCGACGGCTCCCGCGGCACCCAGCAGGTGGCCCGTCATCGACTTCGTGGACGAGAGGTTCATCTGGTAGGCGTGCTCGCCGAAGACCGTCTTGATGGCCTTCGTCTCCGCCACATCGCCCAGCGGCGTGCTCGTGCCGTGCATGTTGAGGTAGTCGACGTCCTCGGGCGTGATGCCCGCCGTCTGGAGCGCCTGCCGCATCGCGAGCCGCGCGCCGAGGCCTTCCGGGTGAGGCGCCGAGATGTGGTGCGCGTCGGCGCTCATGCCAACGCCTGCCACCTCGGCGTAGATGCGGGCCCCGCGGGCGACCGCGTGGTCGTAGTCCTCCAGGATGAGCGCGCCCGCGCCCTCGCCCATCACGAAGCCGTCGCGGGCCGCGTCGAACGGGCGGCTGGCGCCCTGGGGATCGTCGTTGCGCGTTGAGAGCGCCTTCATGTTGCCGAAGCCGCCCAGCCCGACCTCCGTGATGGAGGCATCGGTGCCGCCCGCCACCACCGTATCCGCGAGCCCGGCCTTGATCACCATCCAGGCGTCACCAATGGCGTTGTTGGACGTGGCGCACGCCGAGACCGTCGCGTAGTTGGGCCCGTGGAGGCCGTGCCGCATCGAGATCAAGCCCGGCGCCATGTCGATGATCATCATCGGCACGAAGAACGGGCTCAGGCGACGCGGACCGTGCGCGGCGTACTGCACCACCTGGTCCTGGAACAGCTTCATCCCACCGATGCCCGACCCCACGATCACGCCGATCCCCGTCCGCTCCTCCTCCGACATGCTGGAGGGGTCGATGCCCGCGTCGGCCAGCGCCTCGTCGGCGGCGACGATGGCGTACTGGGCGAACGGGTCGAGGCGGCGGGCCTCCTTGCGGTCGAGGTAGTCCCCCGGGTCGAAGTCCGTCACCTCACAGGCGAACGTGGTCGGGTACTCGCTGGCGTCGAAGTGCGTGATGGGCGCCGCACCGCTGCGGCCCTCCATCATGGCGTCCCAGAAGGCGGGGACCGAGTGGCCGATGGGCGTGAGTGCGCCGAGGCCGGTGACGACGACGCGGCGGTCGGAGAACGACATAGGTGATTCGCGGAACGGGCCGCCGCAGGGGCGGGATACAAAACCGGCGGTGCGCTGCAGAGCGCCCCGCCGGAGAACGTCGGAGTGGAGGGGCCGAGCAGGACCCTACGCGTCCTGCTGCTTGCTGACGTACGAGATCGCATCGCCGACGGTCGCGATCTGCTCGGCGTCCTCGTCGGGGATGGTCATGTCGAACTCTTTCTCGAACTCCATGATCAGCTCGACCGTGTCGAGGGAGTCGGCACCGAGGTCGTTGGTGAACGAGGCTTCGGGCGTGATGTCGGCCATGTCGACGCCGAGCTTCTCGACGATGATCTCCTTGATTCGCTGTTCGGTGGACGCGTCAGCCATGGGATGGGTCGGATGTAGAGGGTAGGGGTGCGCCGGTCGGGCGCCATGAGGGCGGGAAAACTACGTCAGCCGCTCGGGCCGGGCAATCGGCCCGACGCAGTGGCTTCCGGGCACCTTACGAGCGTCGGCCGACGCAGATTCGCCGAAGACGCGTTCTCCTCGCGGCACGGCGCCGAATCGGGGCGCAGGGAACGCCGGGGGTCGGCTACCTTCTCGGCCCTCTGCACCCTCCAATTCGCGGTTTCCCATGGCGATCCTCTTCACCTCCGAGTCCGTCTCCGAAGGCCACCCGGACAAAGTCTCGGACCAGATCTCCGACGCCCTCCTCGACGCCTTCCTCGCAGGCGACCCCGCCAGCCGCTGCGCCATCGAGACGCTCTGCACGACGGGCCTCGTCGTGGTCTCGGGCGAGGTCACGAGCGACACCTACGTCGACGTGCAGGAGGTCGTCCGCACGACCATCGAGGAGATCGGCTACACCGACCCGATGCTCCAGTTCGACGCCCGCTCCTGTGGCGTGCTGGTCTCGATCCACGAGCAGTCGGCCGACATCGCGCAGGGCGTCGACGACGACCAGGGCCTCCACGTGGAGCAGGGCGCCGGTGACCAGGGCATGATGTTCGGCTACGCGACCCGCGAGGACGAGGAGACGCTGATGCCGCTCGCGCTGATGCTCTCGCACCGCCTCGTGCAGCGGCTCGCCGAGATCCGCAAGGCGGGCGAGGTGATGACCTACCTCCGGCCCGACGCGAAGAGCCAGGTCACCATCGAGTACGAAGCCGACGGCCGGACGCCCAAGCGCATCCACACCGTCGTCATCTCGACCCAGCACGACGAGATCAACCCCGAGGACGACGACGCGACGCTCGCCCAGATCAAGGCCGACGTCCGCGAGCACGTCCTGCCGGCGGTCCTGCCCGAGGGCATGGTCGATGACGGCCTCATCCTGCACGTCAACCCGACGGGCACCTTCGTGATCGGCGGGCCGCACGGCGACACGGGGCTCACGGGCCGCAAGATCATCGTCGACACGTACGGCGGGAAGGGCGCCCACGGCGGCGGTGCCTTCTCCGGCAAGGACCCCTCCAAGGTGGACCGCTCGGCGGCCTACGCCACGCGCCACGTCGCCAAGAATCTGGTCGCGGCCGGGCTGGCCGACGAGGCCCTCGTGCAGGTCGCCTACGCGATCGGCGTCGCCGACCCGGTCTCGATCCGCGTCGAGACCAACGGCACCGGCAAGGGCCTCACCGACGCCCAGCTGGCCGACCTCGTGACCGAGGTCGTCGACCTCCGCCCGGCGGCCATCATCTCGCGCTTCGGCCTGATCGACCCCGATGCCGAGACGCGGCCGACGTACCGCAACACGGCGGCTTACGGCCACTTCGGCCGCGACGAGTTCCCGTGGGAGCGCCTCGACCTGGTCGACGCCCTCACCGAGGCGGCCCAGGCCTAGCGGTGGGCCGGGGCCGCGTGGCTCCGGTCAGCGCGCGACGACGGCTCGGCGGGCGACCACCTGCCCGGCAGCCTCCAGCCGGACGACGTAGACACCCGCCGCGAGCGTCGCGCTCAGACGCGCCTCGTGGCGGCCTGCCGCGACGGCTCCGTCCGCAAGGACCGCGACCGTGCGGCCCTGCACGTCCAGGACGGTCAGGCGCACCGTGCCCGGCTCGGACAGTTCGAACGCCACCCGCGCGCCGCCCACGCTGGGGTTGGGTGCGACGGGTAGCAGGGTCACCGTCTCCGCCTCGGGGCTCGGGAGGCGCGCGTCGGAGACGGGCGCGGCGGGCCGGGCCGCCAGCCCGGCGGCCCAGGCAGGAATCGTGAGCGTCCGCGCAGCGCCGTTGGTGCGCGGCCCTTTGGCCTTGACGCGGAACGCCTCCCAGGGGCCGATCGCGGCGGGCGCGTCCACCCAGAGGCGCGTCTCGGGGTCCCACACCCAGACCGGCGCATTCGGACTGACGTTGGTGCCGCCGGGCCACGACGCGATCCCGGTCAGGTCGAGATCTGTCGCGAACGGGTTGGCGAGGTACGTGAACCGCGTCCCGGCGGTGTCCAGTTCGACCGTCACGTCGGTCGTGTTGGCGGGGCGGTCGGTGGTGAGCACGAACGGAAACTCGACCCCGACGCTGACGCGCGGGTTGCCCTGCGCGCGGTCGTACATCTGCCAGCGGAACGCGCGGCCGAGGGCCAGTTCCTCGCCGGTGCCGGCCGCGGGGGCCCAGGTGTTGCTCGCCGCGTCGAACGTCGTCCACAGATTGGGCGCGCGGGCGCCGGGGTAGTAGCCCGTCACGCCGCGGACGAGGTTCTGCGCGGCGAGGTCGTCCACGGTGACGCCCGAGGCGGGCGGCCCCAGGTAGCGGAGCCCGAGCCGTCCGTCGATGACCGTGGAGACGTAGGGCGTCACGGCGGGGCGGATGAGCCGGGCGTCCACGGGCCAGTGAGCGCCGACGCGGGCGAAGCTGTAGACGGCGCCGCTGCGGTCGCCGTCGTCGCTGGCGCCGGGCGCGCCGACGAGCACGCGGTCGCCCGAGATCGCGACCGACTGACCGAGTGCGTGGAGGGAGTCGAGGCGGGGCGCGAACAGGTCGGCCTCCTGCGCCCACGTCGCGCCCGTGCGTGCGAACACGTAGGCGGCGCCGGTGCCGGGGCCGAGGCCTGCGCGGCGCGACCCGACCAGCGCGCGGTCGCCAGAGATCGCGACCGAGATGCCGAACTCCTGGTCGATCCCGCGGTCGTCGGGCGCCAGCTTCGCCTCCTCCGTCCACGTCGACCCGGAGCGCGCGAACACGTAGGCGGCGCCGCTCTTCCGCGCCGGGTTGTCGTTGAAGTAGGACCCGACCAGCGCGCGGTCGCCCGAGAGCGAGACGGCGCGCCCGAAGAGGTCGACGGGCTGCGCGTCCGAGGCGGTGAGCTTGGCCTCCTGGCTCCACGTCGTGCCGGAGCGGACGAACACGTACGCCGAGCCGGTGCGGTCGCCGCCGTCGTCGTCGCGGTAGGCACCGATGAGCGCGCGATCGCCGGAGAGCGAGACGGAGAAGCCGAAGAAGTCGTCCACGTCCGCGTCGAGAGCCGTCAGCTTGACCTCCTCGGTCCAGGTCGTGCCGGAGCGCACGAACACGTAGGCGGCGCCGCTATCGGTCCCCTCATCGTCGTCTGCGAGCGCGCCGACGAGCGCCCGGTCGCCCGAGAGCGAGAGCGCGTATCCGAAGTAGTCCCCCGCCTCGGCATCGCTGGCGGTCAGCTTGGCCTCCTGCTCCCAGCCCGAGGCCGTGCGCACGAAGACGTAGGCCGAGCCGCTCAGCGCCCCGTCGTCACCATTGGCGAATGCGCCGACGAGCGCCCGGTCGCCCGAGAGCGAGACGGCCGCTCCGAACAGGTCGTCCGCCGCCGCATCGTCGGGGACGAGCGTGCCGTCTAGCACCCATCCGGTCTCCGTCCAGGCGTAGACGAACGCGACGCCGCTCCGCACGCCGTTCTCGGACGCCCGATACGCCCCGATGAGCGCATAGTCTGCCGACACGTCCACCTTCCAGCCGAAGTAATCGTCGGTGGCCAGGAGCGCGGCCGGGTCGATCTCCGCGGCCGGTTGCGCGACGACACCTCCGCCGACAAAAACGAACGCGAGCACGAGGCGACGGGTGACGGCGAGCATCGAGCGCGAAGAGGTTGAAGGGTGTGACGAAGGATACCCAGCGCCCACTCTCCGACCGCCCCCGGATACGACATGACCGCCGCCCCCGTACAGCGGGGGACGGCGGCTCCTGCAGCCGGCGTGGACCATCCCACCACGAACAGAGCCAGGCCGGGCGCAGAGATGTCGTCCGCCGAGGCTCCGAACCGGCGCAGCAGCGACCGTTCAAGAGCGAGGCCCGGCGGGCGACCTCAGTGTGCGATTCGCTTCGGGATTCCACATCATGGGATCCCACGATTTGTCTCGTGGCATCCCACGATTCGCCGACAGCCCTACCCGCTTCCGGCGGGCGGAATGGGCACCTGGCATGCCTGCTTCCTCCCCTAGCCATGCGGTCGGCGCGCGCGCCCACCCGGGACTGGCACACGAACCGATGGACAATAAACCGTTTCTAACCAAGTCCTTACATGCCGCGCCAGATAGGACATCGACCTACCGCATGACGACGGCCTGCCGCGTGAGACGCTGCCCGCCCGCCTCCAGCCGGACCACGTAGACGCCCGCGGCCAGCGCCGTGCCATCCAGCAGCGTCTCGTGACGTCCGGCCGCCACCTCGCCGTCGGCCAGGACGGCCACCTCGCGGCCCCGCACGTCGTAGACCGCCAACCGCACCCGGCCCGCCTCGGGCACCGCGAACGCGACCCGCACCAGCCCGGCCGACGGGTTCGGCACGACGGGAGACAGCGAAACCTCCCGCACCTCGTCGGCCGACGAGGCCGCAGAGGCCCCGATGCGGAGCACGAAGCGGTCCGCACCACTCTCGATGTCCGCGATCTCATGGAGCGGTACCTCGTCGAGACTCGGCCGCGGCGCGACCTGGAACGCCACCTCGGACCGGGACCGCACGTCGATCTCGGCCCCGGTGACGAGGTCGACCAGCGTGACCGGAAGCCCCCCGGGCAGCGCCGCGGCGTCCCAGCGGAGCGTGAGGTCGGCGGCGGCGCCTCGCGTCTCGACCGCCAGCGGAATTTCGGCGGCGGCGAACGGGCGCACGTCGTAGCCGACGAAGGCGTGCTCGCCGCTCGCCCCGGCATGTCGGGCGCCGATCATCGCGTAGGTGTCGGCGGGCACCTGGAGTTTTTCGGCGTCCTCGGCCTCGTCGAACCCGGCGCGCGCGTCTTCCTCGAACACGACCGTGAACGCGCGGTCGGCGAGTGGGCGTCCGTCAGCCGCCGTGCCATCGAGGGTGAACGCCAGACGCGGCGATGCGGCTGGGCTGACTGCCGAGCCCGGACTCGTCACGTCCTCCGTGCGGGCCGCCACGGGCGCGCGCAGGGCCGAGACGGATGCGCTGGCCGGAATCGTGAGCGTCCGCGGCTGGCCCGAGACCGGTGGCCCCTTCGCACGGACCCGGAAGGCCACCCAGGGGCCGACCGAGGCGGGCGCGTCGTCCCACGTCTGCGCCACCGGGTCGTAGACCCAGACCGGCGCGTTGGGGCTCAGGTTGTCGCCGCCGGGCCAGTCGCCGATGCCGGTCAGGTCGAGGGCGGTGCCGAACGGGTTGGCCAGGAAGGTGAACCGGTTGCCGCCCGTGTTGAGGTCCAGCACCACGTCGGCCGTGTTGGCGGGCAGGTCGGTGGTGAGCGTGAACGGCAGCGGCACCGACTGGCTGATGTCCGGGTTGCCGTTGGCGTGGTCGTAGAATCGCCACCGAAACGCGCGGCCGAGTGCGAGGACCTCGCCCGTCCCCGACGACGGCACCCAGGCGCCCGCGACGGGGTCGTAGGTCGTCTCTAGGTTGGCCGGGCTGGCGGCCGGGTAGTAGCCGGGCACGCCGCGGACGAGGTTCTGAGCCGCGAGGTCGTCCACGGTGAGTCCCGAGGCGGGCGGCCCGAGGAAGCGGACCCCGCGCGGCGTGTCGATCACGATCGAGACGGGGCCGTCCGTCGGCAGGCCGCCGCCGCACCAGAAGCCCTGGCAGATGGCGCCTCCCCCTCCCGAGACTTCGCCGACAACGCTCTGCCCGATGGTTCCCTGGACTCCGAACGTCGCGCCGGAGGCTGCCGTCGCGCCTCCGCCCACCACGACCCGCGACAGCTCCACCTGCGCCACGGCGACGCCGGGCGCCACGAGCAGCACGAGAGCGAGCAAACGGATCGAATGACGCATCGGAGAACCTACAGTTCGGGAATAGACGCCTCCCCCCTCGCGCCGTTCTCCGCGACCCCGCGAACGCGCCGTCGTCCGACAGGCCCACCTCGGCACCGCTCTCAGCAGACTCGGCACACACGACGCGGCCGGCCCCCCGGAGAGAGCCGGCCGCGCAGGGAGCCGGACGACGTGCCGTCCCGGAAAGAGCCCGGTCCCGGTTCGCTACCGCACGACGGTGACCGTTTGCGTGCGCACCGCGCCGTCGGCCGTCAACCGGACGATGTAAATGCCCGCCGTCTGCCCGTCGGGGTCCCACGTCCACTCGGAGGTGCCGGCTGAGACCGCGCCGTCGAACACGACCGCCACGCGGCGGCCGAGTGCGTCGAACACGTCCACGCGGACCTCGGCGGCCTCGGCCAGAGTCGCCGCGAGGCGGACGGCTCCGACGGCCGGGTTCGGGCTGGCCGTCAGCTGCAGGCCGACCTCTTCCGCTCCCCCCTCCGACGCGGTCGCCGGATCGAAAGAGAACGTCTGCAGGATGGTGCCTTCCGCCCCCTGGAAGCCGACCGTGCGGACGACGTAGGACGTGCCTCCCGTCACCGGGAACGTCACGAGTGAGCGCGTGCCGACGGGCGCGTCGTCGTTGCAGGCGACCTGTTCCCCGATCGCGCCGGCCTCCGTGATCACGTGCACCGACCCGATGGTGTCGAACGAGGACTCGGCCCAGTCGATGGTCACGCTGCCGTCGCCGGGAGCCGTGAAGATGCGCCAGACCGAATTCCGCCCATCGTTGGCCTCGGCGACGCAGGCCGCCACGCTCTCACCGGCCTCCTCGGTGGCGCCGATGTTGAGGTCCGGGTACAGCGCCGGGGCGTTCGAGAAGACCAGGGCGCCGGGCGCGGCGGCGACATTGTCGTTCGGCGCCTCCGCGACGAACGTGCTCAGGAGGCCGCTCACCCCACCGACGCCGACGGCCAGTTCTCCCTCGGCCCCATCGTATCCCGTCACGCGCAGGAAGTAGCGCGTGCCCGGCACCGTGTCGAACGTGACGTAGGAGCCGTCATCGGGGCTCCCCAACGTCCGGTCGTCGTTGCAGGCGACCTCGGTAAGAGAGCCCTCGCTGTCGAGCGTGTGGATCGTCAGGATGGTGTCGACCGGGTCCGCCCCGCTCCCTCCGGCGTACGCCTCCACGGTCCCCACCCCGGTCGCTGCGAAGGCCCACCACACGGCGTTGCTGCCGTCTCGGCCCGCGCCCACGCAGGAGGCGGGCGGGTTGAACGTGTCCTCGATGTCCGCGCCGACCAGCGTACCGACCTTGTTGGTGTCGGACGCCGCGATCGGGTAGGCCGCGAAGGCGAAGTCATTGACCGGCGGGTCTCCGCCGGACGGCGTGGTCACCACGAGCGACACATCGTCGACGAGGGCGCCGAAGAACGCGTCCGCCGTCGTTCCGGCCACCTCGACGCCGACGAATCGGATCGTGTGCGGCTGGCCGTCGGCGAAGAACGAGAGGTCCACGTTCCGCGCGACGTAGTCCGGGAAGGACGCGGCATCGTCCTGGGTGAAGGCCTCCAGTTGGATGGTGTCGATGAACACGGCGAACTCGCCGCTCCCGTCGTCACCGGCGCCGAGTTGGAGGTGGTACGTCAGAAGCGCGCTCGTGGCGTCGGCCGGAATCGTGACCGTCTGCGCTACGGACATGTCGTTGGACTCACTCAGCCCAGCGAGAAACACGTACTGGGCTCCGGTTCGCGGCGGCCGGCCGCACGTGTCATCACAAAAAGGGCTCGTGGCGGAACTGGTGGTTTCGCTCCAGCCCAGCGGCGGCGTCCCCTCGAAGGAGCCGTCGAGGACGAGGTCCTGCTGGGCAAGCACGGCGGGCGCGGCGAGCAGGAGGAGGGCGGAGAGGAGGAGTCGCAAGGGAGTCATCGGGGATGAAGGAGGTTCACCCTTCCCATAGCCGAACCCGGTCGAGACCTAATCATGGTCGGCATAAGGTTTTCCGGTCCGCTATCCTGTAGGCCTCCAGCCTGCCTGTCGATGCCCGCCCCGGCAGACCCGCTCGACGTCTCCGTGACCCGACTGCTCCACGCCGCTAGCCGCGGCGAGCCCGACGCCCTCGACGAGGTGTTCCCGCTCGTCTACGGCGAGTTGCAGCGGCTCGCCCGCAAGGTGCGCAGCGGGCGAGCGGGCGACACCCTCAACACGACCGCGCTCGTCCACGAGGCGTACCTCAAGCTGGTCCGCACCGACGACGTGGCGTGGAACGGGCGGCAGCACTTCTTCCGGGTCGCGGCCCGGGCCATGCGCCAGGTGCTCGTGCGCGACGCCACCCGGCGGCAGACGGCCAAGCGCGGCGGCGGACAGGCGCCTGTCGAGCTCAACGAAACCATGCACGGCGCGGCGATGGCCGACGACGACGTGTTGGCGCTCGACGAGGCGCTGGGGCGCTTGGAGGCGCTCGACGCCCGCCAGGCGGCCGTCGTCGAGATCCGGTTCTTCACGGGCCTCACCCTGGAGGAGACCGCCGAGACGCTGGGCGTTTCCGTGCCCACCGTCAGCCGCGACTGGCGGATGGCGCGGGTGTGGCTGGCCCGCGCCCTCGCCGCCTGAGCCATGGACGCCGACCGCTGGGCCGCGCTTCAGCCCTTGCTCGACCAGGCGCTCGACCTCACCCCCGCCAAGCGCGCGGCGTTCCTCGCCCACCAGCCAGACCCGGAGGTGGCCGCCGACCTGGCCGCTTTGCTCGACGCCGCCGACGAGGTCCCTGCCATCCTGGATGGCCCGCCGGCCTGGGACGCGCACGCCCTCCTCGACGACGCGACCGCCGAGGCGGACGACCTCGCCGGGGTGCACGTCGGGCCGTACCGATTGGTCCGCGAGTTGGGCCGGGGCGGGCAGGGCCGCGTCTTCCTCGCCGAGCGCGACGACGTGGGCACGCAGGTAGCGCTCAAGCTGGTCCACGGTGCCCTGGCCGCGCCCGAGGTGGTGGGCCGATTTCTGACGGAGCGGCGCGTGCTCGCCGGGCTCGTGCACCCCCACATCGCCCGGCTGCTCGATGCCGGGACGGCCGACCTCGGCGGCCTCAGCCCCACGCCGTACCTCGTGATGGAGGCCGTCGAGGGCCGGTCGATCACCGCCCACGTCGCCGAGACTCGCCCTCCCCTCGACGAGCGCCTCCGCCTCTTCGGACAGGTCTGCGAGGCCGTCGCGTTCGCGCATGGGCGGCTGGTCGTCCACCGCGACCTCAAGCCGTCGAACATCCTGGTCGAGGACGGGCCCGAGGGGCCGCGCGTCAAACTGCTCGACTTCGGCATCGCCAAGCTGCTCTCCGACGACGCGGAGGGCCTCACGCGGACGGGCCAGTCGCCTCTCACGCCCGAGTACGCGGCGCCGGAGCAGGTGCTGAGCGGCCCCGTCACGGTCACGACCGACGTCTACGCGCTCGGCGTGATCCTCTACGAGTTGCTCACCGACGCACGGCCGTACGACACGTCGGGCGGCTTGCGCGAGGCCGTCCGCGCGGTGTGCGACGAGGAGCCCGCCCGGCCCTCGACCAGGGTGCCCGATGCCGACCGCGCCCGGTCGCTCCGCGGCGACCTCGACGCCATCGTGCTGCGAGCGCTCGCCAAGTCCCCCGACGTGCGCTACGCCTCCGTCGATGCCTTCCTCGCCGACCTCCACCGCCACCGCGACGGGCTTCCCGTCCTCGCGCGCCGGGCGACCGCGCGCTACCGGGCGACCAAGTTCGTCCGTCGCCACGCCCTCGCGACGAGCGTCGCCGCCCTGGTGGTGGTGCTCGGGATCGGCACCGGCGTGCGTGAGGTGTCGCTCCGACGGTCTGCCGAGCTCGCTCGCGACGAGGCGCAGGCCACCGCCGCACTCCTGACCGACGTCTTCGACGCGACCAGCGACGCCGTCAGCTCGGAGATCCGGCGCGACACGCTCCGCGCCGTCGACCTGCTCGACCGCGCCGCGACTCGGCTCGCCGCGACCCCCGACCCCGATCCCGCGCTTCAGGCCCGCCTGACCCTCCACCTCGGGCAGATCTACGCCAGCCTGGGCCTGGAGGACCGCGCGGCCAGCCAGTACCGCGAGGGCGTCCGTCTGCTGCGCCCCCTCGGCGGCGCTCCCCTCGCCGACGCCCTCTACCTCGTTGGCATCAATGCGACCGCCCGCGGACTCTGCACGGAAGCCGAAGCCGCCCTCACGGAAACAGTCGAGATCGGTCGGCGCGAGCGGCTCCCCGCGTCGGCGACGGCCAGCGCGCACGGCGCACGGGGCGGCGCTCTGGCGTGCCTCGGCCGCTACGACGAGGCCATCTCGGATGCCCAGGCCGCCCAGCGATATGCCGCCACCCAGCCTGGAGACGACGGCACCTCCCTCCATATCCTGAGCGACATGCTCGACCGGGGCGGACGGCGCGACGAGGCCATCGACGCGATTCGCCAGAGCCTGGCGCTGGCGGCGAGCCTCTACCCTGAGGGGCACCAGGTCCTGACGGCGCGCCGCCTCATGCTGGGCCGCCTCCTCGCCGACGCCGGGGCCGACGGAGCCGCCGAGCGCGTCCTCCGCACGGCCTACGAGACCTCGCGGGCCCGCATCGGCCCCCGCCACGGGCGGACGCTCGCGGCACAGGGCGCGGTCGCCGAAGCCCTCGCCCGCCTCGGGCGGACCGCCGAGGCGGAGCCGCTCGCCCGCGACGCAGTGCGGGTGGCGCAGACCCTTCCGCCCGCAGACGCCGTCGCCCGCATTCGGGCGCTCCAGTCCCTCGCCCGCGTCCGCCTCGCCGCCGGGCGGCCGGAGGACGCGGAGGCCCCAGCCCGGGAGGCCGTCGCGTTCGCGACCACCCTTCCCCTCTGGAGCGTGACCACCTTCCCCGAGACCCACCGCACCCTCGCCGAGTCTCTGCGCCGCCAGGGCCGCGCCGCCGAAGCCGAGGCGGCCGAACGAGAGGCCGAGGCCGTCGAGGCGCGCATGACCGCTCGCGCCTCCAGGTGAGCGACAGGCCCCCACCTGAGGCCTTGCACCTGCGCGCACCCTCGTCTAGAATTGACGGAGCGGCACTGCAAATTGACAGCCTCCCAACGTCCGGCGCGCTAGGTTTCACTCACACCTGAAACACCACCGGCACGGCCGGCCATCTCCATGGATCACAAGGAAGGAAAGTACAAGGTCGCCGACCTCTCCCTCGCGCCCGAGGGCCGCATGCGGATCGAGTGGGCCGAGAGCCGGATGCCGGTGCTCATGAAGCTCCGCGAGGAGTACAGCCAGTCGAAGCCGTTCGCCGGCTACAAGATCACGGGCTGCCTCCACGTCACCAAGGAGACCGCCGTCCTGTGCGAGACGCTCAAGGCGTGCGGCGCGGAAGTGGCCTGGAGTGGCTGCAACCCGCTCTCGACGAACGACTCGGTCGCGGCGGCGCTCGCGATGGGCCCCAACGGCGACGAGGACGGCATCGAGATCTACGCCTGGTACGGCCAGGACACGGAGGGCTTCTACTGGTCCATCGACCGGTCCATCGACAAGACGCCGGACACGACCCTGGATGACGGCGCCGACCTCATCTTCCGCGTCCACAGCGCCTTCCCCGAGAAGCTGGCCGACATCATCGGTGGCTCGGAGGAGACCACGACGGGCGTCCACCGCCTGCGTGCCATGGCCGACGACGGCAAGCTGGGCTACCCCGTCTACGCCGTCAACGACGCCGAGACGAAGTGGGACTTCGACAACGTCTACGGCACCGGCCAGTCGACGCTCGACGGCATCCTGCGCGGCTCGTCCGTCCTGATCGCGGGCAAGAACTTCGTCGTCGCCGGCTACGGCCACTGCGGCCGTGGCGTCGCCATGCGGGCCAAGGGCATGGGCGCCAACGTCATCGTGACCGAGATCAAGCCGACGGCCGCCCTCAAGGCGACGCTCGACGGCATGCGCGTCATGACCATGGAGGAGGCCGCCAAGGTCGGCGACATCTTCGTGACCGCCACCGGCATGAAGGACATCATCCGCGGCGAGCACTTCGTCTCGATGAAGGAGGGCGCCATCGTCTGCAACACGGGCCACTACGACGTCGAGCTCAACCTCGGCGAGCTGGCCGAGATCTCGCAGGACACGCGGATGATCCGCGACGACAACCGCGAGTACACGATGGACAACGGCAAGAAGATCTACGTCCTCGCCGACGGCCGCCTCGTGAACCTCGCCGCCGCGGAGGGCCACCCCTCGGAGGTCATGGACATGAGCTTCGCCAACCAGTTCCAGGCCCACCTGGCGCTGATCCAGGCCAAGGAGGCCGGCGAGGAGATGCCCAAGGCCGTCCTCGACCTCCCCGAGGAGCTCGACCAGCAGATCGCCCGCGTGAAGCTGGAGACGATGGGCCTCCAGATCGACGAGCTGACCCAGGACCAGATCGAGTACGCCACCGACTACTCGGCCGGCACCTGATCGTCTGACTCCCCGTCCCGCTCGCGGGACGGCCCCGACCGGGGTGCCTACCGCCATAGGCTCCCGGAAAGAGCGCCCACCCCCTTTCTCGGGGGGTGGGCGTTCGCCTGTTCAGCCCCCGCCTCGGTGCCGAGGTGGGCATGGGCCGAGCGCACACGGCCCCACGACGACGAGATGGGGGCGAGGTTGGCAGAGCCGTCGGCGTTGCGCGTGCTCACCAGCACGACGGGCGTCCCGAGATAGAGGATGGTCGGGTCCAGCGTCCGGGTAGGCGCGGTCGAGAGGTCGGCGAGGGAGAGCATGGCGGTGCGGAGGAGAGCCCCAACCTCGGCCCGACGTGACCCCAGCGGCTTCCCGGTTCATGATCTCGAACTCCCTCGCCCTGGTCCATTTTGCCCCCGCGCTCCCTCCGCCTCGGCCCCGAGGCGGGCAGGGTCGTCCGCCCCGCGTGGAGCACCGATCCCGTAGGTTGCCTCCCCGCCCCGACCGAACGCATGCGCACGCTCCTCCTGCTGGCCGCCCTCCTCCTCGCCCTGCCCACCTCGGCGCAGTCGCGAGCCGACGCCAGTTCGCAGGCGGGTGACTGCCCCTACCCGGTCGTCTTCGTCCACGGCTTCACCGGCAGCCAGGCCTCCTGGGAGCCCTTCACCGGCCACCCCGACGTCGCCACGATCTGGGGCCCCCGCGCCGACGTGTTCCACGCTGTCCTCAACGCCTATGAGAACGAGGAGCGCATCGCCGGCCCCGACGGCGTCCGCGACACCCCCGACGACGACGTGCTGGTCAGCTTCGCCAACCGGTCCAATGCCCTCGCGCCGGGCTGCGTCTATGCGTCCAACTGGGAGAACTTCTGGAACGAGGACCCCGCCAATCCGCTGCTGGAGGTCAACTCAGGCGACTCCCCCGGTGGCCTCTTCGCCTCGGAGAGCGACTCCAACGAGGAGGCCGTTCAGAAGCAGGGCTACACCCTCGGCCGCCTGATCGACGCGGTGCTCGCCGCCAACCCTGGCAAAGACCGCGTCATCCTCGTCGGCCATTCGATGGGTGGCCTCGCCATTCGCGAGTACCTCCAGCGCCGCGACGGCGCTGGCACGCCCATGTGGTGGGTCGAGCCGACCGCGCCCGGTGGACACCGCGTCGCCCGCGTCCTCACCGTCGGCACCCCGCACCGGGGCAGCAACCTGTTCGGCAACCCCTTCTTCGACGACCCCGGCCTCGACGGCACACCCGACATCAACAGCGCCGCCGTCCGCGACCTGCGCTACAACTACTTCTGCTTCATCTGCAACGGCCCCGCCCCCTACTTCTGGGGGGGCGAAGAGGACGGCATCGCGGCGGGCTTCCACACGGACGACGTGGACCTCGACGGCGACGAGACCTCCACCATCACCGGCATCAACATCGACGGTCGCGACCAGGGCTTCGGGGATGCCGAGGACGGCACCCTCGACAACCCGGCGATGCCCCTCCCCACCGACCTCCACTATACCTGGCTCACGTCGGACATGGGCACCACCGGCGACGGCGTCGTGGATATCACCCGCCAGTGGATCTACGACGCCAGCGGCCCCGTCCCCAGCGATGGCGTCCCCCACCGCCTCGCGGACTCGCTCCTCACCGACTCCTTCCACCTCGACCAGCAGGAGGACACCGACGCCGTCATCCGCGGCCTCGACGAGCCCGACTACCCCGTCTGGGCCTACGCCCTCGCCGTCGGCCCGACGTACGCCGCCACCGCGACCGTCCGTTCGATGAGCACGCCCGACGGCCCGCCCACTGAGGACCCCGACTGGTTCCGCGTGGTCGGCCCCGCGCGCATCGTCGTGATCCCGACGCCGGGCCTGGCGGGCCGGATCGACGCCTACGAGGGCACCCCGCCCCCGTACACCACCGCAGACGGCGACGCGACCGCCGCATGGGAGGCGGGCGACATCCGCCGCGCCCTGGTGGTCCCCCCCGGCCTGAACCACGTCCGCGTCACCCACGCCGGCGTCGGGATGCAGTCCTGGCGGACGCCCTACACCGTCACCGCCCAGCCGCTCCCGCTCGTCGTCACGGCGACCCCACGCAACGCGCCCGTCGTCATCCCGGCCGGCGGCGGCGGCTTCCGCTACGACGTGCGGATCCTCAACCGCAACGCCGTCGACCTCCCCGTCGAGGTCTGGGCCGACGCCCTCGGCCCCGACGGCGAGTTGTCGGACGTGGCGACCGCGCCTCGCCCGGCCACCGCCCTCCCCAGCCGGACGACCCGCGTCACCATCCGCCAGAACCTCCGCCGCACCGCCGCGCCCGGTGCCTACACCTACCGCGTCCACGTCGGGACCTACCCGGATGCAGACCTCACGGTCACCTTCCCGGTCGAGAAAGCGACTGCTCTCACAGCCGCCGCCGCCTCCACCTCGGCCGATGAGGCAACCGAGGCAGGCCTGGGCGCTCCCAGTCCCAACCCACTCCGCACGCGCCTGACGGTGCCGCTCACGCTCGACGCGCCCGCTACGGCCACGGTCGCCGTCTATGACGTGCTCGGCCGCCGCGTCGCGACGCTCTGGGACGGTCCGCTGGCCTCCGGAGCGCACCGTCTCGTGTGGGACGCCGCCGACGCCGCCCCGGGCCCCTACGCCATTCGCGCGACGGTCGGCGGACGCACCGAGGTAAGACAAGTCGTGCGGATCCGCTGACATCGCCGGGAGCACCCCTGCTCCTCGGCGCGTTACACTCCGTTCCCACCGACGGGGTCCGCGGAGCGCTGGCACCTCTCGTCGGAATCTTCTGCGCCGAGGTCGGCTGTGACCCTACGCGTCCTCTACCAGAGCACCGACGCGCTCCCAGGCCGCCGCGGGCGAGTCGCTCGCCACCGAGCCTGTGGTCCCCTCCTTCGGGGGGCTCGGCGGCCCCGCAGGCGGGCTCACGGAGAGTCGTAGTCGTCGATCTCGATGAGGCCATCGTTGGTCGCCGCCCAGACGGTCGAGCCCTGGACCAGAAGGTCGCTCGCTGCACCTCGATAGCGTCGGTCCGCGACGCCGCCGACGTACCGCACGATGTGGCCGTCCGGGGCCCCGACCCACATCCGGCCTGGGGTGGACAGGGCCACCGTCCCGCACCCCGAGGTGCTCGGCGGGAAGGACGCCTGCTCGGCCCAGCCCGAGCCGGTCCACGTCGCGACCGTGCACAGTCCGCCGGTCGGGCCGGTGAGCGCGAACACCTGCCCGTCCGGCGTCCCGCCGACGCGGCTCGCCGCGTCGGAGCCGAGGCCCGAGGTCGACTGCCAGCCCGTCCCGTCGTTTCGAAGCACCCCGCGGTCAGACGTCGCCAGCCAGTGGACGCCGTCGGACGAGATGTGGTACCCGAGGAGGGACGGGGGCACCGAGTCGTACTCGTATGGGCCGCTCTCGATGAACGCGACGCGCTCCCCCTCGATGCGCATGAGGTGCTGGCGACTCTGGT
Organism: Rubrivirga sp. SAORIC476; assembly: GCF_002283555.1. NCBI lineage: Bacteria > Pseudomonadati > Rhodothermota > Rhodothermia > Rhodothermales > Rubricoccaceae > Rubrivirga > Rubrivirga sp. SAORIC476. Next base: position 1,923,746 of record NZ_MVOI01000003.1, on the reverse strand, counting down.
GGATGCCGTAGAACGCCTCCCCAAACCCGGCTCCGGCCTGGAGTCCGTCGTCGTAGAACACCCGGTACGCCGCCCCAGTCTCTCCGGTCGCGAGGTCGACGCGGTGGAGGTACGTCTGCCCTCCCCCCGCTGCCGTGCGGTGCTCGACCCACGCCACCTCGCCGTCCGAGTCGAGGTAGCGGTCGAACCCCGTGGACCGCTTCACGAAGGAGACCCCGTCCGTGGAGGACCAGAACGACGAGGGAAACTCCGAGAGGTGCACCCACAGCTCGCCACTGACCCCGGAGTAGACCGCGCTCACGTCGGACTCATAGGGCGAGGGGCTGGAAACGCCGCGACGCCACAACGTCTGCTCGATCTCCACCGGGAGACTCGCCGTCGCCAGCCGGTCGGCGTACAGCGTGTCCCCGTCCACGACCCCGATGAACGTGTCCCGGACCTCGACCGCGAAGGTGAGGGTGCCGTCCAGTTCACTGACTGAGGCCACGTACTCCAACACGCCGTCCTGCGGCGGAGACGCCCCGACACGCTCTTCGCCGAGCGTCCCCTGCACAGACGCGATGCCCGTCTCTGAGTTATCGCCCGTGACGCGGACGCGAAGCGTGTCCCGGACGGGACTCGCGCTGAGGACCTCGACCGAGATCTGGAGCGGAGGCACCGAGGCCTCGAACTCCTCCTGGCGCTCCTCCAGCGTCACGGAGTCGCACGCGCCGAGGACGACAGCGAAGAGAACGAGGCACGACACGACGAGGCGACGCATAGGGATCGAAATGGAATCCAAGAGGAGTCGGTCGAGAAAACCTACCGACCGGGTCGCCGGACTCGCCTGTGACTTTCGTGCGCCCTCCCGCTCGCCCACCCGTCAGAGTTCGCTCGGTCGGTTGACGTTGTGGAGGCCGCGTATGGACACCTCGCGTGCCTCAAGCCGGTCGACGAGGCCGTGCAGCGCGAGTCGCCCCGCCGCCAGGCGCTCTGCCACGACTGGCCCGACCGTCGCCACGCGCCACAGTGCCACCGTCGGCTGGCGACGCCCATCGTCGGCCAGCGCCACGGCGACATCGACGGCCTCGGGCACGTCGCCGAGGAGTGGCTGAAGGGCCTCAGCCGTGAGAAAGGGCAGGTCGACAGCGGATGACACGAGCCAGGGCGTCTCGCAGGCGGACAGCCCAGCGGCCAGCCCAGCGAGCGGACCTCCGTCCGGGACGGCATCGAGAACCACGCGGGCGTCGATGGGATAGGCGCGCGGCGTCGGCCCGGTCGCCACGAACACCGAAGCGGCGTGGGCGGACAGCGCGGTGTGGACGCGCGCCACGAACGGAACGCCGTCCAGCGCCGCGAGCGCCTTGTCGCGCCCGAAGCGCCGACTCGCGCCCCCTGCAAGAATGAGCCCGGTGACCTCAGCGCGCGTCGGCATCGGGGTGCGGGAAGAGGTCCGTCTCGTCCGGCCGCTTGTGCAGGCAGTCGAAGTCCTTCTCGACGAGGAGGCGCAGCGTCCGCCCGTCGCCCGCGTCCTGCGTGCCCTCGAACCCGACGCGTTCGTCGTCCGGCCATCCAGCAAGCCACTCGCGCGGCACCGAGACGGTCACCGTGCCCCCCTCCACCTCGGCACCGAGGTGGGAGACCTCAGCGGCGCAGAAGATGTAGCGGAGTACGGCGCCCGGTGCGACGTGCATCGCGCCCTCGACGGCGCCCGTCTGGTCGAGCGTGCGGAGGTCGCCGCGCGACAGGCGCAGGCGGAGAGAGTCGTCCTGGATGCGGAGCTTCACGGGGAGCGGGGAAAGTGCGACGGTACGTTCGGCGTCCGCCCGTGCTCCCCATGCCGACCCTCTCCCGCCCCGCCGTCCTCCTGCTGACCTCGGCGACGATGGCCGCGTTCGCCGCCAACTCGGTGCTCGCCCGGCTGGGGCTGGCGACGACCGAGACCGGCGCGGCGAGCTTCACCGCCGTCCGCGTGGCGACCGGTGCTCTCGTGCTATGGACGATCGTCCGCGCGCGCCGCCAGGCAGTGGGCGGAAGCTGGCCCTCGGCCGTGGCGCTGATGGTGTACGCGGCGGCCTTCTCGGTCGCCTACCTCCAACTAGCCGCGGGCACGGGCGCGCTCGTGTTGTTCGGCGCCGTCCAGCTAACGATGATCGGCTGGGGCGTTTTCCAGGGCGACCGCCCGAGTCTCCCGGTGTGGACCGGGATCGCGCTGGCCGTCGGCGGCCTCGTCGCCCTGTTGCTGCCCGGGCTGACCGCGCCGCCCTTGGTTCCCGCGCTGCTGATGGCCGCCTCGGGCGTCGGCTGGGGCGTGTACTCACTGAGGGGCCGCGGCTCTCAGCACCCGGCGGCCGACACGGCGGGCAACTTCGTGCGCGCCGTCCCCCTGGCGGCGCTGCTACTGCTTCCCGCCGCGCTGGGCGACGGACTCCGGATGGACGGGCTGGGGTTGGGCTACGCGCTCGCCTCGGGCGCCGTGACCTCCGGGCTCGGCTATGCGCTGTGGTACGCCGTCCTCCCGAGCCTGCGGGCGACCTCCGCGGCGACGGTCCAGCTCAGCGTGCCGGTGCTGGCAGCACTGGGCGGCGTGGCGTTGCTGGGCGAGGCCGTCACCCCCCGCCTGGTGCTGGCGTCCGTGGCGACGCTCGGTGGCATCGCCCTCGTGGTGCGCCAGCGCCGCTGACCACGCGGGCGTTGGTGCCGGGGCAGGATGTCTGCCCCTTCGCAATTACTTGTTGCAACAGACAAGTAGGAGAGGCGTTGAGCCGCCGACCCACCTCCCACCCCTATGCTCCCCGTCCTCTCCGCCCCCCTCCGCCTCGACGACGATGCGCAGGACCTCCTCTTCCGCGAGGCCCGCACCGCCAACGCCTTCACCGACGAGTCCGTCACCGACGAGCAGATGGAGGCCATCTATGACCTCGTCAAGTGGGGCCCGACGGCCGTGAACGGCCAGCCCCTGCGCGTTCTCCTGGTGCGCTCCGACGAAGCCAGGGCTCGTCTCCTGCCTCACGTCGGCGAGGGCAACCGTCGCAAGACCGAGAGCGCTCCCCTCGTGGCCGTGCTCGCCTACGACACGGACTTCCACGAGGCCCTGCCGCGCGTCTTCCCCCACGCGCCCGCCGCGAAGTCGTGGTTCGAGGGCAGCCCGGAGCAGGACGCCGCGCGGGCGGCCGGGGCGCGCGACAACGCGTGGCTCCAGGCGGGCTACTTCACCCTGGGCATCCGGGCTGCCGGTCTGGCCGCCGGTCCGATGGCCGGATTCGACGCGGCCGGCGTCGACGCGGAGTTCTTCGCGGACCGGCAGTGGCGGTCGTTCCTGGTCGTCAACATCGGCCGACCGGCCGAGCAGGGCGCGTGGTTCGACCGCTCGCCGCGCCTCGACTACGACGAGGTGGTCGAGACCGTCTAGCCCGCCTCGGCGAGCCGCCCGGCGCCCGCGTACACGTTGAACCGTCCGTCGCGGACGAACCCAAGCAGCGTCATCCCGTGCTCGGTCGCCAGGTCCACCGCCAGTGACGACGGGGCGCCGACGGCGGCCAGCACGGAGATCCCGGCCATCAGCGCCTTCTGCGCCAGTTCGAACGACGCCCGGCCGCTCACGAGCAGCACGTGCTCGGCCGGCACGTGGGCGCCCTCGGCCAGGAACGAGCCCACCAGCTTGTCGACGGCGTTGTGCCGCCCGACGTCCTCCCGCACGCGCACCAGTTCGCCCGCCTCGGTAAAGAGCGCGGCCGCGTGGAGCCCCCCGGTCTGCTCGAACACGTCCTGCGCCTGTCGCAGGCGGAGGGGCAGCGCGTGAACGGTCTCCGGGCGGAGCGACGGACCGCCGGGCAGCGTCGGCGCGCCCGACACCGCGACGGCCTCCAGCGACGCCTTCCCGCAGACGCCGCAGCTGGAGGTGGTGTAGACGTGCCGCTCCAACCTCCGCGCGTCGAACCGGACGTGGTCGGCCAGTGTGACGACGACGATGTTGGGATCGCGCTGGCCGCCCTGGAGCGGCGTGTGCGCCACGTCGATCACGTCGGTGGGCGCGTGGATGACGCCCTCGCCTGCGAGAAAGCCGAGCGCGAGCGCGGCGTCGTGGCCGGGCGTCCGCATAGTGACCGCGAGGCGCTGGACGCGGGGCTCGGCGGCCGTCCCCCACCGCAGGCGGATCTCCAGCGGCTCCTCGGCCGCCACCCAGTCCATGTCCGCCTCGGGCGCCCCGTCGCGGACCCGCACGACGGCGACCTCTCGGGACGCGATCGTCTGCACTGTCATTCCGGCTGCGCGCCGTCGCGACCATCGTGGGACGAGTGGACGGGCGGCTGGGGATCGTGGAGTTGGCTGCCGAGGGTACCCAGCAGCGTCAGCGCGGCGTCGAGGCCGCGGCGCACCTCGGGCTGGCGGAGCTTCTTCAAGACCGTCAGCGAGCCCGGCGCGTCGTCGGCGTCGTCCAGCCGCTCCCCGGCGTCGGCGAGGGCGCGGTCGAGGGCGGCCACGAACCGGTCGAGGCCGTCGGCGTCGATGCGGCCGAGCAGCTTGGCGAGCACGAGCAGGTTGGCGAGCCCGTTGCGTCCCTCATAGGTGTTCAGCCCGTCCAGCACGACCGCCATCACCTCCTGGAACTGGCTGACGAGCCCGTTCAGCACGCGCAGGGTGCCTGACGTGTGGAGGGTCTCCAGCAGTCGATTCAGGTCGTCTTGCGCGGTAAACGCCTGCTCGCCGGGCGGCGCGGGCGGGAGGTCGTAGGCGAGGGGCTGGGCCATGAGGAAAGAGGGATGGCGGGATTCGGGATGGAGAGGGATGCGGGGCTCAGGATGGAGAGGGGCAGCATCGGTTGACGCGTCCCTCATCCCGTATGCCTCATCCCGCATCCCTCCTGTACCCGACCGGCGGGCGCTGGAGGACGGGCAGGTCGTAGTCGGGCCGCGCCCACTTGCGCTCCACCTCGACGCCGTTCTGGGGTGTCGGCGAGCCGTAGCGGTGGTGCGTGGCCGCGATCGGACGCTTGCGGCGCTCGCCCCGAGGTGGGCCGTCGAGCACCTCCATCTGGACCGCCAGTTCCTTGTAGGCAGGCGTGTGGCTGTCTGGATCGACGTGGTTCGAGGTGAGGTAGTTGACCGCGTGTGCAGCGGACGACAGCGGCATGTAGAGCTCGCCGTCGCGCACCTGGTCGCTCACGAGCACCTGCACCTCCACCTTGCCGCGCCGCGACGCGAGGCGCACCCAGTCGCCGGTCGCCACCCCGCGCTCCCGGGCGAGGTCGTGGGACACCTCGACGTAGGTGTCCGGCACGATCGCGTTCAGCCCGGCCGACTTGTGCGTCTGGTTGCCGACGTGGAAGTGCTCCAGGTTGCGGCCCGTGTTGAGGTGGAGCGGGTACTGCTCGTCCGGCGCCTCACTCGGCTCGGTCCACCCGAGCGGGTAGAGCCGCGCCTTGCCGTCGGGCAGGTGGAAGCCGTCCGTGTAGAGGAGCGGCGTGTCGGTGCCGTCCGCGTCGACGGGCCAGCAGAGGGACCGGTAGCCTGCGAGGCGGGCGTAGGTGACGCCCGCGAAGAGCGGCGTCGTGGCCGCGACCTCGTCCATGATCTCGCCCGGGTGCGTGTAGCCCCAGTCGTGGCCGCAGTGGCGCGCGAGGTCGGTCAGGATGCGCCAGTCGGGGCGGCTGTCAGCGAGGGGCGGGATGGCCTGGTAGAGCCGCTGGATGCGGCGCTCGGTGTTGGTGAACGTGCCGTCCTTCTCCAGGCTCGGGCTCGCCGCCAGCACCACGTCCGCGAACTGGGCCGACTTCGAGAAGAAGATGTCCTGCACCACGAACAGGTCCAGCTTGGCGAGCGCCTCCTGCACGTAGTGCGCATTGGCGTCCACGAGCGCGATCTCCTCGCCGACCAGGAAGACGGCCTTCAGCGTCCCCTCGTGGATCGCGTCGATCATCTCGCGGTTGTCCAGCCCCTTCGTCGCCGAGAGCGGCACGCCCCACGCGGCCTCGTACGTCGCCCGCACCTCGGGGTCGTCGACCGGCTGGTAGCCGGGGAAGAAGGTGTTGATGGAGCCGAAGTCCGAGCACCCCTGCACGTTGTTGTGGCCGCGGAGCGGGTACCCGCCCGTGCCCGGCTTGCCGAAGTTGCCAGTAACCAAGAGCAGGTTCGAGAGGGCCGTGCTCGTGTCGGAGCCCATCTTGTGCTGCGTGACGCCCATGGCCCACAGCCCGCAGACCGTCTCCGCCTCGGCGATGCGCCGCGCGATGTCGATCAGCGTGTCCTGCGCGATGCCCGTCATCTGCTCCGCGTAGGCGAGCGTGAACGGCTCCAGGCTCTCGCGGTAGCTCGCCTCGTGGTTGACGTGCTGGTCCAGGAAGGCGCGGTCCTCCCAGCCCTGGTCGAAGATGTACTTGGCGACCGCGCTCATCCAGATCAGGTCCGTCCCCGGGGTCGGGCGGATGAACACGTCGGCGCGCTGGGCGGTCAGGTGCGCGCGGATGTCGGCCACAATGTGGGTCTGGCCGTTCTGCTTCTGGGCCGCCCGGAGGTGCGCCGCCAGGACGGGGTGGCTCTGGTCTGTGTTGGTGCCCACCATCAGCACGAGGTCGGCCGCGCGGATGTCGTCCATCGTGCCCGCGTCGCCACCGTAGCCGACCGTCCGCCACAGGCCGACCGTCGCGGGCGCCTGGCAGTAGCGGCTGCAGTTGTCGACGTTGTTCGTCTTGAACACGGCGCGGGCCAGCTTCTGGACGAGGTAGCTCTCCTCGTTCGTCGCCTTGGACGACGCGATGAAGGCGACCGAGTCCGGCCCGTGCGCGTCGACGATGGCGCGCATCCGCGTCGCGACGGTCTCCAGGGCGTGGTCCCAGGTCGCCTCGGCGAACGTCTCGCCGCCCTGGCCGTCCGGCACGCGGACGAGCGGGCCGCGCAGACGCTCCGGCGCGTTGACGTAGTCCCACCCGAACTTGCCCTTGACGCAGGTCGAGATGCCGTTGGCCGGCCCCTCGCCGGTCGGCTCGATCTTGAGGATGCGCCGCTCGCGCGTCCACACCTCGAACGAGCAGCCGACGCCGCAATACGTGCAGACGGTCTTGGTCTTGTCGATGGAGGCCTCGCGCATCGCGGCCTCAGCGTCCGAGAGCGCGAAGATGGGGCTGTTGCCGATGAAGGGCTCGACGGCCTTGACCACGTCCACGGACGGGTAGAAGACGTTCGACTGCAGGTTGGTGAAGTGACCGGCCTCACCGATCATGGTCTTCTCCATGAGCGCGTTGCACGGGCACACCGTCACGCAGTGGCCACAGCTGACGCACGAGGACTCGCCCGCGAGCGCGCCGCCGTCCCACTGCACCCGGGGCACGTCGGCCTCCCAGTCGATCGAGAGCGTCTCGGTGACCTGGACCTCCTGGCACGCCTCGACGCACTTGCCGCAGACGATGCACTGGTCGGGGTCGTACTGGTAAAACGGGTGACTCGCGTCGGTCTCGTAGGGCTTCCGCTCGAACGGGTAGCGCTGGTGCTCGACGGCGACGTGCTTGGTCGCGTTGTGGACCGGGCAGTCGCCGTTGTTCCGGTCGCAGACCGTGCAGTACAGGTTGTGATTCCCGAGCAACCGGTGCATCCCCTCCTCCCGCGCATCGCCCGAGGCGGCCGTCCGCGTGGCGACCACCAGCCCGGCGCGGACGGGCGTCGCGCAGGCGCGGGCCAGCGTGCCGTCGACCTCGACGAAGCAGGTGTCGCAGGTCTGGATCGGCCCCAGTTCCGGCTGGAAGCAGACGTGGGGGACCGAGTGGCCACCCGGCCCGCCCTCGGTCGCCGTGCGCTGGCCGTCGGCCTGGTCGAGGCGGTCGAGCAGGGTCGCCAGCCACTCGCCGTCGCGGCCCTCCACCGCGCGGCCGTCGACGGTGAGTTGGACGACCTCGGCGGTGGCGTCGGACGCGAACCCGCGGTGGGCCTGGGGAACGGTACGCAGCAGGTCCATGCGGAGGCATCGTGAAGGGAGCGCAGGGTACACCCGCCGCGGGCGGTCGGGATCCGGCGCGGCGCTCGGGACTCGCCTGACTGCCTCCGCCTCGGTCGGCCTGCCACCAGGGTCGGCCCGCGACCTCCCCGAGGCGAGAGGGGCCGGAGGCATCAGTACCCGGCGTCGAGGTCCACGCGGTTGCGGAGGTCGCTGCCCGCTCGCCACCGATTGAGGTTGTCGGCGAACAGGGCCAGCGCGCGGTCGGCGTAGCGCGGCGTGTCGCCCGCGACGTGGGGCGTCACGATCACGTTGTCCATCGTCCACAGCGGCGACGAGGCGGGCAGCGGCTCGTCCTCGACCACGTCGAGCCCGGCCGCGCCGACCTGCCCCGAGCGCAGCGCCTCGATCAGGTCGTACTGGTCGACCGTCTCCCCCCGGCCGACGTTGACGAACACGGCCCCGCGCTTCATGGCACCGAACACGCTCGCGTCGAGCATGCGGTACGTCGCGGCGGTGGCGGGGAGCGCAGCCACGACGGCGTCCGCCTCGGCCAGTTCATCGGTCATGGCGTCGGGCGTGACCGTGCGGAGGGCGCCGGGCGTCTCGCGCCCGCTGTGGCGCACGGCCACCGCCGTCATGCCGAAGGCGTCGGCCAGCCGGATCACGCGCTCGCCGATGGAGCCGGCGCCGATCATCACGAGGCGCTTGTTCAGCCACTCGAACACGCCCCCGTAGTCGTCCGACGTGCCCCACCGGCGGTCGCGCTGGTCACGGAACGCGCGGGGTAGGTCGCGCGCGACGGCCAGCAGCATCGCGAACACGTGCTCGCCGATGGGAACGGCGTGGACGCCCGACGCGCTCGTCACCATCAGGTCCGGGTGCGCCGACGAGTCGAACGCCTCGTGCGCGACGAGCCAGTCGAGCCCGGCACTCCACGACTGGATCCACTCCAGGGCCGGTGCCTCGGCCACGAGCGCGGGCGGGAAGTAGCCGAGGGCGACCGTGACCTCGCCGAGGTGGGGGCGGACGTCCTCCTTGGAGCGGGTGCGGACGACCTCGAACTCGGGCGCCAGGGCGCGGACGCGGTCGAGATCGGGGAGTTGGTCGTCGGGGAGGCAGACGAGGAGGGTGGGCATCCGAATGCGCGAGAGGGAAGCGAGGCACGAACCGGCGCGCGGCGGGGATCCTCGGGGATGGCCCGAGGCGAGGCTCGTGACGAACACCGCAGGAGCGTCAGGGTTGGACTCCTCCCCTCTCTCCCACACCTCCCATGTCGAGTTCGAATCCCTCCGCCCATCTGCAGCCGTCGATCTGGAAAGGCGCCCTCGCCGGGCTCATCGGCGGGCTCGTCGGCACGGTCGTCAAGAGCCAGGCCGAGCCCATCCTCCAGAACCTCGGCGAGCGCTGGTTCCCCCCGACGCACGCCCAGAAGGAGCGCCCCGGAGCCGACGTGCAGGGCCACCCCGACCGGATGCCTCCGTCGTACATGGCCCAGGGCGCGACCGACCTCGTCGGCGTGACGCTGAGCCGCGACGAGAAGCTGGAAGCGCAGAACGCCATCCACTGGACCTTCGGGACGAGCGCGGGCGTGGCCTACGGCGTGCTCGCCGAGGTGACCGACGCGGAGGTCGGGTTCGGCATCCCCGCCGCCGCGGCGCTGTTCGCCGCCACCCACGGCACGACGCTCCCGGCCGCCGGCCTCCAGGCCTCCCCCCGCGACATGCCGACCGCGTGGTGGGTCTGGGAGTTCGGCTCGCACCTCGTCTACGGCCTCACCGTCGACCTCGTCCGCCGGGGCGTGCGGACCGCCCTCGGCTGAGCCGGTCCGCCTCGGCGCGGCGAGCGACACCTGCTCGCAGGTACGTTAGGCGGCCCTGTCCTCCCCTGCCGTGCCCGACGGTTCCTTACTCCCCCCTCCCTCGGACGCCGCCGAGACCGATGGCCGCCTCGATCAGGTCGCGGCGCTGGTCGACTTCGGGACGCTGGTCATCGACGGCGACACCGCGACCGCGGACGCGCGCGGCGCCGAGCTGTTCGGCCTGCCTGTTGGGCTCCCCGTCCCTCGCACCGATGTCCTCGCACGGTTCCACCCGGCCGACCGTGCCGAGATCGAGCGCCGGTCCGCGGCGTCTCTCCCCCCGGACGGAGACGGGAGCTTCGCCATGGAGTCCCGCGTGATCCAGCCCGACGGCTCGGTCCGCTGGCTGGACGTGCACGAGCGGGTCGTGTCTGACGGGACCGAGAGCGGCCATCGTCCCCGGCGCACCGTGCTCGTCGCCATCGATCGGACCGAGGTCCGCGCGGCGAGCGCCGCGGCGGCGCTGGCCTCCGCGGATCTCCAGACAGCGCTCGACGCGGCCAGCATGGGACGATGGGACGTGGACCTCGCCGACGGCACCGTCTTCGGCGACGCCCAGTTCCAGGCCATCCACGGCGACCCGCCTGTGGCCCGCCGACGCTCGTTCGAGGAGGCGACCCTGCTTCTCCACGAGGCCGACCGGGAGCGCGTGCTCGCGGCCTACCGGCGGGCGGTCGACTCGGGCGGCGCCTTCCGTGAGGAATACCGGGTCACCCACCCGTCGGAGCCTGTCTGCTGGGTGCGCGTCACGGGGCGCGCCATCGACGCGGGCCGCATCGCGGGGGTCGTCCAGGACATCACCGAGGCGAAGCAGGCCGAGGAGGCGCTCCGGCAGAGCGAGATCGACTTCCGCCGGCTCGCCGACGCCACGCCCCAGCTCGTCTGGACCGCCCGCCCGGACGGCACCGTCGAGTACTACAACCAGCGGCGGGACCTCTACGGAGGCATCGAACCCGCCGAGGACGGCACGTGGGCATGGGCCCCGGTGGTCCACCCGGCCGACCTCGGGCGGACGACCGAGGCGTGGGAGACCGCAGTCGTCGAGGGCATGCCGTACGAGTGCGAGCACCGCGTTCAGATGCGCGACGGCAGCTACCGCTGGCACCTCAGCCGCGCCGTGCCCGCCCGCGACGAGCGCGACCGCGTCAGCCGCTGGTACGGGACAGCCACCGACATCCACGCGCTCAAGGAAGCCGACGAGCGGCTCCGGCAGAGCGAGGCCCGCTACCGAACCCTGTTCGACTCCATCGACGTCGGGTTCAGCATCCTCGACCTGATCTACGACGCCGACGGCCGGCCGGTGGACTACCGCTTCGTGGAGACCAACCCCGCGTTCGTGGCACAGACCGGGCTCGTCGGCGCCGAGGGCCGGAGGGCCTACGAGCTGATCCCCGACCTCGAGCCCCACTGGGTCGAGACCTATGCCCGCGTCGCCGAGACGGGCGAGCCGCTCCGGTTCGAGAACGGCTCGGATGCCCTGGGCCGCTGGTTCGACGTCTATGCCGTTCGTGTCGGAGGCGAGGGCAGCATGCGGGTCGCACTCCTGTTCACCGACATCACCGAGCAGCGGGCGGCCGAGCAGGCACTCCGGGCACTCAACGACGAGTTGGAGGACCGCGTCGAAGCGCGGACGGCCGAACTCGAACGGTCGAACGCCGAGCTCGACCAGTTCGCCTACGTGGCCAGCCACGACCTCAAGGCTCCGCTCCGCGCCATCGACAGCCTCGCGGCCTGGATCGAGGAAGACGCCAAAGACGTCCTGCCCGAGCCCTCGGTCCGGCACCTGTCGCTCCTCCGCGGCCGGGTCGGGCGGATGGAGCGGCTCCTCGACAGCCTCCTGACGTACTCTCGCGTGGGGCGCAAGGAGGCTGCGCCCGAGGCCATCGACACCGCGGCCCTCGTCCGCGAGGCGGTCGCGCTCGTGGCCCCGCCCACGGGCGTCGAGGTCCAGGTGGCGGGCACGTTCCCGACGCTCGTGAGCGCGCGGGCGCCGCTGGCGCTCGTCATTCGCAACCTCGTCTCGAATGCTGTCAAGCACCACGACCGACCGGACGGGCGCGTGACGGTGTCGGCCCGGATGGACGGCGACTGGGCGGAGTTCACGGTCGCCGACGATGGGCCAGGCATCGCGCCCGAGTACCGGGACCGCGTGTTCGGCCTGTTCCAGACCCTCCGCCCGCGAGACGAGGTGGAAGGCAGCGGCATGGGGCTCTCGATCGTCAAGAAAGCGGTCCAGAGCCGGGGCGGGCGGGTGTGGATCGAGCCTGGCGAGGGGCGGGGGGCTATGTTCCGGTTCACATGGCCCACACAGGTAGACACCTAACGTCTTGGAAGTAAACAGCGTCACCCTCCTCCTGGTCGAGGACGATGCCATCGACGCGGAGGCCATCCAGCGCGCCTTCCGGCAGCATCGCATCGCCAACCCGTTCGTCGTCGTGCGCGACGGGGTCGAGGCGCTCGCGGCGCTGCGTGGGGAGAGCGAGGTCGAGGTACCGCATCCGTACGTCGTCCTGCTCGACGTCAACATGCCGCGCATGAACGGGATCGAGTTCCTCGATGCCATCCGTGCCGACCCCGCGCTGTCACGCACGATCGTGTTCGTGCTCACGACGAGCGACCGCGAGGAGGACAAGGTGGCGGCCTATGAACACAACGTGGCCGGCTACATCCTGAAGAGCCGGGCGGGCGAGGACTTCCTGGAGGTGGTCAAGCTGCTGCGCGTCTACTGGCGCCTCGTCGAGTTTCCGCCGAGCCAGGGCGCCGCCGCATGACTCCGGGCTTCCGCATTCTCCTCATCGACGACGACGAGGTGGACCGGGCACGGGTCCTCCGCGCGCTCCGGCCCGAGCACGAGGTCTGCCAGGCCGCCACGGCCGCCAAGGGCAAGGCGTGCATTGAGACCGGCTTCGACGGCCACGCCCCCGACGTGGTCCTGCTCGACCTCCGGCTGCCCGACGCGGACGGCCTCGCGCTGCTGCCCTGGTTCACCGACCTCGGCCTCCCGGTGGTCATGCTGACGGGCGTCAGTGACATGGAGGTCGCCGTCGAGACGATGCGGGCGGGCGCGCTCGACTACATCGCCAAGGGGAATCTCACAGCCGAGTCGCTCGAGCGGGCCCTCCAGCGCGCCGTCGAGACGGCCGCCCTCCGGCGCGCCGTGGCCGACCACCAGGCCGAGATCGCGCGGCAGCGCGACCAGATGGTCGAGCAGGCCGACGCCCTGGCCGTGTCGAACCGCGAGATCCGCGCGCTCGCCTCGGCCCTCACGCTCGCCGAGCAGGCCGAGCGCCGACGCATCTCGGCGCTCCTCCACGACCACGTCCAGCAGTTGCTCTTCGGCGCGCAAATCCTGCTGGAAGGCGTCCAGAAGACGCCCGAGGCGGCGCCCTTCCGCGACCGCATCCTTCGCGCCTACGACATCGTCGGCGAGGGCATCGAGGCGACGCGCCAGCTCGCGCTCGGCTTCACGCCGCCCGTCCTCGACGCCGACGACTTTTCGCTCGCGCTCCGGTGGCTCGCCACCCACGTCCACAAGACGTACGCGCTCACGGTAGAGGTCGAGGCCCGCGACCCCGTCGTGATCGGGGACCGGGAGGTGCGGGTCCTGCTGACCGAACTCGTCCGCGAGCTGCTGTTCAACGTCGTCAAGCACGCCCGCGTGGACCGCGCTACTGTACACCTTCGCCGGGACCGCCAGGAGGTCGTGGTGGTGGTGTCCGACGCGGGCGCCGGCTTCGATCCTGCCAGCCTCGCGGCCGACGAGCAGTTCGGGCTCTACAGTGTCCGGCGGCGGCTCGAACTCCTGGGTGGGCGGTTCGAGATCGCCTCGTCCGTGGGCCAGGGCACCCGGGCGACCCTGTGGATCGCGGCCGCCGAGACGTCTCCCCTCGCGGAGACGTAGCCGGAGCCTCCCGCCCGGGGAGCGCTGCGAGTCCTCGGCGCACGCGGGAGGTGTGGAACTGAGGCTCAGGACCGGCGGTCCTGAGACCCTCCGCGGCCACCTCGGTGGCCCTGTCCTCACCTACCCGGCCACGCGCCTGCCCCCGTGATCTACCGCAACGACTCTGCCCCGTACGCCCCCGCCGCCGACCGGTACGACGCGATGGACTACGTCCGCTGCGGGCAGTCGGGCCTGAAGCTGCCCGCCGTGTCGCTCGGCCTGTGGCACAACTTCGGCTCGGTGGATGTGTACGAGAACGCTCGCGCGATGGCGCTGCGGGCGTTCGACCTCGGCATCACGCACTTCGACCTCGCCAACAACTACGGCCCCAAGCCGGGCTCGGCCGAAGAGACGTTCGGCCGGATCCTGGCCGAGGACCTCGGGCCGTACCGCGACGAACTGGTGATCTCGACCAAGGCGGGCTACGGCATGGGCCCCGGCCCGTACGGGGAGTGGGGCTCGCGCAAGACGCTCCTCTCCAGCCTCGACCAGAGCCTCGACCGGATGGGCCTGGACTACGTCGACATCTTCTACAGCCACCGGTTCGACCCCGAGACGCCACTGGAGGAGACGATGGGGGCGCTGGCGCACGCCGTCCACGCGGGCAAGGCGCTCTACGCGGGCATCTCGAACTACCCGCCCGAGCAGACGCGCGAGGCGGCCCGTCTGCTGGACGAGTTGGGGGCGCCGCTGCTGATCCACCAGCCGAAGTACAGCCTGCTCGTCCGCGACCCCGAGGCAGGCCTGTTCGACGCGCTGACGGAGGTCGGCGCGGGAGCCATCGTGTTTTCGCCACTCGCGCAGGGGCTATTGACGGACAAGTACCTGGACGGCATCCCCGAGGGATCGCGCGCCGCACGTGCCGAGGGCTTCCTGCGGGAAGACCAGGTCACCGACGACGTGGTGGAGACCGTCCGTCGGCTCCGGGAGATCGCGCAAGGCCGCGGACAGTCGATGGCGCAACTGGCGCTGGCGTGGACGCGCCGCCGGCCGGAGGTGACCTCCACCCTCATCGGCGCCAGCCGCGTCGCGCAGATCGAGGAAGCCGTCGCGATGCTGGCCCAGCCGCCGCTGTCTGACGACGAGATCGAAGCCATCGACGCCATTCTGAAGGGCTGAGCGAGGGCGGGCTCCAAACGGGATCGATGCGGCCCCGCCGAGAGGTGGGCCCTGGGGTCGCGGAGGCCAGACCGACGCACGGCGAGGGAGAGATCAGAAACCGCGCCTACGGGCGCGTTTCTGATTTCTCCTGTGCCTGTGCCTCTGGATTCCCCGGAGGCTTCAGTCGAGCCAGCATCGGCCGATACAGAAGGGACCCTCATTTCTAGTCGTATGTCGATCCACGCTTGGCACCTGTACGGAGTCGCGATCCCCTACGTCCTCATCGCGACGGCGCTGTGGGGTCTCGCATCCGGAGCTGTCGCCGACGCCGTCCGCGTCGGGCTCTTGCCCTCCCGGACAGCGATGGGCCTGCCGACGATCCTTCTCGGCTATGTGGGCGGGTTCGTGAGTGTGGCGTTCATCTACATGTGCGCGCTGGACCGGAGGCACATGGGGGCGGCTATCGGTGTCGACCCTCACACGCTCGCGCCGGGGGCAGACGCCTACCTGTACTTCCTCGCTGCTGTGTCGTGGCTCTCGACGGCATTCGTCGTCTTCGGCTACGTCTGGCTGCGCCGAGGGACGCGAAACATCCTGACGTCCTCGGCTCAGCGAGAGAGCGCTACCCGGCATGTCGAGGAACAGCGGGCGCTGCTGCAGACGATCATCGACGCGGTCCCGTCGGGCATCTACGCCAAGGACCGGGATGGGAAAGTGATCCTCCAGAACGCATCCAGCCACCAGAACCCGCGAGTCGGGGTCATGCTGGGCAAGACGGTGTTCGACCTGTTTCCGAAGCCCATCGCAGAGACCCATCACGCTGGGGACCGGGAGGTCATGGCGACAGGGGCGAGCCTCACGATCGAGTACCCGATCCCCGGCCCCGACGGCACGGATACCATCTACCGCACCACCAAGACGCCGCTGCGCGATTCGAAGGGGGAGGCCGTGGGGGTCGTGGGCATCTCGCACGACATCACGGCGCAGAAGCGCATCGAGACCGAGCTCCGGCAGGCCCGCGACGCGGCCGAGGCCGCCTCGGTGGCCAAGAGCCAGTTCCTGGCCACCATGAGCCACGAAATCCGGACGCCCATGAACGGCGTCATCGGCATGACCTCGCTCCTGGCCGACACCCCGCTCGACCCGGAGCAGGCCGACTTCGTGGAGACGATCCGCCAGTCCGGTGATGTCCTGATGTCGATCATCAACGATGTGCTCGACTTCTCAAAGATCGAGGCCGGGCAGGTGGACCTGGAGCACGCGCTGTACGACCTCCGCGAGATGGTCGAGACGACGCTCGACCTCGTGGCGCCGGCAGCAGCCGAGAAGGACGTGGAGTTGGGGTACATCATCGAGGACGGCGCGCCGGGGCGCGTCGTGGGCGACGTGACCCGGGTGCGACAGGTCCTCGCCAACCTGCTCTCGAATGCGGTCAAGTTCACCGACGAGGGCTCGGTGTGCGTCCGCGTCGCGTCTGATTCGGGGGGGGCGGCCACCGGGACCCGCGTCGGGCTGACCGTCACGGTCGAGGACACCGGCATCGGGATCGACCCGGACAAGCAGGACGCCATCTTCGAGTCGTTCTGCCAGGCCGACGCGTCGACGACGCGCCAGTACGGGGGGACCGGCCTCGGGCTGGCCATCTCACGCAGCCTCGTGGAGATGATGGGCGGCACGCTCTCGGTGGAGAGCGAGCCCGGCGTCGGCTCGACGTTCCGCGTCCGGTTCGAGAGCGAGGTCGCGGGCTACGAGCACCGCGAGTTCCTGGACCGCGAGCAGCCCCGCCTGGCCGGTCGCCGCCTGCTGATCGCGGACGACAACGTCCTCAGCCGCCAGATCCTGGAGCAGCTGGCCCAGGGCTGGGGGATGCGCGTCACGACCGCAGCCTCCGGAGCCGACGCGGTCCAGGCTGCGGTCGCCGCGGAGACGTCAGGCGCTCCGTTCGACCTCGTGCTGCTCGACATGCAGATGCCGGGCCTGACCGGCATCGAGACCGCGCGGCAGATCGCCCACGCGCTCCACGCGCGTCCGGCGACGGTGCTGCTGGCGCCGATCACCCTGACCGCGGCGCTGCGCGACGAGGCTCAGGCTGCGGGCTTCGACGCGGTGCTCTTCAAGCCCACGAAGCCCGCAGCACTCCACGAGGCCCTCGTCGAGATTCTCGGCATGCCAGAGGCAGTGCCCTCGGCCTCGGCGCCCGCCTGGATCTCCCGCCCCGCCACGTCCCCGGCCCGGAGCCTCACGGTGCTCCCCGCTTCGCTAAACGTGCTGGTGGCCGAGGACAACGTGATCAACCAGAAGGTGATCACGCGCCTGCTCGCCAGCCTGGGCGTCACGCCGGTCGTGGTCGCGGACGGGAACGAGGCGGTCACGGCCATCCAGAGCCGCGCCGAGGCGGGGCGGCCGTTCGACATCGTGCTCATGGACATCATGATGCCAGAGATGGACGGCCTCACCGCCACGCGTGCGATCCGGGCACTCGGCACGTCCTTCCGCCAGCCGCACATCATCGCTCTCACGGCCAACGTGATGCAGGGCGACCGCGAGCGGTGCCTCGCGGCCGGGTGCGACGCGTACCTCCCGAAGCCCGTCCGCCGGGACCAGTTGGTGGAGGCGCTGACTCACCTCCCACCCTCGATGGGGCAGCGCCCTGTGGGAGAGCGGGCCGTTCGGGCAGAGGTAAGCGAGTAAAGGAACTGGATTCCGGTGCCCTGTCGTGGCTCTAAGAGCCAGGCGCCGCCGGGTCAGCGTCGCCGCTAGCTTCGGGCTCCCCGTCCGCCCTCCCTTGTGCCCGCTGCTCCGGCCGACCTCTCGCTCGACTACCGCTGGTCGGCGGGGTCGATGCCGCCGCCGCATCACTACGCCGTCCGCATCCGCCTCGATGCCGACGGGGCGGAGGTCGCGCTGAGGCCGGGCTATGCGGGCGCCGACACGCCCACCTGGACGGTGCCCCTCACACCGACGGCGTTCGACCGAGAGACGCTCGTCACAGCACTCCGTGAGGCCGGTCTGTTCGAAGCCGACTGGACGCCTCGCCGCCCGAGGCACATCGGGGGCAGCGGCTGGACCCTCCGTGTGACAGCCGAGGGACGATCCGTATCCGTCCCCCGCGACGCCGTCGCCGAGGCGGGCGACCCGGCGGCTGTGGAAACGGCGGTCCGCGCGCTCGTGCCCGACGCAGTCTGGGCGGATTTGCGAGCGCGTCGGCAGGCATTCATCGCCGCGCCGGGATGACCCTTCCCCCCTTTCTCCAGACGCCACGCCTGCGGTCCGCCGCGCTGCCGTTCGCCGCCAACGGGGTACTGTATGGGACGTGGGCGTCACGCATCCCCGAGATCCAGGAGCGGACGGGGCTCGGCGAGGGCGCGCTGGGGCTCGCACTTCTCGGACTGGCCGCCGGGCTCGTGGTGTCGGCGTCGGCCGCGGGCCCGCTGGTGGCGCGGCTGGGGGCGCACCGGGTGACCCTGGCGGCGCTGTCCGTCTTCGCGCTGGCGGTGATCGGTCCGGGACTGGCCGTCGGGTTCGGATCGCTGGCGGCCGTGCTCGTCGGCGTAGGGCTGACGAGCGGGCTGCTGGACGTGGCGATGAACGCGTGGGCGGCCGAGGTCGAGGAAGCGGACGGCGTGACCATCCTCGGCGCATGCCACGGGTTGTTCAGCCTGGGCGGGATGGTCGGCGCCGGGCTGGGCGCGGGCGCGGCGGCGGGGAGCGTGTCGCTGGCGCTCCACTTCGGCGTGTGCGGAGTGGTGTTCGCAGGCGGCGCGCTGGCGCAGGGGGTCGGCCTCGGGGCGACGTCGGACGCGGTGGCGGGGGCGGAGGACGGCCCGGTGATCGCGTGGCCGACGGGGCCGGTGGCGGGGCTGGCGGCGCTCGCTGTGTGTGGCCTGATCGCCGAGGGCGCCATGGCCGACTGGGGAGCCGTCTACCTGCGCGAGGTGCTGGCAGCGTCGCCCGCAGTGGCAGCGCTCGGGTTCGCGGCGTTCTCGGCCTGCATGGCGGGCGCCCGATTCGGCGCCGACGCGTTGACGGAGCGCCTCGGCGACGCACGGTTGGTGCGCCTCGGGGCGGCGCTGGCGGCGGTCGGGCTGGCGGTCTGCGTCATCGCACCGACCGTGTGGGTGGCGGTGGCTGGCTTCGGGCTGGTCGGCCTCGGATTCGCGGCGGTCGTGCCGGCCCTGTTCCGGGCGGCGTCGAAGGCGCCGTTGCCACCAGGCGTCGGCATCGCGGCGGTGGCGAGCGCGGGCTACCTGGGCTTCCTCGCGGGACCGCCGGTGATCGGGTTCATCGCCGAGGCGGCTGGGCTGCGGGTGTCATTCGGCGTGCTGGCCGTGCTGGCCGTGGTCGTCGCGCTCGGCGCGGGCGCGGCGTTCCGGCGGGTACGGGGCGAGTGAGACTACAAGGCCTTCTCGTCGGGCCTACGGCAGCGCCACCGACACGCCCGCGATCACGTGGCGGCCGGGCGCGGGCTCGACGAACCGTCCGCCGAACGCGTTGACGACGACGGCTCCGGCATAGGCGCTGTCGCCGACGTTCCGAAGGGTCACGAACGGCGTCACCCGCGCGGGGCCGACCGGCAGCCTGGCCAGGGCCAGACGCAGGGTGAGGACGACGTACGGGTCGGTGACCGACTCGCCCGCGCTGTCGGCCGCGTAGGCCGCCGCCGCCTCTCCGTCGACCCCAACCACGAGCGGCACACGGCCCGACGCCGCCCATGTCGCCGTCCACGTCGCCAGCCGTGGAGGGAAGCCGGGGACGCGGTTGCCGGCAGGCGTCTCGGAGCCGTCGGGGCCGTCCAGAAACGTCCCGCGCGCCAGCGTCAGCGCCGCGGCACCACTCACGCCCCCCGGCCCGAGGCGGACGCCCTCGGCGCTCGCCGCCAGTTCCACGCCGACGTGTCGCGCCTCACCTGCGTTCGCGTACACCGTCACGTCGCCGACCTCAGAGGGCAAGAGCAGGTCGCGGGCGAGCGCCACGAACGCCGCCGCATCCAGGCCGACCGCACCGCCGCCCATCGCCCAGGAGCCGCGTGCGCCGACCTCCGCGCCCCAGGTCCGCTCCGGCTGGAGCGAGGGGTTGAAGCCGGGACTGCCGTCGGCGCGGTTGCCCAGTTCCGTCGTCGTCGGCGCGTCGAGGGCCCCGGCGACGTTCGCGTAGGCGGTCGCCCCGCCTCGCCGAGTGGTGACCCGGTACGCGAGGCCGAGAGACGGGCTGACAGCGCCGAGCGTTCGAGCCTCGGGCTCCACGTCGGCCGGGTCGGCGGCGTAGCGGAGGGCGTCGGCGCGGAGGGCCGCGGTGGCCGTGAGCGCGTCGCTCAGCGGGAGGGCCACGCGCCCGAAGAGGGCGCCCGAGCGAACTGTCTCCACCTGATCGGTGAGCACCTCGGTGCCCGGTCGGCCCTCATCGTTGGCCCGTTCGAGGCGGTCGTCGCGCTGGCCCTCGACCTCCGCGCCGACGCCCCACGTCAGGCGTCCACCCCCTTCCATGACCGCGCGCAGGCCGCCCGACACACGGCCCAGGGTGATGTAGCGCGGGATGATGGGGTTGTCGAGGGTCCGCCCGGCGCCGGTGGCGGTGACCCGGAGGCGCGCATCTCCGAGCGGACGGCCGTAGGTGATGGCCAGGTGGCCCTGAGCGAGACTCTTCCCAGCGTCCTGCATGATCGAGGCCTCGCGGACCTGCCGCGGGTCCTCATCTGCGGCCGCCGCGGTGATGCCGCCTGGCGACTCGGCCCGCGGCACGACGGCCCCGAGGCCGACCACGCCGAGCGTCTGCCCGCTGCCGAGGTCCGCCGAGCCGGTGAGCCCGCCGCGGAACGCCTCCAGCGCCGCGTGCCGACGGAAGCCGCGTTGCGTGACCGCCGAGCCCCACACCGACAGTCGCCGCCCGTCGCCGAGGTCTGGGCGCGCCGACGCCTCCGCCTTGGCCAGCCCGTACGCCCCCCCCACTCCACGAACGCGGACACGAGGATCCATGTCATCAACCGTCGACAGGGCTAGAACGCCCGCCGAGCCGCTCCCCCAGAACGTCGACGCCGGGCCGCGCAGGACCTCGACGCGCGAGACCAGCCCGGGCTCGATCACGTTGAGCTGTCCCTGCCCGTCGGCCAGCGTCAGCGGAACGCCGTCCAGGATCACGTGTGTGCCGCGGACGCCGAACGCGGCCCGCCAGCCGAGGCCGCGCACCAGCACCCGCTCGCCTGTGGACGGGTTGCCGCGGTCCGAGATCCAGAGCCCTGGCAGACCGCGACCGAGCGCGTCGAGCGCCGTGGCTGGGTCGGTGGCCCGCTCCGCCTCGGTGCGCTCGCGGACGGCCAGCGCCAGCGGCGCCCGACTCGGGACGAGCGTGAAGGGCGACGCGGTCACCTCGACGACCCCGAGGTCGCGCGTGGCGGTGGTGTCCGGCTGGGCCGCGATGGAGGCCGACAGCAGAACGAACAGGCCGACGGCAGGACCGAAGCGGTAGCGCATGGGGACTGGGCGGGGGGCCAGGAAAGAGTGGCCGGTGGCAGAGAGTGACGGTCGTCGCGAACGGGGTGGCGTCGCCACGGGCCTCCTCCCGTGGGCTACTCGCCTCCCCGGGTGGGCTCCAGACGCCACACGGCCCCGTCGGCGTTGTCCGTCAGCACGTAGACGAAGCCATCCGGGCCCTGCTCCACGTCACGGATGCGCTCGCCGAGTTCGATCGTCTCCTCGCCACTGACCGTGTCCCCGTCCAGCGTCAGGCGGACGATGCCCTGCCGCCCGAGGCTGCCCAGCATCAGGCTGCCCGTCCACTCGGGGAAGGCGTCGGCCGTGTAGAACAGCATGCCGGAGGGCGAAATCACGGGCGTCCACTGGCGGACGGCGTCGGTGAACTCGGGGCGCGTCGGCGGGTCGGGGATGGGCGTGTTGTCGTAGTTCATGCCCCAGCTGACGACGGGCCAGCCGTAGTTGGTGCCCGGTGTGATGAGGTTGAGCTCGTCCCCGCCCTTCGGGCCGAACTCGGCCTCCCAGACGGCGCCGGTCTCGGGGTGGATGCCCAGGCTCTGCCCGTTGCGGATGCCGTAGGCCCAGATCTCCGGCCGCGCGTCCGGGTCGCCCACGAACGGGTTGTCGTCGGGGACGGCGCCGTCCATCGTCAGGCGGACGATCACGCCGATGGTGTTGCGGAGCTCCTGCGCGGGCTCCTTCTGGCCGCGGTCGCCTGTCGAGATCAGCAGGAAGCCGTCGGGCGTGAACGCGATGCGCGAGCCGAAGTGGCGGCCGCCGGCCTGAAACGGCGTCTGGGCCCACAGCTCCTCGAAGCCGACGATCGCGCCGTCCTCGAAGCGTCCCCGCCCAACGGCTGTGGCGCCCATGTCGTTCGGGCCGGGCTTGGCGTAGGTCAGGTAGACGAAGCCGGTCTCGTCGAAGTCCGGGGCGAGGGCCACGTCCAGCAGACCGCCCTGGCCGTTGGCGAAGACCTCGGGCGTGCCCTCCACGACCGGCGCCTCGCCTGAGCCGTCGACCAGCCGGAGACGGCCGGCCCGCTCGGTCACCAGCGCGCGACCGTCCGGCAGGAACGCGATGCCCCACGGGTGGTCGAGTCCGCCCTGGACTTCGACCACGCCCACCGTCCCCGCCTCGGTGCCGACGGTTTCCATCACCGCCGATACGCCCGAGGCGGAGCCGGTCGGCTGGGCGCAGGCGCCGAGGGCGAGCAGGGGAGCGGCGAGAAGAAGGGTGCGGGACATGGCGCGGGCGGAGCGGAAGCCTGCGGACCGTCCACCGCGCGCTCCTGTTCCGCCTGCTTTCGCGGCAGCTACGTCCGCTCTACGAAGGCGACGACGTGCTCGGCGATCTCAGCACCGGAGGCATCTTGCAGGAAGTGCCCGCCGCAAACGAAGGTCGGCGGCTCGGCGGTCGGGACGAGGCGCTCGAAGAAGCGATGCGCGCCTCCGAGGATGGGGTCGGCTTTGGACCAGACGAGGAGGCACGGCCTGTCCCAGATCGCCAGCGCCTCCCGCGCCCGAACCATGATCTCGGCGACGGGGTCGGTCGGATCCATCGGCACCATCAGCGGCCACCTCGCGGCCCCCGCCTTGTACCGGACGGACGGAAAGGGAGCCGTGTACGCCGGCACGAACGGTTTCTGCCGATCTGGGAGCGCCATCGTCATCAGCCGCCCGATGGGCAGGCGCCGCCCGAGCAGGCGGACGCTCGCGCGCCACGCTCGGAAACCGAACGTGGGGGTCTCGGTGCCCGTCGGCAGGAAGGTGTTCATCACCACGAGCCGCGCGATGCGGTCCGGCACGTCGAGCGTGGCGACCGGGAGACCCATCAGCCCTCCCCAGTCCTGGACCACCAGCGTCACGTTCTGCAGATCGAGCTGTCGGATCACGTCGAGCAGGACCGTCCGGTGCAACTCGTAGGTGTAGGCGCCCGCCTCGGTCGGCTTGTCGCTGCGGCCGAAGCCGGGAAAGTCGAACGCGACCGCGCGGTGCCCGGCGGCGACGATCGGCGGGATCATGCGCCGATAGAGGTAGCTCCACGACGGCTCGCCGTGCAGCATCAGCACCGTCTCGTCCGCCTCGCGCGGCCCTTCATCCACCACGTGGACCCGCAGCGGGCCCACGCCGGGCGTGTCGACGGTGAGGTACTGCGGCGCGAACGGCCACTCGGGCAGATTGGCGAACCGCGCCTCGGGCGTGCGAACGACGTGGGGAGGGAGGTCAGCCATGGCGAGCAGGCCCGATGGGGCCGAGGTGGGTCTGGTGGAAGCCGTCGGGCTGCTTGAGGCCGTAGCCGAGCAGGCGGTCAAGACCGATGTGCGCGGTCCAGATCAGGGCGACAGGGACGCCGGGCGTCCACCCGAGGCCGACCGAGGCCACCGCCAGCATCGCGGGCGCAGCATAGGTGTGGGCCACATTGTATGCCGCCGCCCCGATGCGCGGCCCGCGCAGGTAGCCGACCATCGACACGTCGGGCACGAGCAGGAGCGCGGCGAACCACCCCCACGATGCGCCGGCGAGCGCGTAGACCCACGTGGCGACGACCAGCGCAGCGGCGCCTTCGAGACGGAGAAGCAGGATCGGCATGGCGACGCGATGTGAGGGGGCCACGCTACGGCCCTCTCGGCCCGAGTTGCGGCAACCGGAAGTCGCACACGACGCCCGTTCCCCACGGTGCCGCCGGGCGCCAGCGCCGCATCCTCGTCGTCAGCCGGGCGCGGCTGTGGATGGCATCCGGGAAGGGAGACGAGGCCGTTCTGCCGTCTGCGTCCGAGGCCCTGTTCGGTACGGGCAGGTGCAGATTCAGGGCGGCGGACACAAAGCCGGCCGTCCCTCGTACCGCCGCTTGTGAGCCCCGCCCCGCCCCTGCTCGTCGACCCGCCGACCGTGCCCGCCTCGGGGGTGACGCGGGCCGCGCCAGACATTGAGGTCGCGGCCCCGGCGCGGCGGCGGTTCCGTGTGTGGCGGGCGTACCTGGCCGCGCTCCGCGTGGCCGTCAGCTACCTGTGGTTCGACGCGATGACCCGCGTCCGCGGCGAGCGCTGGGCGGCGCGCAGGGCACCGTCCCTCCATGCCCGCAACGGGCGACGCGTCCGCGACTCGATCCTGAGTCTGCGGGGCCTGTTCATCAAGGCGGGCCAGCTGGCGAGCGTGCTGACGAACCTCCTCCCGGAGCCCTTCCGCGCCGAGCTGGAAGGCCTCCAGGACCGCGTTCCGGCGAGTCCGCCCGAGATGGCCCGTGCCCGCATCGAGGCGGAGTTGGGCGCCCCCGTCGAGGCGCTGTTCGTCGACTTCCAGCCGATGCCGGTGGCGAGCGCGTCGCTGGCGCAGGTCCACCGCGCCCGCCTCGCGACGGGCGTCGGTGGGGACGGGCAGTCGGTCCTGCGCGACGTGGCGGTCAAGGTGCAGCACGCCGACATCGACGCCATCGCGAAGCTCGACCTGCGGGCCATCGAGACCATCTTGCGCGTGGTCGGGCGGTGGTTCGGCATTCGCGGCCTGCGCGAGCAGTTCCGCGAGATCGAGGCGGTGATCCTGAGCGAGTTGGACTTCGAACGAGAGGCCGCCTCGGGCACCGAGATCGCGCCGATGCTCGGGGCCGGCGTGTCCGTGCCCGCCGTCGTGCCCAACCGATCGTCGCGGCGCGTGTTGACGACCGAGTTCGTGGACGGCATCAAGGCGGGCGACCTGGCGGCGCTCGACGCGGCAGGCGTCGACCGGCTGGCGCTCGCCGAGCGCATCCTGGAGGCGTACGGCGGCATGATCTTCCGCGACGGCCTCTACCACGCCGACCCCCACCCCGGGAACCTACTGGTCCGGCCGGACCTCGCGGCGCCGGGCGGGTTCGAGTTGGTCTTCCTCGACTTCGGCGCCGTCGCCCGCCTGCTGCCCGAGATGCGGACCGGCCTGGCCGAGATGATCGCGGGCGTCCTGGCGCGCAACCCGGCCCGCGTCACGACCGCCCTCGACACGATGGGCTTCACCGCCGACGCCGGAGGGTCGATGCAGGCCGACGCCGCCGTCCGCGCGCTGGTGGAGGGCGTCCACGAGCGGGTGCTGAAGAACCTCGACCCGATGGCCTTCCGCCTGGGCGACCTGACGCTGGAGTTCGCGATGGCGCAGCATGCCGAGACGTTCGACCAGATGGCCGACCTCGGCGTGTCGGTGACCGACCTCGCCTCCGCGTTCCGCGTCCCGCGCGACTGGATCTTGCTGGAGCGGACGGCGCTGCTGCTGATCGGCCTGTGTGGCGCGCTCGCGCCCGACGTGAACCCGCTCAAGGTGCTCCAGCCTCACATCGAGCCGCTGACGCGCGAGGCGGCGCCCGCCATCGGCGCGGCGATCTGGGCCGAGGTCCAGTCCGCCGGGCGTGTCCTGCTCGGCCTGCCGACGCAGATCGATCGCGTCCTCACGAAGGCCGAGGCGGGCGAGATCGCGGTCCGCGACCCGGCGTCGGTGGCGGCGACGGAGCGGCTGGCGCGCTCGGTCCGCGGGCTGGCCTACGCGGTCGGCGCGGTGGGCTCCGGCGGCATCGCCTACGCCGCGTATGCGGGTGGCGACGCGGGCATCGCGCTCGCGCTGACGGTCGTGGCGACGCTGTTCGGGCTCGGCACGCTGCGGTCCGGGCGTCGCTAGCGCCTCCACCTCGGCAACGAAGGGCGACTCCCGAGGCGACCGAACGTGGCCGAGGGCCAGACGACCGCGTCGTCTGACCCTCGGGACGGTCTCCGGCTCTGGACCCTAGTCGTCCATGCCCCACACGTCGTTCCGCTGGATCCCGTACGGCCGGGCCGCCGGGCGACCGGTGACCGGCACCACGCGCTCGTCGTACAGCATCTCGGGCGCGAACGTGGACACCTCGACCGGCCCCGACCCGAACCCGAACAGCTCGCGCGGGTCCTCCAACTCATCGACCTGCGCCTTGATGAAGCTCCGGTCGACGGGCTGGTCCGCGACCAGCGCCAGCCGGAGCTGCGGGTCGATGAACGTGTTGCCCGACACCTCCGCGTCCAGGTTGTCGCGCACGCCGTCGATGTCGAGCAGGATGTACTGCGGGTTGGTCCCGAACTTCCCGGCGACGATGACCGCGCCCGCGCCGCTCTCGCCGAACAGGGGGCCGTTGAAGTAGAACAGGTTGTCGCGGATCGTGAGCGCCGGGAGCCGGTCCGGCGCCCAGTCCGACTGGAACGCGCCGCCGGGGTTGAACGCGAAGATGTTGTTCTCGAAGACCAGCTCGTCGAAGCTGTTGTCGTTGTGCCACTCGACGGCCGACACGTTCGACGAGGTCGGGTCCGGGTTGAAGGGGAAGTTGAGCGCGAACGTGTTGTTGCGGACGAGCAGCCGGGCGTACGGGAAGCCCGCGCGCCGACCGAACGTCTGCGTCCGGAGCGCGAGGAGGTTGTTGAGGAAGACGTTGTTCTGGATGACCACCTCGCCCGTGCCCGCCACCGGCGGCGTGGAGCCGATCTGGAAGCCGGCCATCGCCCCGTTGGCGATGACGTTGTCCGCGATCACGACCCGCTCGGCCTCCATCTGCGCCCACCCGATGACCGGGTTGCTGTTGGATGACCCTTTCTGCAGGCTCCCCGACATCACGTCGTAGTTGTTTGAGGGCGACGCGTCGAGCACGAGGCCGCTGACCACCACCTCCCGGATGACCGAGTTGCCCGCGATCTGGAAGATGGCGCCGTCGCGGCCCATGGCCGTCGGGACACGGGAGGGCCGGGAGAACGGGTCGCGCGCCGAGAAGTCGTCGTTCATGCCGCCGAAGACCTTCAGCGTCCCGGCCGCGTTTTCGAGCTTCGGCACGCGCTGGATGCCCGCCGCGAACTGGCCGGGGTAGTCGCCCTCCGCGACCAGGACCAGAACGGTCCGCTCGCCGCCTTCGTTGACGAGCGCGGCCGCGTCCCGGACCGCACGCCAGAGGGCCGACTGGGCGAAGATGGTGGAGCCGTTGTCCTGGGTCTGGGCATAGGCATAGGCCGCCGACCCACTGGGAGCGACGAGGATCGTGAAGGTGTCCATCGCCTCGGAAGACGACGAGACCGGCTCGAAGGACGAGGCGCCCGCGAAGGCCGCCGGACTGCCGACGAGGGCGAGCAGCAGGAGAAGAAGGGTTTTCATCGGGAGGATCGGAATGGAGTGGCCAGGGGCGTGTCGGGAGGGCGCCGGCTCGCTAGCGGACGACCGTGACGGAGCGCGACGTGGTGAAGGACTCGCCCGTCACCCGGACGAAGTAGACGCCCGCCGTGAGGTCGCTCTGCGCGATCTCGAACGTGGCCTCGGCCCCGCCCGCGAGCGGTCCGTCGTGGAGCGTCCGCACGCGGCGCCCGAGCGCATCGATCACCTCGACCACCACCGTCTCCGTCCGGCCGACCGAGAGGCGGAAGCGGGAGACGCCGGTGACCGGGTTCGGGGCGACCGGCGAGAACCCGTAGCCCTCCGCCAGCCCGTCGGGCTCGACCGCCACGGCCGCGTTGGCGATGATGGCGGCGCCTGGCGTCGCGTTGAAGGCGTAGTCGAGCACGCGCACCTGCCCCTCCGCCTCGGCCTCGACGCGGACCCACCCGTAGTGCTGGTCCCCGTTGTCGAGGCGGAACCGGACGCCGACGTAGGACTCCCCGGCGCTCAGCCAGTCGTTCGGGTCGGAGCCCTCGAACGTGAACGAGGCCTGGATGGGCAGCGCGAAGTCGCCGAGGTCCACCAGGTCCGCGTTGGACGCAGAGACCTCCTCGCCCGCAGCCACCGGGAGCGCGTAGGCGTACGAGTTGCCACGGTAGACGAACCCGTTGCCGAGCAACCCATTCACGTAGTCCCCGGACTCCGGGTCGGTCAGCAGGATGATCTGATTGCGGTCGTGGGTCGACTCCGCGAGCGCGAACTCCGGGTCGCCGTCGCCGTCGATGTCGATCTCGAAGGCGGCATCGGAGAGGGTGACGTCCGGGGAGACATCGACGTAGACGACCTGGGCGGCGGCGTCGGAGGCTCCGAGCGCCGCCGCAGCAGCAGCGGCGGTGACGTACCAGAGCGAATTGTTGAGCGTAGCAGTCGGGAGCATGGCGGGAAGGAGGTTGGAAATCAGAGGAGACGAATCGCACGGATCTCGAGCATCCATCTGGTGACGAGGCGTTGCTCATCGTGCATGCCTTCGCCAAACCGTTCCTGTGAGGGTCACCCCCTCGCTATTTCTCTCCCGTCGCCGCGGACAACCGCCTGTACGCCTCCCAGTGGCGCTTCGCATCGTGCGGCTGGCGGAGGTAGTCCTTGTAGATCCGTGCGAGCCACCGGTGCGCGAGCGCGAACCCCGGCTGCTGACGCAGGCAGACCGCGAACGCGTCCTCGGCCCGATCCGCCCACCCGAGCCGGAGCAGGGCGACGCCGAGGTGGAAGTGCGCCAGCGGGAAGTGGTAGAGCCGGGCGACGGCTGCCAGCGCGGCGTCGTGGGCGGCCGCGTAGTCCTTCCGCTGGATGGCGACCACGGCGCGGCCGTTGTAGGCACGGGCGTTGTCGGGGTCGAGCGCGAGCACCGCCTCGTAGGCCTCCGCCGCCCGCTCCGTGTCCCCGAGGCGGAGCAGGAGATCGGCCCGCCGCAGGTGGACCTCCGGGGAGGCGCCGCTGGATGCGGGGAGATCCTGCAGCAGGGCGAGCGCGCCGTCGGGGTCGCCGCCAGCCGCCGCCAGATCGCTCTGGAGCAGGGCGACCGCGGTGGGAAAGCGGCTCCCCTCCGCCACCGAGGCTTCGACCACCCGGCGGGCGTCTTCGACTCGCCCGTCCGCCGCGTAGGCCCGCGCCAGCGCCAACGCGTAGTAGTCCCGGTGCGGCGACTCGGCCTCGACGACCGACTCGTAGAGCGGGATCGCCTCCGCCACGCGCCCCGTCGAGTCGTACACCCGCGCCAGGTTGAACGCGGCGTCGCGGACCGCCGCCGCCGCCGCCTCGGCGTCGCTCTGGTCCGGGTCGAGGTACCCCAGCCCGACGAGTTGCTGCACGGCCTCGTGCTCGGACCAGGGATCGGCGCGGGCACCGTCCGGGTGGCGACCGTCGTCGCCATCGACCGCCTCCCACGACGGGATCGTCTCGAACGCCGGGGGCTCCTCGAAGGCTTGCACGAGGGGCGCGCCCGCCATGTCGGCGCCGACCGGGAGGCCCAGCAGCGTCAGGACGGTCGGGGCGACGTTGAGCAGGCCGGCGCCGTAGATCCGCTCGTCGCGGCGGATGCCCGGCCCGGCCATGACGAGTGCCCCGAACGGGCGATGCTCCAGGGCCGCGCCTGCGGGCACATGGCGGGGCACGACGCGCGGCCGGAGGTGGTCGGAGTGGAACCCGTGGTCCGAGAGCAGGATCACCGCCGTGTCGGCGTCCACCTGCGCGAGGAGCTGCCCCAGCATCATGTCATGGAAGCGATACCCCGCCTCGACGACGTGCCGGTACCGACGGAAGTCGTGATCGGAGACGCCTTCCATCTGGGGCGGGTGGTAGCCCATGAAGCCGTGCCCGAGGTGGTCGATGGCGTCGTAGTAGACCGCCGTCAGGTCCCACTCGGTCGTCTCCATCAGGTAGGTCACCGCCGCGTGGATGCTGGCCGCGTCCGCGATCGCGCGCGCGACGGCCAGCGGGCGCTTGTCGGCCTCCTGGTCGATCTCGGCCAGGTCCGGGATGAACGGCACGAGGTGGTTGCCCGTCAGCTCCCGGAGGTCGATGCGGAGGTCGAGCAGCGTGTCTTCGATCTCGGGCGGGTGGACGGTGCCGGGCGGTGAAGCCGCGGTCTGGAAGAAGTTCGAGACCATGGCCCCGCGGATCGGCTCGGCCGGGTGGCTCGGCCACCAGCCGACGACGTTCGACCGCATCCCCTCCTGGTGGAGGATGTTCCAGAGCGCCTTCGTCGTCCGCGAGGTCCCCAGCACGGGACGGATGCCGGTGCCGCTCTCGTCGGGCTGGACGAAGTGGTGGATCCCGTGGCGGTCGGCCGTGTGGCCGGTCGCGATGCTGGTCCAGAGTATCGGGGAGAAGGGCGGCTCCAGGGTCGCGAGGTTGCCCATCACCCCGCGGTCGACGAGCGATGCCAGCGCGGGCATCTTGCCCGCGTCGAGCAGTGGCGACATCACCTTCCAGTCGGCAGCGTCCCAGCCGATCAGGAGAACGCGTTTGGCGAGACGCTCAGCCATCGGAGACACGCTGGCGATGGAGCGACGGGTCGATCACGGCTGCGGTCACGGCCGGGTCGCCATCGAGCCCGAGGTGGGCGTGGAGCTGGTCGGCCGCCCGGAGGGGCGCAGCGATCACGTCGCGGTGCTGGAGCACGAGCGTCGAGGCGTGCCGGTCCAGCCACCCGCGCGCGGCGTCGAGGTACCGCGCGTAGGCCGTCCGCAACGACGCGCCGGAGGCAGCCGTCGCGCCGTTTCGTTTGAGCATCGCCTCTTGCGACTGAAGCACCTCCCGCAGGTCCCGCTCGATGAGCACAGCACGGTACGTCGGCCCCGGCGGCAGGTGCGGCAGCAGCGGGGCGACGACCTTCAGCGCGTGCCCGTCGGCCTCGGGCAGCCACCCCGACTCATAGGCCAGGCGCATGACGGGCTCGGCTTCGAGGTAGCCCTCCGGGTTGGACGCGTCGGCCTCGCGGGCCCCGTCCGTGTAGGGCGGCACGCCCGCCGCGGCGAGCATCTGCATCAGCATCGAGGTGCCCGACCTCGGCAGGCCCGTGACCACCACCAGGGAGACGCCCGAGAGGTCGGGGCCGGTCGCCGCATCCGGAAGAGAGGCGCCCAGCGGACCACGGACCTCTCGCCACGCGCGGACGCCTCGCCAGCCCGCGGCGAGCAGTCCCAGCGAGCCGCCGGGAGGGACATCGTAGAGAGGACGATCGGACACGAAGGGAAAGGAGGGGACGGCGCAACGTAGCGTCCTCCGCCAAACCCGCTCGCGGCGGGTCATGGGCCCTGCGCCTCGGGACGAAGACGGACAGCGCGATGCCTTGTTCGTCAACGGCTTGCACCCTACCCTCCGACACCCAGCCTCTTCGCCTATGCGCCGGTTTCTTGTGCTCGCCGCGGCGCTCGTCGCCCTCCCCGCTCTCGCCCAGACCGACGGCCGCCTGCATGACCAGGGGCACGCCCTGACCGATCGTAGCCCCCGGGCCGACGGCCGCCTCGACGCGGCCCGCCCGCTCCTCGGCACCTGGGAGGTGGCCGTCACCACCTTCCCCACCGACACGACCACGCACACAGCGACGGGCCAGGCCGAGATCACCTACATGAACCGAGGCTACGCGCTCATGGAACGGCGCATCGTGGAGGACGCCGTGCCCGGCCGCACCGACCACGCGCTGTCGTTCCTCGTGTTCAGCCCCGGCCCAGACCGCTGGGCCCTCGGCGAGGGGCGCTCCGAGACGGAGCACATCGAGGTCTACGACGGAGTCGCCGAGGCGGGAGGGCTCGCGCTCCGCACGGCCGTCCGGCGGGGTGGCGGAACGCTCCTCACCCACGAGCGCGTCCGCTATGCGATGGCCGACGACGGGCTCACGGTGACCGTCGAGACCTCCACCGACGACGGCGCGACGTGGGCTCCGCACGAGCGCCGGTCGTACACGCGTCGCGCGGCCGCCCCTCTCCTGGCCGTGCGCGCTGACGACGGCGTCCCCGCCGAGGGGCTGCCGGCCGAAGCCCGCCAGTTCGACTTCCTGCTCGGCGTCTGGGACGCCCAGCACCAGATCACGCTCCCGACCGGCCAGCAGGTCGCCTTCCCAACCACGACGACGGCCAGCATCGCCCTCGGAGGGCACGGCCTTCTGGAGCATTCCTGGTTCGACCTCGACCCGACTCTGCCCGACGCGGCCACCACCATCCTCCGCCTCTACAACCGCGCCGAGCGTCGCTGGGAGTCGCTCTACCTCACCAACCGCGCCAACACGCTGCTCGACTTCGGCGGCGTCTGGGAGGGCGACCGGATGGTGCTCCATCCGTTTGACACCCATCTCGGCGGCACGATCTCGCGCTTCGTCTTCTACGACATCGAGCCCGATCGCTACCTCTGGTTGGCCGAGTCCAGCACCGACCGGGGCGAGACCTTCACGACGACCTGGACCATCGACGTCACGCGACGCTGACGGTCCGGAGCAACTCCGGATGGCTGCGCGTGTCCCGATACACTCCGCCCTGCCCGATCGTGCGCTGTCTTGCCTTCCTCCTCGCGGTCCTCAGCGTCGCCGTGACCGCCCAGCCCGCCGACCGGGTCGCCCGCCTCGACTCGGCGCTGGCCGCTCTCCACGCCGGTGGTCTGTTCGACGGCGCGCTCGCGATTTCTGGCGCCGATGGGACCGTCCTGTACCGATTCGCTGCGGGCATGCACGACGGCGCGCCCGTCACGACAAACCGGCCGCTCTACGTCGCCTCGGTCTCGAAGCAAATGACGGCAGCGGCTGTCCTTTCCCTCGTCGCCGAGCGGCGACTCGGCCTCGACGACCCGGTCGAGCAGGTTCTCGACCCGTGGCCCTACCCCGAGGTCACGGTCCGGATGCTCCTCGACCAGACGTCCGGCCTTCACTTCCTGACGACCCTCGTCGCCCACGCCGACACGTCGCGCCCTGTACCATCGGAGATCGCGCAGGCACTCATCGCCGAGCACCGGCCAGGGACCGCCCACGAGCCAGGAACGGCGTTCGCCTACGACAATGCGAACTACATCACGCTCGCCTGGGTCCTCGAAGCAGTGACCGGGCAGATGTATGGAGAGGTTCTCCGCGAGCGCGTCTTCGAGCCGGCCGGGATGACGCGTGCGTTCGTCGGGCCGTCCGGGGCGGCCGACTGGATCGCGTGGGCCGGAGGTGACGGTGACGCCGTCCACGCCTCGGTCGACGACCTGCTCGCCTTCGAAGACGCCTTCTGGAGCGGGCGGATCGTGCCCGACTCGCTCGTCCGGTCGGCCGTGGTCGAGTTGCCTGACGGGACCGACAGCCAGTACGTGTTCGGTCGATTCGTGCGCGAGGCGCCACGCCCCCTTGTCGGCCACTGGGGCGAAGGGGACGCGGTCAAGACGGGGCTCTGGCGCGAGCGACTTCACGGCACCCTGCCGGGGACTACCTACGCCATCGAGGCCACGAGCCATGGCGTCTACCGGACGCCCATCCTGGGAGCGATGATGGACCTCTGGAACGGGGTCCCCTTCGCGTTCCCCCTCCCCCGCCCCCTCGCCGACGTGCCCGAGGCGGTGCTGGCGCGGCACGTCGGGGTGTACGAGTCCGGCTTCGGCCGCCTCCACATCACGCTGGAGAGCGGCCAGCTTCACCTGGAGCCGGAGAGCGCAGGCGGCAGCGAGCCACTCGTCGCGGGCTCCGAGACGGTGTTCTACTTCTGCTGCCAGGACCTCACCTGGGAGTTTGTCACCGACGCCGAAGGCCGGACGGTCGGCATCCAGATCCAGGGGCAGCCGCAGACCCTCGGACGCCGAGTGGAGTAGTCGCACCCCGGTTCGCCTTGTAGTCGGGCTGGGGGGTCGGCTCGCCGCTGAAGCACAAAGAAGCCCGCGTCCAAAGACAGGACGCGGGCGATTCGTGTGGGCTCTACTGGATTCGAACCAGTGACCTCGTCGATGTCAACGACGCGCTCTAACCAACTGAGCTAAGAGCCCGGCGCGGCGCAGGGCCGACGGCAGGGCGTCCAACATACCGCGCGGGCGAGACGGCGGGCAAGGCGCGCAAGCGCGCTCCGTGTGAAGGCGGACGGAAGCTTCTGCCCGCGCCCCGAGGAGGGCGGGTTACGAATCGGCCCGGCGACGGGGCGGGGCGGCCCCGCCTCACAGCGCCTCGGCCGATGACCGAGAGCGTTCACAGGGGGACCGACGACCCTGATCCCGTGACAATCCAGGCACCGAAACCGTGAACGTGGCGCCCCCTGGGCTCCAGCATGGCTCTCACGGACTGTTCCAGGGGCATGGCACATGCTTTGGGGACACATCCTCACTCCCCAGTGCCGTCTATGCTCGCCCTGAGCGTCCAGTCTCCCTTCGCCTCGTCGCCACGTCTGATGGCCCGAGAGGATGTCGTCGCCAGCGCCATCCAGTCGGCAGGGACCGTGTCGGGCGCCTACGCGACCTCTCCCTGCGCCTTTCTGACGCTCCCGGCCACGGTGGCTCCACTTCTGGAGTCGCTTCGCCCCGACGACGCACAAGACGGCACGTGGTTGTTGGTGACGGTGCGCGCAACCGGAGAACCCGGCCAGCGCGTCCACCTCCACGAGCGGTGCCTGACCGCCGTGCAAAGGGTCATGCTCGCGCTCGCCTGTGACGGCGTCGAGAGCACATGGGTCGGAGACGGGCTACCCGACGCGGACGCCCTCGCTGGGGCCGGAGCCCCGCTCGACGGACGCGTGCCGGTGGGGCTCGTGTGGTGCGCCGCAGGCTGAGAGCGCTCGGCGGTATCGTGGAGGTGCCCCTACGCCGCTTCCGTGCCGCTCCTCCTCCGCCTCGCTCTCCTCGCTTCGCTCGGCGTCGGCGCCGTCGCCCAGCCGACGGATTCCCTCGCACAGGTCGCCGACTCCACCTCGGCTACCGACTCGCCCCCGCTCGCCGATTCCACTGCGGCGGGCCGCCCGGAGCCGCTCGCCGTCGAGACGCTGTCGGACTCGGCCGCCGCCGAGCTGGACTCCCTCGCCGTCGCGTCGCTCTCCGACTCGACGGAGACCGTCTCGAACGCGCTGGCCGAAGGCATCGACGTGACGCTGGTCGGCCGGGTCCTTTTTCGCATCTGGGGCGGCCTGGGCGACCTCTCCCTCAATCAGCGGGCGGAGCGGCTCTCAGCCCGCCTCGGGGAGTTGGCCCAGAGCCGCGAGATCGACCCCACCACGCTCCGCGTCGTCGACGGCCGCACGCTCACGACCATCCAGGTGGGCGATGTGATCGTGATGACGGTCACCGACGACGATGCGGCGGCCCTCGGGCTGCGCCGGTCCCTGGCCGCGACCCGCTACCGCGCACAGATCGTCGAGGCGGTGCTCGAATACCGCGAGCAGGCGACCCTGCGGGGGGTCCTCTGGGGCCTCGCGTACTCGCTGCTGGCGCTCGTCGTGCTCGTCGTGGCGCTGCGGCTCCTGGGACGAGCGTTCGCCTGGCTCGACACGCGCACGGTCGCGCTCCGGCGGCTGTACCTGCGCGGCATCCAGATCGGGACGCTGGAGGTGGTGGGCAAGGATCAGGTGTCGCGGTTCGGTCGGGCTCTGGTGGGGCTCGCCCGACTCGCGATCTCGCTCGTGTTCGTCTACACCTTCCTGACGTTCGCTTTCGGGCAGTTCCCGTGGACGCAGAGCTGGAGCCACAACCTGCTCGACGCCGCGCTCACACCGCTGCGCCAGCTCGGCGCCGTCCTGCTGAGTTCTGTCGACAACGTGATCGCGATCCTCGTGATCATCGTCGTGGTCCGGTGGATCATGCAGATCTCGGACTACCTCTTCCAGCGCGTCGCGCGCGGTGAGGCCGAACTGGCGGGCTTCCACGCCGACCTCGCCGACCCGACGCGCAAGATCGTCAAGTTCCTCCTCGTGGTGATGGGACTGATGCTGATCTATCCCTACACGCCCATCGCCGACAACCGCGGCTTCCAGGGGCTGACGGTCTTCTTCGGTCTCCTCCTGTCGCTCGGCTCCTCGACGGCCATCTCCAACATGGTGGCGGGCGTGGTGCTGACGTACACGCGCGCCTTCCGCATCGGCGACCGCGTTCGCATGGGCGAGGTGTTCGGGGACGTGGTGGAGAAGAGCTTCCTGGTGACGCGCGTCCGGACGACGAAGAACGAGGACATCTCGGTGCCGAACGCGAACGTGCTCTCGAACCACATCGTCAACTACTCGCGGATGGCGCGCGAGGGGAGCGGCGTGATCCTGCACACCGAGGTGACCATCGGCTACGACGTGCCCTGGCCGCAGGTCCACCAGCTGCTGACGCAGGCCGCCCGCGACACGGCGGGCATCGAGACCGAGCCGCCGCCGTTCGTGCTCCAGACCGGCCTCGGCGACTTCTCGGTGGCGTACCAGCTCAACGCGTACACCCGCGAGGTGACCCGCATGGCGCGCCTCTACAGCGACATGCACCAGAACATCCAGGACCAGTTCGCCGAGGCGGAGATCGAGATCCTGAGCCCCACCTACGGCGCCTACCGCGAGGGCCCGTCCACCGTCCCGGACGCTGCCGCGCTCCGCGACGACGAGGGCCGCCGGGCCGCGACGACGCCCACCTCGGCCACCGACGGGGCCGACGCCGCTCCCGAGGTGGACCCGGCCGACCTGCCGGACGTGGCCCTGCCACGCTTCCTTCGCGGAAAGGCGAAGGGGGACGAGGCGGCGGAGAGCTGACGACGCTTCTCCTTCTCGTTTTCCCGGTCCCAGGGGTTCGATTCGGCGATTGTAGTGTCTTCCGCTGTCTCCAACCGCTTCTTACCCCGTGCCGCTTCCCGATCCGTTCGTCGCTCGGCTTCAGCAGATCGTCCCGGCGGACCGTCTGGACGCCGTCCTCGCCTCCTTCGAGGCGCCCATCGCGACGGGCTTCCGCGTGAACACCATGCTCCGGGACGAGGAGGAGACGATCTCTGTCCTGATGGACGAGGGCGTTCCCGTCCAGGCTGTCGAGGGCGTCCCCGGCGCCTACGCCGTCCCGGCCGACAGCCGCCCGGTGCTGCTCGCCTCCCGGCCCTACGCCGACGGCCACATCTACATCCAGAACGTGTCCAGCCAGCTGGCGCCGAT
The DNA here is from genome assembly GCF_002283555.1 of Rubrivirga sp. SAORIC476. Classification (NCBI taxonomy): domain Bacteria; kingdom Pseudomonadati; phylum Rhodothermota; class Rhodothermia; order Rhodothermales; family Rubricoccaceae; genus Rubrivirga; species Rubrivirga sp. SAORIC476. The sequence goes on along the minus strand of NZ_MVOI01000003.1, from coordinate 1,886,745 downwards.
CGCGCTCGCGCCCCGCACCGGCGACCGCGTGCTGGACCTCTGCGCCGCGCCGGGCTCGAAGACGGGCCAGCTCTCCGCGCTCGTCGGGCGGCAGGGCGAGGTCACGGCCGTCGAGAAGGTGCGTCCGCGCTTCTACAAGCTCAAGGCCAACGTCTACGCGCAGGGCGCGACCAACGTGCTGCCGTGGATGGGCAACGGGGCCGTCTACTGGCGCCGCGAGCCCGAGTCCTTCGACCGCGTCCTCGTCGACGCGCCGTGCTCTACCGAGGGGCGCTTCCGGACGCACGATCCCGAGACGACGGCCTACTGGAGCCCCCGCAAGATCCGCGAGATGCGCTCCAAGCAGGTCAAGCTCCTCTGGGCGGGCATCCAGGCCCTCAAGCCCGGCGGCACGCTCGTCTACTCGACGTGCACCTTCGCGCCCGAGGAGAACGAGGGCGTCGTGGCCAAGGTGCTCCGCACCTTCGGCGACGCCATCGAGGTGGTCGATGCCGGCCTGCCGACGCGCGGCCCCGTCGCCGACCAGACCGTCCCCGGCCTCGACGCCTGGAACGACCGCCCGTTCGACTCGACCCTGGCCACGACCCGTCGCGTGCTGCCGAACACCCTCCTGGAAGGCTTCTACATCGCAAAGCTGGCCAAGCGGTCCAGCACTGTCGACAAGAGCTAGCGACCGGCCGCGTCAGGCGGTCGGCTTGGAGCGGGCCCGCGAGCGCGGTGCCGGGCCGTCGAGACGCGGCGTGTCGATGGGCTCGCGCGACATGGCGAACGGATCGTCGGGGACATCCACCTCGGGCGCCGCGCCGATCCACTCCGGCGCGACCGGGCGCCCGACGGCGTTCGCGGAGCCGAGGTCGAACGGATCGAGGACCTCGGGGGCCGGAGCAGGGCGGCTGGAGACAGGCCCTGCCGTTTCGAGGGCACGGAGGCGTAGCTCCAGATGGCGGAGCGCATCGTGGTTGGGCGCGACTTGGAGCAGGGCGGCGCGGCGCTCGATCCAGTCCCCTCCCAGGACGTGGCGGAAGACGGCCGCTGCGTGACTCGCCACGATCAGCGCCCACGCGACCCCCACCCACGCGGCCCACATCGCCCCGCCCATCACCAGATTCACCCCCAGCAGCACCGCCGTGACGACGGCGAATGCGGACAGGTGGCCGAAGAAACGAGACTCGGCGAGAGCCTGGGCACGGGCATCGGACGGAGTCATGACAGCGATGGTCAGAGGGGGAAACCTACGACCCGCAAGTCCTCCGCCACGCATCCGGCCCCAGGTATACCCTCTAGGAAACAGTCGCCTACGTGGTCGATTCGCTCCTCCGAACGCCTGAAAACGACCGGATTCAGCGCCTCCCGGTGAACGTCGACGAGCACGTCAAAGCCGAGGGTCAGGCGTGTAGTCGGTCCCGACGCACACGCGCAGCGCACCCGGCACGGCCTCGAAGGTGATGGGCACATTCGTCCTCAACTCGCCGTCGACGTTGAACCACATCCCTGGCTGCGAGGCCACACGGAGCCGCGACACCTGATTGTAGACGATGTCGGGGTCGTCGAGGTAGTCGCCGGCGAGGACGCGGGCGGCGAGGCGCACGAGGTCGGCATCGGCGCGGACGACGACCACGTCCAGGAGGCCGTCTTCCGGGTTGGCGCGTGGCGCGACCGGCTTGCCACCGCCCGCCGTCCGAGCGTTGGCCACGACGACGTTGTAGGCCGAGACCCGCTCGTCCGGGCCGTCGTCCCAGGAGATCCGCGTGTCGAAGTCGGCCAGGTTGGGCAGGGCCCTGGCCGCGCCCACGAGGTAGGCCAGCGGCCCCCAGGTGGCCTTCAGCTCCGACGTCATGACCTCGTCGACGGTCCCCGAGAAGCCGCCCGCGCACACGTTAATGGCGAACTCGGTCTCGTCGTCGTCCCCATCATGCGAGATCCGGATGACGTCGATCAGGCGGCGGTCGGCGTGGCGGAGCGCATCGATCGCGTCGAAGGGATGGAGCCCGATGGGCACCCCGAGCGTTCGCGCGAGGTCGTTGCCGGTACCGAGCGGAAGCAGACCGAGCGCAGGGCGCGTCGCGGCCGTCTCTCCGGCGCGCATCAGCCCGTTCGCCGCGAGGTGGACGGTGCCGTCGCCACCCGCGGCCACCACCAGGTCGATCCCCGCGTGCGAGGCCTCGGTCGCCGCATCCATGAGAGCGGCCGGATCGGCACAGTCGACGAAGTCGACGCCGGGCAGCGTGCGGAGCGACTCGAGGTCGGCCTCGGAGGCACTGCCGGCCGAGGCGTTGTAGAGGACGCGCATGAGAAAGGGGAAGGGCGGTGTGTACGCCCGATCCTCCTCGCGGATGCCTCTCGCCGCAGGAGTCTGGCGCCAACTGGTTTGGAGTCAAATGGTTTGGGGTCCATATTGTCCCCTCACCCTCGGCGTCGCCATGTCCCAGACCGTCACCTGGCTTCTCGGCCTGATCGGGCTCCTCGTCCTGACGTTCCTCTGCGTCTCGCTCCATGCCTCCGACATCGAAGCAGAGATGACCCGGCGCGTCGAGGCGGCCTTCGCCGGGGTGCCGGGCGCCACCGCCGAGGTGTCGGGCCGCGACGTGGTCCTGCGCGGGTCGGTGCCGACGACCGAGGCCGCGGCCGAGGCGGCATGGACCGCCTGGCACGTTCCGGGCGTCCGGCGCGTCCACAACGACCTGAACGTGACGGGAGGTGCGGCAGCCGAGGTGGTCTCGGGCGCGGGCGTCTCGCCGTTCACGCTGTCGCAGGCGGCCGGCGCGCTGGTCCTGCGCGGCGTCGTGCCCAACGGGGCCGTGCGGACGTCGCTGCTGGCGCGGGTGCGGGAGGCCTTCCCGGGCCGCGAGGTCCGGGATGAGCTGACCCTCGATGCAGGCGCTCGCGCCGACTGGGAGGCGTCGCTGCTGGCCCTCCTCGGACGCATCCGGGGCGTCAACCGCCCGGCGCTCTCCATCGAGCCGGGCGACGGCGGAGCCGGGGGCGTCGTCGTCCTCAGCGGCGCGGTGCCGACCGAGGCGGACAAAGCCGAGGTCGAGACCGCCGCGCGGGCGGCCGTGGCCGCGCCCTACACGCTCCGCAGCGACCTCATCGTGGAGGACCCCGCCATCGGCGACCAGCTCGAAGTCTCCGGCTCGACCGACGCCGACGTGGTGGCGGCCGAGGAGGCCTTCCGGGAGGCGCTCTCCATCGGCCAGATCGAGTTCGCCAGCGGCACCAATGACCTCACGCCGCAGTCGCGCGAGATCCTCGACCGCGTCGCCGCCGTCCTGACGCGCTTCCCGACGGTGGGCGCCGACGTGCAGGGCCACACGGACGCGCAGGGTGGGGAGGCTGCCAACCAGGCACTCAGCCAGGAACGCGCCGAGGCGGTCGAGGCCTACCTCCTCGCGCAGGGCGTCGCCGACGACGCCCTCACCGCGACCGGCTTCGGCGAGGGCCAGCCGATCGCCTCCAACGACACTGCCGACGGGCGCGCGCGCAACCGGCGCGTCGTCTTCGCTCTCCGCCGTCTCTAGACCCACCTCACCCCATGGGCTACCTCATCTCCCAGATCTTCCTCTGCCTGCTGGCCGCGTTCCTGCTCGGCCTCCTGCTCGGCTGGCTCCTCTGGAGCCGCCGTCGCGAGACGGAGACCGTCGTCACGGACGACCGCGCCCTCGCGACGGCGCGCACGCGCATCCAGGCCCTCGAAGCTGACCTCGCGGACTGCCGCGCCGCGAGCGCCAGCGCGGCTGCACCGGTCGCCGCCGCCTCAGCCTCGGGTGCCGCGACGGGCCTGTTCGGCGCCCCGGCCGAGAAGCCGATCGACGACCTCAAGCGCATCTCTGGCATCGGGCCGAAGATCGAGCGCCAGTTGGCGGGCATCGGCGTGACCACCTTCCGTCAGATCGCGAACTTCACTTCCGACGATGTGGAACGCGTCAACGACGCCATCCAGGTGTTCCAGGGGCGGATCGAGCGCGAGGACTGGATCGCGCAAGCGCGCGACCTGCACCGCGAGGACTACGGCGACGAGGCGTAGCGGGGCGAGGGACGTCGCCCGATCCCGCGTGCCTCCCGCACCTCATCGTGCGTCGCGGACGCGCTGAGCGAAGGCGAACAGGTCGCGCATCCGATCCGGGTCGAGGCCCATCATCGCTGAGGCGCCTTCGCGGTCGGCCTCGACGGCGGTCCCGAGCGACTGGCGGATGCCGGGGTCGCCGCCAGTGAACATCGCCACCAGCTCGTCCCACCGGTCGATGAGGGCGCGGGCGGTAGGGGCGGCCGGGTTGGTGCCCGCGTCCATCTCCCGGCCGACGGCCTCGAAGAGGCGCGGCCACTCGGCCTCGACGGCGCGGATGGCGTCCTCGCCGAAGGACTCACGGCGGTCGGCGAGCTGCTGGAGTTGCCCGGGCGTGTAGTGGCGGTCGAAGGCAGACATGGCGGTGGTGAGAGTGAGGAAGGTGTCGGGAGGGATGGGCGCTCCAGCGGTGGCGCGCTGCTGGAGAAGGCGCCCGAGGTCGCCGAGGCGGTCCGCGAGCGCGTCGAGGCGGCGAGCCTCGGCGGCCAGCGCCTCCCGCTGGCGAGCCACGAGCGCGACCGGGTCGGCGTCGGGCGCGTCGAGCACCTCGCGGATCGCGTCCAGCCCGAGGCCGAGCGCGCGGAGCGCGGTGACGTGGAACAGCCGCTCGGCGTCGGCCGGGCCATAGCGCCGGTGGCCGGCGCCGGTCCGGCGGGGATGGAGCAGGCCGGCCGCCTCGTAGTGGTGCAGCGCGCGAACGCTGACACCGGCCCGCGCGGCCAGCTCACCGACGCGGAGCCCGAGGGCGTCGCCGGAAGGGAGGGAACGGTGAGTCATCGGACCAGGAGGCGGGATGGCGAAGCGTACGGACCTGACGCGGGGGGAGGAGCAAGCGCCGTCGCGTAGCTTCACCGTCTCTCCGCACACTGATCCCGCCGATGTCCTCGTCCCGCCGTTTCGGCTTCGTCCTCCTGACCGTCATGCTCGCCGCCTCCGCCTCCGCTCAGACGCGCCTCGCCTACGATGGGGGCTGGACGGACACCGCCTCGGGCGACGCCATCGTCTCGTTGCCCGAGGGCTACGACGCGGCCCCGGACCGCGACTGGCCGCTGCTTCTGTTTCTCCACGGCGCGGGCGAACGGGGCGACAGCCTCGCCGTGGTGGGCGTCCACGGACCGCTGAAGGAGCGGGCGGCGGGCCGTGACCTCCCCTTCGTGATCGTAGCTCCCCAGGTCCCGACGGGCAGCCGGTGGACGGTCGGGCGCGTGGCGGCGGCGCTGGACGCGGCCATCGCGCAGTACCGCATCGACGAGAGCCGCGTCTACCTGACGGGCCTGTCGATGGGCGGGTTCGGGACGTGGGAGGCCATCATGCGCATGCCGGAGCGGTTCGCGGCGGCGGTCCCGATCTGCGGCGGTGGGCTTCCACTCGGGATCGAGGCCGCCCGCGACGTGCCCGTGTGGGCGTTCCACGGCGCCATGGACCCCGTCGTCCCGATCGAGATGTCGGTCGGCATGGTGCGCACACTCCGGAACGCGGGCGGCGACGTACGCTTCACCGTCTACCCGGACGCCGGGCACGACTCGTGGTCGGAAGCCTATGCCTCCGATGACCTCTACACGTGGCTCCTGAGCCACCACCTCGACGACTGATCATGCGACACCTTCTGCTCCTCGCCCTCCTCCTCGGCGCCTGCGCCGATGCCCCCGATGAGCCCGCGACGGCCGATCCCAGCGCCCCCTCCCCCCTCGTCACGCCCGAGACGGACCAGCCCTCACCCGAGGTCGCCCCACCAGAGGATCTCGCGGCCGCCCCTCCCCTGCTGAGTCTGGAGGACCTCGGCGGGGACTGGGTCTTCTGCTCCGGAGACGGCGCGCTCGACGAGGCGGCCACCGTGGAAGGCGCGGAGATGCGGACCTACCTCCACGACCGCCCGGCCCTCGTGACCTCCGTCGAGGTCAGCGGAGACACGGTCCTCTTCGATGGCAGAACCTACCGGGCAGCACGGGACGGCGAGGCACTGAGGCTGGAGGACGACCTCGGCACGTCGGTGTACGCGCGATCGGCCGAGGCTTGTCCTTGACCGAGCGATCTCAGGCGCGGCCGGCCTTGGGGAGCATCGTCCCCTTCTCAGAAGACTTCGGCTTCGGGGCAGGCGGCGGCGCCCAGCTGGCGAACGACGGCGGTGGCGCGACGGGCCAGGGGGCAGGCGTGATGCGGGGAGGCGTCATAGCGAGTGGGCGACAGACCAGGGATCCGAATATAATGAGGCATGATTAGATGAGATCAAAAATTTTTAATATCAATCTCGTCCTCGCCCGAAGGGTCTCCGCGAGAGATCGGCGTGTTGGAGGCCAGCTTTAGCGTCTGCCGGTCATCGGTCTGCTCCCGGGTCCCGGTCCACCACGAGATGAGGCAGAGTCGCGAGGTCCCACGGCCAAACCAGGCCCTCCGCATTGCCCTCCACTCTCTCGGCCCCCCAGAGGTGTTCCACGAGCCAGAACGCGGGCTCGTAGCTCATCCCGCCCCCGACCGACGTGATGTAGGTACCGTCCACCACCAGCCGCACGTCATCGCGGACGTCCACCTCGGGGAAGCGCTCGGCCATGGCGGCGCGGTCGGCGGGAAAGGTGGTCGCCACGCGGCCGTCGAGGAGGCCCGTCGCCGCGAGCGGGAAGGCACCGTCGCAGACCGTCAGGACCCATTCGGCGGCCTCGGCAGCATGGGGCACGTAGCTCATGTAGGCGTCGTCGTCCAGGTCGCGGTCGAGGCTGCCGTCGGTGCTGGGGATGACGAGGATGTCGGCCCGTGGGGCCGTCGCGAAGCTGTAGTGAGCGTCCACACGGAGCCCCTCGAACGTGGTCACCGGGCCGCCGTCGGGTGACACCACAACCGGCTCGACGTAGTCCAGCGAATCGCGAAAGACGGTGTGGTGGAGCACGTCGTAGGGGGCCATCAGCTCCGAGTTGAACACGCCGTCGGTGACCACGAACGCCGCGAGGCGGACCGTCCCGCCTGCGGCCTCGACCTCGGCGATCCGCGACTCGACGGCGGCAGCGAGGTCCGCGGCGGGGTGCGGGTCCGAGGCACACCCCACGGACGCGATGAGGCCGAGAACGAGTGCGAAGCGGATCCGAGGGGCGCGCATGAGGGCGTACGTGAGGACCTCAAGCTAGAGCGACTCCAGCCGCTGACTCGGGGAGGAGCAAGTCGCCTATCGGCCCGTCCGGACGGGCACGCCGGGGTGAACGGCCGAACGCTCGTGGGCACGCGCCTCGTCCACGGCCCTGGAGAGCGAGGGCGCCAGGGACCGTGCAAACGTCGCCGTCATGTGGTTGTCGTCGCGCCAGGCGACCAGCGTGTCGCCTCGGAGGGCTGCGCACGTCCCCGTCGGGCAGAGGACACGCGTCAGGTCCACGGTCGAGACGTTCTCGAAGGCCGACGCGGCGTCCACCTGGGCCTGGTACACCGCCTGGCCCTGACCGCCGTCGAGGGCGAACGAGCAGTCCAGGCCTGGCCGCTTCTTCCTGCGAGCGAGACAGGAGGGGACGTCGAACCCGGGATGTGGCGTGTCCCGGACGACCAGCACGGAGCCACTGGCCCTGGAGAGCCGAGAGAACGTGCGTGCGGTCCCGGAAGCCCACTCGGCGGGAGGGATGCCGTCGAACGAGGTCCACGCGGAGCTGACGATGACCATCTCCGGGCTCAGCGCGTCGATCCGGTCCATCGCGTTCGAGCGCCAGGCATCGCACTCGACGAAGTCGCGCCCCAGCTTGGCGTTCCACCTCGTCGCATCGATGGCGGGGCAACTGGACTTCATCACGGTCTCGAGCCGCCATCCGTGTGCTGCGGCCACGCGGTCGGCCGCAGCCAGCCACTGGAAAGCGTGACTGTCTCCGTACAGCACGGCCACCCTGGACGAGGTCGTGTCACCGAGGGCGCAGTTCGTCAGGCCCGTCCCCCGGACGTCGGTGATGCAGTAGGTCCCGAGGTCGATGTCGTCGACGGCCCGAGAGTAGAGGGCCTGATCTGGCGACCGCGCAGCGCGGATGGCCTCCGCTCTCCACCCGAAGGCGAGTGCGACGCCACCCGCGGTGAGCGCGACGAGGAGCATCCCCCCTCGTGCTGGACGCCCAGCGAGCCAGCGGTGGTGCCGGACGGGGTTCTCCACAAAGCGGTACGACCCCTCCGCCAGCACGAGCGAGAACGCCAGGAGCCCGAGCCGGACCGGAAGCGAGAGGTGGCCTCCTACACCCTCCACCCACAGCCCGTCGGCGAAGACCAGCACGGGCCAGTGCCAGAGGTACCAGGAGTACGAGAGCCGCCCGGCCTCCCGGAGGGGGCGCCACTCCAGGAAGCGGCTCAGCGCCGTGGTCGGCTGCCCGACCCCTGCCCGGAGCGCCAGGACCGTCCCGACGACCGGGGCCAGCGCGGCCCAGCCGGGAAACGACGTCCGCGCCGTGTACAGCGTGCTGGCGCCGACGATGGCGACGAGCCCCACCCACCCGAGCACGCGAGTCCCGATCTCCGACTCGGCCCCGTGCACCGCGAGAACCCGGACGCGGGGAAGCAGCGCCCCGAGCCCTCCCACGGCGAACTCCCACGCCCGCGGGGGCGAGGCGAAGAAGGCCCAGTGGGTCCGATACGTCCCCATGAGGACGACCGTGAGCGCGAACGTCGCGACGGCGACGGCGCCCATGGTCCAGGCGAGGCGCCGACGGCTCAGCGCGAGCCGCCCCCTGCGGAGCCACGGGACCCCGACCAGACCGACCAGGACGAGGAGGGGCCAGCCGAGGTAAAACTGCTCCTCGACTGCGAGCGACCAGGTGTGCAGCAGAGGGTTCGTCTCTGCATCGGCCGCCAGGTAGTCGGTCGCGCCCGCCGCGAAGTGCATGTTCGAGACATAAGCCGCTGTCGCGAGCGCCGTCCGCGCGATGCCCTGCTGCTCGAGCGGCGAGTAGAAGACGGACGCGAATACCGTCGTGGCGAGGAGCAGGACCGCGGCCGCGGGGAGAAGGCGCCGGGCACGGCGAGCGTAGAACCGAGCGAGGTCGAGCCGACCGGTCCGCTCGACCTCGGCGACCAGAATTCCGGTGATGAGGTAGCCCGAGAGAGCGAAGAACACGTCGACGCCCACGTAGCCTCCAGAGAAGCCAGGCACTCCAGCGTGGTAGAGCACGACGAGGAGGACGGCGATGCCGCGCACCCCCTCGATGTCAGCTCGAAAGGGGGGCCGCTCGCCAGGCGTCCGGAGGGGCTGGAAAGCGAGGGCAGGGCGATGCGACTCCGCGGTCTCGTTGCTCATCTGTCGGAATCTAGCGGGCAGACACAGGGAGGGGTCTCGCCGCCGAAGCCGAGTCCCCGAGCCTTCGTCTGGCGTTCGTTCCGATGCCAAAGCGTGCGGCAACGGCACTCTGCCCGGCGTCCCGCGTATGTCTGCGACTCTCAGGCCGTCTCTCCTGAGCCGCGTCTCCCTCCCCACGACATGTCCGACTGGTTCACCGCCGACCCCACCGCTCTTCTCGCTGTAGCCCTGTCCGCCGTCGCGGTCTTCGCCATCCTGATCGGGCTCGTCCGGCTGGTCGGGTTGCGCAGCTTCTCGAAGATGACGAGCGTCGACTTCGCGATGACGATCGCCACAGGCTCCATCCTGGCGACGGCGGTGCTCTCCGAGTCCCCTTCCCTGCCGCGAGCGGCGGTCGCGCTGGTGAGCCTGTTCGCGATCCAGGTGGTGGTGTCGTGGCTTCGGAAGCACACCTCGTGGGCCGAGCACGTGTTCGACAACGAACCGGTCGTGCTGATGGCCGGGAATCGGATGCTGACCGACAACCTCCGGAAGACGCGCGTTACCGAGAACGACGTGTGGGCCAAGCTCCGCGAGGCGAACGTGCTGGACCCCTCGGAGGTGCGGGCGGTCGTGCTGGAGACGACCGGTGACATCTCCGTGCTCCACGGGGACGCGGCGGGGACCGCGCTCCACCCGTGTCTGCTGCGCGGCGTCCGGGAATCGGACCGCGTCGAACTCGGCGAGGACGATTACACCGTCTGAGATGGGCGACTTCGACCCGGCCGACTGGCTGTTCACGACCTGGGGCACCGTCGGGGACGTGGTGCTGACGGCGGTCGGCATCTACGTGGCGCTGATCGTCTACACCCGCCTCGCCGGGCTGCGGACGTTCTCGAAGCTGTCAGGCTTCGACTTCGCGATGACGGTCGCGATCGGCTCCATCGTAGCGGGCAGCGTCCTGTTCGACGGGCCCTCGCTGCTCCGCGCCGTCGTGGCGCTGACGGTCATCTTTACGCTCCAGATCGGGCTCGCCGTGCTCCGACAGCGGAGCCGGGCCGTCTCGAACGCCGTCGACAACGAGCCGCTGTTGCTGATGACGAAGGACGGCATGGTGCGTGACAACCTCCGCCGCGCCAGGGTCACCGAGGCCGACGTGTGGGCCAAGCTCCGCGAAGCGAATGTCCTCCGCGCCTCCGAGGTCCGGGCGGTGGTGTTCGAGACCACCGGCGACATCTCCGTTCTGCACGGCCCGCCGGACGGCGAGGCGCTGGAGGCCTGCCTGCTCACCGACGTCCGCGACGCGGACCGTGTGGAGACCGTCGACCGCGACAACGCTGCCCGCTACCTGTGACGCCCTATCCCCGCCAGCCGACGGCGGCGGGTCGGGCGCAGCCGGTGCTGCCCGAGGACCGTCGCAGCGGCGACCACGAAGAAGACCAAGAAGAGCGAGAGCAGGGCGAGGACCATGGAGCCAGGAGGTGTCGTGCCCGAGAGACACGCAACCGGCAGCAGCGTTGCTCCGACACAGAACCGCCCACCTCGGCGGCGTAGCCGAGGCGGGCGGAATCGTCCGGGAGGAGCGCCGGGCCTACGACGCCAGGAAGTCCAGCAGGACGCGGTTCACCTCGTCCTTGTGCGTGTGGTTCAGACCGTGCGGACCGCCCTCGACGGTATGCACCGTGCTGCCTTCTACCAGCTCGCTGCCGGTCTTGGCCGACGTCTCGAACGGGACGATCTGGTCGTCGTCGCCGTGGATGAACAGCGTCGGCACGTCGATCCGCGCGGCATCGGCGCGGAAGTCGGTCAGGCCGAAGGCGTCCACGCAGTCGACGGTCGCCTTGGGCTGCGCCATCGCGGCGATGGACCAGTGGTAGTGGAGCACCTGCTCTGAGATCGTGTCGGAGAGCGTGTCGTAGTTGACGAAGTCCTTCCCGAACGATTGCAGGAAGGCCGGGCGGTCCTCTTTCAGGCCTGCCTTCATGTCGTCGAAGGTGCTCTTCGGGACGCCGTTCGGGTTGTCGTCGGTCTTGAGCATGTACGGGAAGACAGAGCTCATGAACACGAGCTTCTTGACCCGGTCGGTGCCGTACGTGCCGACGTAGCGGCCCAGCTCACCGCCGCCCATCGAGAAGCCGACGAGGTTCACGTCGGTCAGGTCGAGCTCGGTGAGCAGGTCGTTGAGGTCGGCCGCGAACGTGTCGTAGTCGTAGCCGGAGGCGGGGAAGGCCGACGACCCGAAGCCACGCCGGTCGTAGGCGATCACGCGGTAGCCCGCCTCCGTGAGGGGCCAGAGCTGCGGCTCGAACATGCGGTGGCTCAGCGGCCACCCGTGGATCAGGACGACCGTCCCGGCCGAGCCCTCGGGGTTGAGGTCCTGGTAGAACAGCTCGGCGGTCGGCGTCGCGGTGGAGGTCTTGACGTTGGGCATGGAAGAGAGGGAGAGAGAGGAGGTCGCGAAGCCAGGGACGACCGGAAGAAAGGAGACGTGTGATACCGGACCGCGCATAGAGGGTTTGAAGCAGGCCCGGCTTTTCCAGGCTCTTCGTGCGAAATGGGGCGATCCCGGATCGGCAACCGGGACTGGCCCGGCGGCGTCTTGGCAGCCCCCTCCGCCCGCCCGATGCCCCCCTTCCCCGCCCCGTTCTTCCGCTGGCGCCCTCACCCGTGGCACGGCCTCGACGCCGGGCCGGATGCCCCGCGCATCGTGACGGCCTACGTCGAGATCACACCGTTCGACTCGGTCAAGTACGAGCTCGACAAGGTCACCGGCTACACCCGCGTCGACCGACCCCAGCGCAGTTCGGCCTTCCCGCCGACGCTCTACGGCTTCATCCCGCGGACCTACTGCGCCGAGCGCGTCGCGGCGCTCTCCGGCCCCGAAGCCACGCGCGGCGACCACGACCCGCTGGACATCTGCGTCGTCTCCGAGCGCCAGATTGAGCGCGCCGACATCACGCTCGACGCCCGCGTCGTCGGCGGCCTCCAGATGATCGACCACGGCGAGGCGGACGACAAGATCGTGGCCGTGCTCCGCAACGACCTCTTCTGGGGCAAGGTGACCGAGATGAGCGAGCTGCCCGAGAAGCTCGTCGAGCGCCTCACGCACTACTTCTCGACCTACAAGCTGGTCCCCGGCGGCAGCGACTCGACGGCCTCAATCGCGCGCACCTACGGCCGCGCCCATGCCGAGGAGGTCATCGAGGCCGCCCGGGCCGACTACCGCGATGAGTTCGAGGGGCCGGAGTAGGTCCCAGACTTCCCACCTCGGCCGGCTTGCGAGCGTCGTCCGGGAGGAGGTAGCGTGCGGCACGCCGGGCTCTCCGGATCCACGCCCCTCCTCCCTCTCCCCTGCCCTGTGCTCGCCCCCCAGACGGACCTCTTCTCGCTCCCCAGCGGCGTTCACTATCTGAATGCGGCGTACATGACGCCGATGCCGAAGACGGTCGAGGAGGCAGGTATCGCAGGCGTCCGCGCCAAGCGCCTGCCGACCGACATCGCGCCGGCGACGTTCTTCTCGACGGCCGACCGCGTCCGGCAACTGGTGGCGAGGTTGATCGGGGACCCCGACGGTGCCGCGCACGTCGCCCTCATCCCGGCCGTGTCGTACGCCATGGCGACGGTCGCGGCGAACCTGCCGGTCGAGACGGGCCAGACGGTGGTGGTGGTCGCTGAGCAGTTCCCGAGCCACATTTACCCGTGGCGGCGGCTCGCGGATGAGAACGGGGCCACCATCGTCACGGTCCAGGCGCCCGGACCGCTGGGCACGCCGGGGCGCACGGCCGACTGGAACGCGCGCCTGCTCGACGCCATCGGCCCCGAGACCGCCCTTGTCGCCATCCCCAACGTCCACTGGGCCGACGGGACCGTGTTCGACCTCGCCGCCGTCGGCGCGCGGTGCCGCGAGACCGGCGCCGCGTTCGTCGTGGACGGCACCCAGTCGGTGGGCGCACTGCCGATCTCGGTCGCCGAGGCGCGACCGGACGCGCTGGCGATGGCGGGCTACAAGTGGTTGCTGGGTCCGTACGGGATGGGCGCGCTGTGGCTCGGCGAGCGCTTCCGCGACGGGCGTCCGCTCGAAGAGAACTGGATCGCCCGCGCGGGCAGCGACCGCTTCGACGGGCTCACGGACTACGAGGACGCCTACGCCGCCGGCGCCGTCCGCTTCGATGTCGGCGAGCGCTCCAACCCGATCCTGCTGCCGATGCTGGCGGCGGGCATCGAGCAGATCCACGCCTGGGGCGCCGACCGGATCCAGGCGACCTGCCGGGCGCTGGCCACCCGCATCGTCGACGGAGCGCGCGACCTCGGCTACGGCGCCGCCGAGGCGGACGAGCGGGCCGGGCACCTGTTCGGGCTCCGCCCACCGAAAGGTGCCTCGATGGAGGCGATCCGCGAAGCGCTGACGGCGCACCACGTGTCGGTATCCGTCCGTGGCGGCGTCCTACGGGTGTCACCGCACGTATACAACGACGCTGACGACGCGGACGCGCTCTTGGCAGCCCTCGCTGACGCCGCGCCCTAGGGCCTCACTTCCAGCCCTCGTGCATCTGGGCGCCGAGCCCGAAGGTGGGCCCCTGGACGACCGACCGTCGCGGCCACACGAACGCCCCACCCTGGACGCGGATCGGGACGAGGACCCGCGCGGTGTCCCCCAGCGCCACCGACGGCCCGGCCTGCCCTGCGACGTGGACGGCCAGCCCGCGCTCCGTCGCCGCGGTGTTGGGCCGCCGGACCTGAGCGTAGCCCACGTGGAGCGTCGCCCGGCCCTGCACCATCCGGTCCTCCCGGGAGGCGGTCGTCACGAACACCCCGGCTGTCGACAGGTGCGTGATGGCGTGCGACGAATCGCGGCCTGCGGCGAACAGGAACCGCGACCCGGAGCCGACCCCGACGCCGAGCCCGTTCTCGAATGTCTTCCGAACGGACAGGCCCGGCGGGATCCCGAGCAGCGGAAAGCCCGCCGCGGCCGGCCCACCGATCACGAGCATGGCGGGCAGGTCCACCCCGATGGAGGCGTCCACTCCGTGTCCGAGCCCCACCCCGACCCAGGCGCCCACGTCAGGGTTGGGACGGTTCTGCATGTCGAACGCGAGCGTGACGCCCGTCACGACCTCGCCGCCCTTGAGCGCCGGGAGGGTCTCCGGCGGGAGACCGGAGCAGGCTGTCAGACTGGCTGCGGTCACGAGGAGAAGCAGGCGCATGAGCACGGAGAGGGGGCTCCCAAAGCTGCGGCTCTCGAAGCGCACGTCCCTGGTGCAGACGCCCCACCTCTCTCTGGGTCGGGCGGACCCCACACCCGATGTCGCGCGTCGGAGCGGCCTACGTCCCTCCCTCCCTCTCCGCACCTCGATGGCCTCCCTCGCTGGCAAGACGATCTTCCTCACCGGCGGCAGCCGCGGCATCGGCCGGGCCATCGCGCTCCGAGCCGCGCGTGATGGCGCCAACATCGCCATCGCGTCCAAGACGGCCGAGCCGCACCCCAAGCTGCCCGGCACCATCCACACGGTCGCCTCCGAGATCGAGGAGGCGGGCGGCCAGGCGCTGGCCCTTCAGGTCGACGCCCGCGACGAGGACCGCGTCGCTGAGGCCATCGCGGAGACCGCCGAGCGGTTCGGCGGCATCGACATCGTGGTCAACAACGCGAGCGCCATCTTCCTCGCGGGCACCGAGGCGACCCCGATGAAGCGGTTCGACCTCATGCAGAGCGTCAACACGCGCGCCACGTTCTGCGTGACGCAGGCCGCCCTGCCCCACCTCCAGGCGAGCGCGAAGGCCGACCGCGATCCCCACATCCTGGTCCTCAGCCCGCCGCTCAACATGGACCCGAAGTGGTTCGGCCCGCACGTCGCCTACACGATCTCGAAGTACGGCATGTCGATGTGCGTCCTCGGCTGGGGCGAGGAGTTGAAAGAGGACGGCATCGCCGCCAACGCGCTCTGGCCGCGCACCACCATCGCGACCGCTGCCGTCCGCTACGCCCTCGGCGGGCAGGCCATGATCGACATGAGCCGCACGCCCGACATCATGGCCGACGCTGCGCACGCGGTCCTGACCATGCCCTCCTCTCGCACGGGCAACTTCTTCCTCGACGACGAGGTCCTCGCCGAGGCGGGCGTCACCGACCTCTCGGGCTACGCCGTCACGCCCGGCGCGACGGAGTTCATGCCGGACCTGTTTCTGTAGCGGGTTCGGGGTTCAGGGTTCGCAAGGACCCACACCCTGCGAACCCTGACCTTGAACCATGAACCCTGCATTTCAGCCCGTCCGCCTCGAAGCCTCCGCCGAGGACCAGACGCTCACCGTCGGCTGGGCCGATGAGCACGTGTCGACGTACTCCTACGAAGGCCTCCGCCGCGCCTGCCCGTGCGCCGAGTGCCGGGGCGGGCACGCGGGAATGGCCGAGCCAGTCGACCCGATCGTGTTCGAACTGCCCTCGCTGATGACGTACGAGATCGAGGAGCTGCGCCCGGCGGGCCACTACGCGCTCCAGATTACCTGGGGCGACGGTCACAGTTCGGGCCTCTTCCGGTGGGAGACGCTGCGAGGGTATGGGTGAGGCCACACGGCCGGGCAACGCATCCGTCGAGGTGGTGTCTCTGACTTTCCCCCCTCTGCCCCGGACAGGTTCGATGGCCTCGACTCACCGTTCTGTCGCCTGCCTGGCACTCGCCCTGGCCGCAGCGGGATGCACGAGCGACGACCGCCTGGCTGCGGAGAGCGCCGCCTCCTGGCCTGTGACGACGCTGGCGTTCGCAGCGCTACGCCATCATGCAGACACCGGGGACTGGCCATCCTCCGCGCAGGCCCTGGCGGCGTATGACTCGACAGGGTGGGCCGGATACGCCGGCCGAGACATCGGCTTTCGGCCCGACGGGCTGCGAGAGCTCGGAGTCGACGTCATCGACGACAGCACCGCCGAGCTGACGTTCGCATTCGACAGCTTGGACGTGGAGCAAGACACCTATGCCCACTACGTGGACGAGGAGACGGACGGGTACGGAGCCGCCGAGTGGATCGCGTACCGGCCGCTCGTGATCCGCGCCACCGGGACCGTCGTGCTCGTCGGCAACGGTCAAGGAGGCCGGGGATCTATCGAGATCACCGAGGCCGAGGTTCGGCTGCCGGACTCTGGTCGTCTCCTTCACCTTCGGGGCCTCCACCGAGACATCGCCACGTTCGTCTCCAACGGTCGACTGTACCTCCACTGACCGGAGTCGGCGCGGCGAGGCTGCGGAGCGCATGTCCAGAGCGGCCGGAAAGGCGCCCTTGTCCGCCTCGGCCCCGAGGCGGGCCTACCCGAGCAGCAGGGGCAGCGCCACCCCCGCCACCCAGAAGCCGACGAACGTCCCCAGCGCCGTCCCCAGCGAGCCTACCAGCACGGCGGGCAGCACGAGGTCGTCGCGGCCCAGGCTCCGCGCCAGCGCCAGCGCCGACGTCCCCCCGCCGACGTTGGCCTGCGACGTGACCGCCGCGATGGCGAGGTCCACCCTGAACACCCGCGCGACCCCGAACACCACGAGGCCGTGGACGGCGACCGCGATGGATGTGAACGCCAGCAGCGTCATTCCCAGGCTGCCCAACCCCCGCAGCGCCACCACGTCGCAGAACGCGCCGACGACCGCCAGGAACAGGTAGACGCCCACCATCCCCAGCAGCCGCGCGCCCTTGAGCCGGGCCGCGATGGGGAACTGGGCGATCACGAGCGCCACCACCGTCAGGATCAGGATCCCCGGAACGGCCATGCCCGCCGCGGCGAGTGCGCCGGCCGCCCACTCGGAGACCCACAGCGCGCCCAGTCCCAGGCCCAGAATCAGCCCGAGGTCGAGTGGATGGAGCGTCTCCGTGTCGTCCTCGATGCCCAGCAACGGCCCCTCCGCCGCAGCCGGCGCATCGGCAGCGGCGGTGCGCGTGGGCCAGAATGGTATCAGCAGGCGCGGGAGCGCCAGTGTCGCCATGATCCAGACCGTCGTCACGATGTTGTCGACGGCCACGGCCCCCGCGAACAGCGGCCCGTCCTCCATGACGCGGTACCCGATGGCGACGGCGTTGAAGTTGAGGCTCCCGCCCGTGTAGGTCCCCGCGAACATCCCCCCGAGCGCGTTGAACGACGGGCCGATGGTCTCCGGCCCCTTCACCACCCACATCCCCACGAGCACGCCCACGGCCGTCGCCGCCGTCCCGATCAGAAACATCCCGACGACGGCCGGACCGGCCCGCAGCACCGCCCGCAGGTCCACCCCCAGCAGCAGCCAGAAGATGCTCAGCGGCGCCAGGATCGAAAAGATGCCGTCGTAGACCGGCACCGGCGCCTCGGCCGTCGAGCCGGTCGGGATCAGTCCCAGGTTGGCGACCACCGCCGTCAGCAGGATCACCAGCAGCGCTGACCCGATGTGTCGCGCGGGAGTCTTCCGCACCAGCCACTCACTCAGGGCGACGAGTCCACACAGGACGGCGGCGACGAACAGGCTGGCGGACACGAGCGAACCGGGAGACGAATGGCCAAGATCGGTCTTCCGGCCGGCTTGGCGACCTCCATTCTCGGTTCCATGACCGCCGGGAGGTACTCGACCGGTCTCGGGACCTGACAGTCGCCTTCCGGGCGAGTTCGGGGCCTACTCCAAGAACTACGGGCGCACGGACACGACGACGAGCCCCGTCCCGGTCTCATTGTCGGCGCGGAGGTCGACCGCGTTGAGGGCCAGCCCGACCGGCCCGCCCACCGCGTACCACGCGCCCACCAGCGGCGCCGTCAGCCAGCTCGCGTTGAGGGCCTGGATGGGCCACTTCACCAGCAGCCGCCACGCCGCCGAGCCCGCCGGGCCGTACGCGTAGGCCGTCTCGACCACCGTCAGCCCCGCCGTCTCCAGCTTCTCGGTCAGTTCCGCGAGCGGGTACCCATCACGGACGTGCTCGCCGATGAAGCTCTCCTCTCCCTCCGCCGTTACGCCGCTCCCTCCCTGGTCGCTCGGCGTGTTGACGATGAACACGCCGCCCGGCTTGAGCGCCGCCAGCACGTTCCGAAACACCGCCCGATCGTCCTCGATGTGCTCCATCACGTCCACCGAGAGTGCGAGGTCGAACGCGTCGGCATACTCCAGCGGCAGGGTCAGGTCGGCCTTCTCGAACGCGACGCGCCCCGCGTACGGCGTCTGCGCCATGAACGCCTGCGCCCGCTCCAGGTAGTCGTCCTTGATGTCGACGGCGGTGACGGTGACGTTCGGGAACGTGTCCAGCAGCCAGTAAGCGTACTGCCCGAAGCCCGTCCCCGCGTCCAGCACGCGGACGGGGCGGTCGCCCATCGCCGCGATCCGCTGGCGAAGGGCCCGCCGGACGTACCACGAACGCAGGAAGACGGTGTCGAGGAGCCGGTAGAAGGCCTTCGTGCGGGTCGGCGTCTTCCAGAAGAAGGCGCCCAGCCGGTCTTTGACGGGGTCGTAGTCCACGGTCGAATGCGAGGAGTCGGCCAGATTACGCCGCCCGCTGCGGGGCGAGGAATCGGCTTCGGTGAAAGGTCTCTACCTTGATGGGCTTCCCTGGCCCGCTGATGACGTCGTACACCCTCCTTCCCCTCGGCGAGTTGGCGCGTGTGACCGTCGAAGGCCAGTTCGATCTCGCCTCCACACAGGCCCTCGTGCTGGACATCGCACGGGATGCCGGTGCAGCCGGGAAAAACCTTCTCGTCGACATCCGAGGGGTTCGGAGCCGGCTGTCCTTCCCCGACGTCTACCGGGTCGTGCAGGTGGTCCTGGAGCACCCCGAGGCGTACAGTGGTCGCATCGCGCTGCTGGACGACTACAACGCGCAGTTCGAGAAGGCGCAGTTCTTCGAGGCCTCGTCCTCGGTGGCTGGGATTCAGGCCAGGACGTTCCTCGAGGAGTCGGAGGCCATCGCCTGGCTCCACGGACCGGCCTAGAGTCTGGCGAGGTCCTCGACGGCCTCGGCGAGAGCCGTCCACGAGGTCGACTGACGGGCCCGGCGGACGCCCTCCTTCAACTTCTCCCCCAGCCCCTCGTCGACGAACCGGACCAGCGCGGCGGCCAGCGCGGCGGGGTCCTCCGGAGGAACGACGAGCCCGGCCTCGCCGTCGGGCACGATCTCGGCCAGCCCGCCGACGTCGGTCGTGATAACCGGCCGCTCGAAGTGAAACGCGATCTGGGCGACCCCACTCTGTGTGGCCGTCACGTACGGCTGCACGACCGCGTCCGCCGCGGAGACGTACAGCCCAACCTGGTCGTCGGGGATGTAATCCGCATCGAGGCGCACGCCCTCCAGCGCGTCGATCTGCGCGCGGAGCGTGGCTTCGTCGGCGTAGAACTCGCCCGCGACCACCAGCACCGCCTCGGGCACGCGGCGGCGGACACCGGCCCAGGCATCGAGCAGCACGTGCAACCCCTTGTAGCGGCGGATGAAGCCGAAGAACAGGAAGACGGGGACGTCTGCTGGCAGCCCGAGGCGGGCGCGGGCGTCGGCCTTCGGCGTCGGGTCCCCGAACGTGTCGTAGGCCGGGTGTGCCCGCTGGCGGATGGGCGCGGTGATGCCGAGCGTCGCCAGGTCCTCGCGTACCTGGTCGCTCAGCACGATCAGCCCGTCACAGGCCGAGAGCCCGTAGCGGCTCAGCGCGCGGTCGCCCGGACGCCGCTCGTGCGGGATCGCGTTGTGGACGACGGCCACGACCCGGATGCCCCGTTTCCAGAGTCGGCGCGCGATGACACCGAACGCAGGGCCCATAAATGGCATCCAGACCTGGAGCACCGCCACCTCGGCGCCCGCGTCGGCGACGTGTCGAGCGGCGCGAAACCATGAGCGCGGGTCGATGGAGTCGATCAGCCGGGGCGCCACCGGGAGATCCGGAGACGGCGGACCGTCCTCGTACTGCGTTGTGCCGGGAAAGAGCGCCTCCGGGTACTGACGCGAGAAGGTGACCGCCGAGACCTCGTGCCCGCGCGCGGCCAGCGCCCGTGCCACCGACGCCTGGAAGTGGGCGATGCCGCCGCGGTACGGCCACGCCGGACCGATCAGAGCGATCCGCGCCACGCGCTACGCCCGCACCCCGGCGGGCTCCGGGGCCGCCTCGGCCGGGAGGATCTCGCCCGTCACGTCGTAGCGGTCCGCCCGCTCCATCTCGGGCCGCACGATCATCTCGCCGAGCAGTCCGGCGAGGAAGGACTGGGCTCCCAGCAGGATCAGCATGACGCCCAGCAGGAGCAGCGGGCGCCCGCCGATGCCCGCGCCGAAGACCAGCTTCTCGACGGTCAGGTACACCAGCACGAGGAAGCCGAGCAGAAAGCCCAACGTGCCCAGTCCCCCGAAAAACACCATCGGCCGGCGCGCGAACCGCGTCAGGAAGACGACCGTGATCAGGTCGAGGAAGCCGCGCAGGTAGCGCTCCAGGCCGAACTTCGTCGTCCCGTGGATGCGCTCGCGGTGGTTGACGACCTGCTCTTCGATGGCCGTGAACCCCTCCCACTTCGCCAGCAGTGGGATGTAGCGGTGCAGCTCACCGTACACACGGACGCTCTCGATCACCTCGCGTCGGTACGCCTTGATGCCTGAGTTGAAGTCGTGCAGCGGGATCCCCGACAGCCAGCGCGTGACCTTGTTGAAGAACTTGGACGGGATGCGCTTCTCCCAGGGATCGTGCCGCTTCCGCTTCCACCCGCTCACGAGGTCCGCCCCGGCGTCGAGGCGGGCGACCATCTCGGGAAGCTCGGCCGGGTCGTCCTGGAGGTCGGCGTCGAGGGTGGCGACGCAGCGGCCGTTGGCCCGACGGAAGCCCGCTGCCAGCGCGGCGCTCTTGCCGTAGTTGCGCCGGAAGCGGACGCCCGCGAAGCGCCGGTCGGCGCTGTGGAGGTCCTGAATCGTCGCCCACGACCCGTCGTCCGAGCCGTCGTCAACGAGCCAGACCTCGAAGGAGAGGCCCGCGCCGTCGAGCGCCGCCCGGATCTGGTCGGCCAGCTCGGGCAGGCTCTCGGCCTCGTTGTAGGCCGGAACGACGATGGACAGGTCGGGGCGCATGGCGAGAGGGATACGAGGCGCGGGATGCGGGACGGGGACGGAGCACTCGGCCCACCCCTCCGTCCCTCTCCATCCCAGATCCCTCTAGGTATCGATGGTCGCGTACTTGGCGTTGCGCTCGATGAACTTGCGCCGAGGCTCGACGGCGTCGCCCATGAGCGTCGAGAACGTCTTGTCGGCCGCCGCGGCATCGTCGATGGTGACGAGCTGCAGCATGCGGAACTCGGGGTCCATGGTGGTGCTCCACAACTGCTCGGGGTTCATCTCGCCGAGCCCCTTGTAGCGCTGCACGCCGACGCCCGCGGCGCCGCCCATGTCCGCGATGGCCTCCTGCAGTTGCTGGTCGGTCCAGGCGTAGACCTCCTTCTTGCCCTTCTTGGCGCGGTAGAGGGGCGGCAGCGCGATGTAGATGTAGCCCGCCTCGAGCAACGGCCGGAGGTAGCGGTAGATGAACGTGAGCAGGAGCGTCCGGATGTGGGCTCCGTCCACGTCGGCGTCCGTCATGAGGACGATCTTGTGGTAGCGGAGCTTCTCGTCGGAGAACTCGTCGGCCCCGGCGGCGATCTGGACACCCAGCGCGGTGACCATGTTCTTGATCTCCTCGTTGTCGAGGATCTTGTCGAGGCGGGCCTTCTCGACGTTCAGGATCTTGCCGCGCAGCGGCAGGATGGCCTGGAAGTGGCGGTCGCGCGCCTGCTTCGCCGAGCCGCCGGCGGAGTCTCCCTCCACCAGGTAGAGCTCCGACTCGCTCGGGTCCTTCGACGCGCAGTCGGCCAGCTTGCCGGGCAGGCCGCCGCCGCCGAACGCCGACTTGCGCTGGACGAGCTCGCGCGCACGGCGCGCCGCCGTCCGCGCCTGCGCGCTCAGGATCACCTTCTGCACGATCGTCTTGGCCTCGCGGGGGTGGTCCTCCAGCCACTCGCCGAGCTTCTGAGCGACGAGGCTCTCGACGGCGCCCTGGACCTCGCCGTTGCCCAGCTTGGTCTTGGTCTGGCCCTCGAACTGCGGCTCCTGGACCTTGACGCTCAGGACGGCTGTGAGGCCTTCCCGGAAGTCGTCGCCGGAGAGGTTGACCTTGGCCTTCTTGAGGAGCTCGTTCTTGTCGGCGTAGCTCTTGAGCGTCCGCGTCAGCGCGCGGCGGAAGCCGGACACGTGCGTGCCGCCCTCGTGCGTGTTGATGTTGTTGACGAACGACAGGACGTTCTCCTGGTAGCCCGTGTTGTAACGCATCGCCAGCTCCACGGGCACGTCGGCGTCCTCGTCCTCGATGTGAATCTCGCCGTCGAAGAGCGACTCGCGCGCCTCGTCGAGATAGGCCACGAACTCGGCCAGGCCGCCCTCCGAGTGGTACGTCTCGGCGCCCAGCGCCTCGTCGTCCTCGCGCTCGTCGGTGAGTGTGATCGTGATGCCCTTGTTGAGGTACGCCAGTTCACGCATGCGTGAGGCCAGCGTGTCGAAGCGGTAGACGCGGTCGAAGAAGATGCTCGCGTCCGGCTTGAAGCGGACCGTCGTTCCGGTCTCCTCGCCCTCGGTCATGTCGCGGACGCGGGTCAGCTCCTCGACCGTGTCGCCCTTCTCGAAGGCCATCTTGAAGACGCCCCCGTCGCGGCGCACCTGGACGTCGAGGCGGTCCGAGAGCGCGTTGACGCAACTCACGCCGACGCCGTGGAGGCCGCCCGACACCTTGTAGGTGTCCTTGTCGAACTTGCCGCCTGCGTGCAGGACCGTCATCACCACCTCGACGGCGGGCTTGCCCTCGGTGGGGTGCATGGCCACGGGGATGCCACGACCGTCGTCCGACACCGAGATCGAGTTGTCCTTGTGGATGACGACCTCGATGTGGTCGCAGTAGCCCGCGAGCGCCTCATCGATCGAGTTGTCCACGACCTCGTACACGAGGTGGTGCAGCCCGCGAACACCGACATCGCCGATGTACATGGCCGGGCGTTTGCGGACGGCCTCCAGCCCTTCGAGCACCTGGATGTTGCCCGCGCCGTAGTCGCCTCGCGCGGGCGCGCCGTCTCCGGCGGACGGCGGAACGGCGAGGGCGTTGGCGGGCGGCGTCGGCGTCTGGCCGTCGGGCGTGGCAGCGTTCTCGTACGGGCGGTCGGTAGCGGACATCGAGCGGGGGAGTCAGGGAGTGGCCGAGGGCCAGATCTATCGCAGCGTCAATCAGCCGAAAATACGGCCGGACGGGCCTCGCAGCCGTGATTTCTCGACTCACGACCGGCCCCACTCAACGCCTCGTCTCCGTGGATATTGACCCACTCGCACCCTGTTCACACCGTCGGGTCAGGCCGCCTCGGCGAGCGCGTCGCGCAGGTCACTCGCACGCGCCACGAAGTCAGCCAGCGCCCGCGCGTACGTGTCGGAGACCGCTCGCTGACGGGCCTCGGAGGCGAGCCGCCGGGTCGTCTCCACCACCTCCTCGTCGACGCCCGGGTACAGGCTGAGCAACTTCTGGTGGATCACGCTCAACGTCCGCCCGAGGTCGTCCAGCAGCGTGCGGTCCTCGAAGGCCTGCGCCAGCGCGGCCGCCTCGCTCTCGGGCGAGCGCACCACCACGCGCAGCCGCAGGCGGACCACCAGCGCACCGAGGTCGGCACGGAGCGCGTCCAGATCGGTGCGGACCGTCCCCTCCGGCTCCTGCGCGGAGGCGTCGCGCCCGGCCCGACGGTCGCCGATCTGGCGGGCCATCTGCAACGCCGACCGCGCCGCGGCCACCAGGGCGACGGCGTGAAAGGCGACAGCGGGGTGCGAGTGATCTCTCATCGGAGGCGGGGCCGGGCACAGGCCCGATGGACCCGTGCTCCGACGGTTACACGTTCAGGTAGCGGAGGAAGGCGGCAGCGCGCTCTTCCAGATCGTCCTCGGCCTCATCGAAGACGGCCGTGACGCGGTAATCGTGGTGGGCCATCACGTGGCGGACGCGCGCCGTGTCGGACACGTTCAGCTTGAGCGTCACCTGGACACGCCCCGCGCCGGGGTCGTCCTCCGTCGACACGGACAGGATGCGGACGCCGTTCTGTTCGATGATCTGGGCCACCTGACCGAGCGAGAAGTTGTCCCGTGCGGCGTCCAGCACCACGATCGCGCCCGGCT
The DNA here is from genome assembly GCF_002283555.1 of Rubrivirga sp. SAORIC476. Classification (NCBI taxonomy): domain Bacteria; kingdom Pseudomonadati; phylum Rhodothermota; class Rhodothermia; order Rhodothermales; family Rubricoccaceae; genus Rubrivirga; species Rubrivirga sp. SAORIC476. The sequence continues at coordinate 1,862,338 of NZ_MVOI01000003.1, read as the reverse complement.
CCTCGGTGGCCAGCATGTGGGCGAGTTGCGCGAATACGTCCTGGCGGACGACGAGACCTTCGTAGACGCCCTCCTCGTCCACCACCGGGAGCATGCTCAGGCCGTGCTGGCGGAGCAGGTGGGCCGCGTCGAAGACGTGGGTATCCGGCCGGATGGCGACGGGCTCGCCCGCGACGAGCGCGCCGATCGGTGCCTCAGGGTCCGGGTAGGCGCGGAGAGCCGCCTCGGTCACCACCGAGTCGAGTCGGTCGGTCGGGTCGAGCACCGGCAGGTGCGCGAGATGGGCGGTCGCGAGCTCGACGAGCGCTTCGCCGACGGTGTCCGTCGTGGCGAGCGGGTCGAGCGGGCTGAGGAGGGAAGCAACGGTCATGGAACCGGTGGAGGGGGGACGACCGGGGCGGCAAGCTAGCATGCCCCGGTGTCCAATAGACGGGCAAGAGGCGTACCACACCCCGCGAGCCACCGTCGGTACGCGACCACTCGCCCCCCTCAGGGAGCCATTCAGGTAGATCCCGAACGGTGCGGCCGCCTGACAGCACCTCGCGAGGTCAGGCGTCGGGCTCGTCGGACAGCGTGGCGGGGTCAGCGGCGCCGTCGCCTGCCGTGGTGTCGGAGGGAGTGGTCCAGCGCAGGCTGCCGTAGCCCGCGAGCATCCGGTCGAGGTCCGGCGCATTCTTGGTCGACGCCCGGAAGTGCAGCCGGACGACGGCCACGGGCGGGGCGGTGGCATCGTAGGCGTCCTCGGCGAAGCCGAAGGTCTCCTCCAGCACCTCGGCGACGCTGTGGACGTGCGAGCGTGCCTTGGGCTTCGAGACCGGCAGCAGCGCCACCCGGTCCACGTAGTCGGCTTCGACGAGCGCGAGCGTGCGGGTGCGGAGCTCGTCCAGCCCGATGCCACGCCGGGCCGACACGAAGACGGCGTTGCCGAAGGCCGACTGGAGCTGATCGAGCAGCCCCGCGTCCTCCAGGGCGTCCACCTTGTTGAACACCATCAGCGTCGGCTTGTCCTGCGCCTCCAACTCGGCCAGCGTCTCGTTGACCACGCGGATGTGGTCCTCGGCGTTGGGGTGCGTGACGTCGACCACGTGCAGCAGGACGTCCGCCTCCCGCACCTCGTCGAGGGTGCTCTTGAAGCTTTCCACGAGGGCGTGGGGAAGCTTGCGGATGAAGCCGACCGTGTCGGCCAGAAGCACCGGCTTGTTGGTATCGAGGAGGATCTGGCGCGTCGTCGCGTCGAGGGTGGCGAAGAGGCGGTCCTCAGCGAAGACCCCAGCGTCGGCCAGGGCGTTCATGAGCGTGCTCTTGCCCGCGTTGGTGTAGCCGACGAGCGCGACGCGCGTCTGGTCGAGGCGTCCCTTGCGCTGGGTGGTCCGCTGGCGGTCGATCTTCTCCAGCTGGTCCTTCAGCACCGCGATGCGGTTGCCGATGAGGCGACGGTCGGTCTCGATCTGCGTCTCACCCGGCCCGCGCATCCCGATGCCGCCCTTCTGGCGCTCCAGGTGCGTCCACGCCCGCGTCAGTCGCGAGCGGAGGTACTGGAGCTGCGCCAGTTCGACCTGCGTCTTGGCCTGCGCCGAGCGCGCCCGGCTGGCGAAGATGTCCAGGATGAGCCCGGAGCGATCGACCAGCTTGACGTTGTTGTCCTCCGACTTGAGCGCCTTCTCCAGGTTGCGGACCTGCACCGGCGATAGGTCGTCGTCGAACACGACGAGGTCGGCCTTGTGCTTCTCGACGAGCTGGCGGAGTTCGTCGACCTTGCCCTTGCCGATGAACGTGGCCCCATGGACGCGCGGCAGGTTCTGAGTCAGCCGAGCGATGGTGTCCGCGCCAGCGGTATCGGTCAGGAGTTCGAGCTCGTCGAGGCCATCGCGGAGTTCGGCCGGAGTCGTAGCGGGCGTCTGCACGCCGACGAGGACGGCAGTCTCACGGGAGCGGGAAGTCGGTTGCGTCAAAAGGCGAGGTGTGGAGTCGACAGGATGAACGCACAGACGGAGCGAACGGTGCGGAGGGCCCGTGAAAGCTAGACCGGATCTCGCGGGCCATCGGTCCTCGCGGCCCGACGCTCCCCCCTGGGCTCGCCTGTCCTGTGAATCGTGCAATCACGGGAGGTGGTCCTCGAAGTGGACTCCCGATTCTGAGGCCGTCGGCACCGCTCCCCCGTTTCGCCGCAGGCCCACCGCCAGGGGCTTCGCGCGCACCCTTCCCCAGAAGCGACCGGGAGCCCGCCGACCCTTTCCGCGCCGGGACGACACGCCCCGCCCCGCCTACGTGGTGGCGGGCCTCCCGTCCCACCATCCGTCCCGGTCAATCTGTGGTGGGATGACCGGGCCGACTGGTGAGGGAGCCTCCGCGCTCCCTCGCCACCGTGGGTTCAGGCTGCGACCTCGGGGCGCCGCCGCGTCGTGACGAGCGTCTCGGCGATGAGGCACGCCAGCGCGAGCGCCAGGAAGTAGGTCCAGAGCGGCGTCCCCGCCCGCTCGCCGTCCGAGGCGAGCCCGGCTGCTCCTTCCACGAGGCGGACCGGGCGCCCGGTCGCTGCCTCCAGCCTCCTCACGGCCTCCGCCGGAGCGAGCGCCGCCGGGTCCGACTCGCGCGCGTCTTCGTTGACGGCGACCACGCGCAGCGTGCGGTCGCTCTGCACCACGCGGTACAGACCCGCCCGCGCGACCGCGTCGCCCACGTCCAGCACGACAGCACCCGGCACCGTCCGCTGGAGCGGGGTCAGCGTCACTCCATCGGGGCCGACGAGGCGAAGGGCGGTGCCCGGACCGACGCCCTCCACGCGGATCGTGCCTCCTTCGCGCGCGGTCAACTCGCCCGTGTCAGCGATCGACGACCCGGCAGCAAGGTAGGCCGCAGCGCGGTACAACAGGGGGACGAAGAGCCCCCGCTGGGGCAGGTCGCTCCAGCCGAGGTCGGGCGCGACACCGAACAGCAGCACGCTCCCCTCCCCTCGCCGGACCTCCTGGAGCAGCGGCGCCCCCGTCTGCGTGGCGATGAGCGTCGTCTCGTCGGCCCCGCCGGAACGGTAGCGCGCGACTTTTCGGAGGTCGACTGCTTCGGGCGTCGGTCGGGCCGCGTCGAAAACGCCCGCGAAGAGGGGGTGGTCGAGGTCGAGGTCGGTGGTCGTGCCGAGTACGTCGCCGCCGCTCTCCCCCACCGCGCCGTCGATCCGACCGGCGCCGAGGGCTGCCAGCATGGGATTGAGGGCATCTACGTCGTCGCCGGGGAACGCGAGCACGCCGCCGCCCGCGCCGACGAACGCCGCCAGCCGCCCTGGGTCGCCCACCGAGGCGGGGCCGACGAGCACGACGGCGTCATACTGGTCGAGGTCCGCGCCGGGCAGGGCGCCCTCGGCGATTTCGTTGAGCGCCACGCCCCCCGACTCGGCAGCGACGCCGAGCGCGAGCGCCACGAGATCGGCCCGCTGGCCGTCGCCGCGGACGAGCAGCACGCGCGGCGGCGGCGGCACCCGGAGCGCGAAGAAGCGGGCGTCGTCCCAGGCCGCGGCGTCCGCCTCGATACGGACTTCGCCGCCCAGCCACCCACGCGCGGGAGGCGTGACCGTGAATGGCACGCGGACCGGCTCTCCCGGAACCACGTCCACGGCCGTCTCGGCGACGCGCTGGCCGTCCAGGAGAAGCGCCGCGCCAACCGTCCCGGGCCGCCCCCCGTAGCGCACGACGGTCGCCTCGATCTGCACCGGCCGCCCCGGCTCGACGATCCGGCTTACGACCCGCACGTCCGTCACCGCCGTGTTGACCTGCGCCCTCGCGCCCAACGGCAGCAGCGTCAGGTCGATGCCTTCGGGCAGGGTGGCGCTCGCGGAGTCACTGAACGTAGCCGCCTGGAGGTCGCTCACGATCACGATTTCGCGCCTCAGGTGCTGCGCGCCCTCCAGCACGCTTCCCGCCCGTGCGATCGCCGCCGTGAGCGCCTCGGCCCCCGCCAGTGCGGGCGTGGATTCGATGGCATCGAGGACCGGCCCGGCGGTCGTGTAGGGCACGATGCGCGCCTCCACGGGCCGCGCGACGGGGAGCAGCGTTCGTTCGTCGCCCGCCCCCGTCGCCTCGATGACGGCGACACCGAGGCCGCGCGCCTGGTCGATCAGCGCGCCCTGCGCGTCCCGGAGCGTCATCGACCGGCTGTTGTCGAGCACCAGCACGAGGCTCCGCGCCGTCCCCTCCTCGAACACGCCCGCGTCGGCGGTCCGCGTCGGGCGCGCGAAGGCGAGCACGAGGAAGAGCACCGCCAGCGTCCGCAGTGCTAGCAGGAGCCACTGGCGAATGCGCATTCGCCGCATCGCCGTCGCCTCGATTTGGCGGACGAAGCGCAGCGTCGAGAAGTCGACCCGCTGCGGCCGACGGAAGTTGAACAGGTGCACGACGATCGGGATCGCCGCCGCCGCGAGGCCGACCAGGAGGAGCGGATTCAGAAAGCCCATGGCCGACGAACGTAGCCACACCCGTGAGTCGCGCGCCGTCCCCGACCCTGATCAGTCCGCTTCGGTACCGCGGCCGACCACCTCGCCCTCCGGAAACACGACCCGGGTGCGCGGCAGTGCCTCCGGGTGCGTCTCGCGGAGCCACTTCAGCAGACCCTCCCGGACCTCGCACCGCAGCTCCCACGCGTGGTCCGCGTTGGCCGCCGTCATCAGCGCCCGCATCTCGACGCCGCGCTCGCCGAGGTCGGTCACGTGGAGCCGCCACGTCTCGCCGTCGAAGTGCTCGGACGCCTCCACCAGCCGCCCCACCTCCGCTCGGACGGCGTCCACCGGCACGCTGTAGTCCGTCCGCAGGTAGACCGTCCCGATCACCTGCGACGCCGACCGCGTCCAGTTCTGGAACGGTGTCTCGATGAAGTACGAGATCGGCAGGACCAGCCGCCGGAGATCCCAGATCCGGACCACCACGTACGTCAGCGTGATCTCCTCCACGCGCGCCCACTCGCCCTCGACCACCACCACGTCGTCCACGCGGATGGGCTGCGTGATGGCGATCTGGATGCCCGCGAACAGGTTGCCGAGCACCCGCTGCGCTGCCAGGCCGAGCACGATGCCCGCGATTCCCGCCGACGCCAGCAGGCCCGTCCCCACCCGGCGCACCGACTCGAAGTGGAGCAGGATCACCGCCACGGCCACGACGACGACCAGCACATTCAGCAGTCGCTGAAACAGCCCGATCTGGGTCAGAATGCGGCGCTCGGAGAGGTTGTCGGCCTTGTTCGTGTCCAGCCGCTCCCCGAGCGACTGGCGGACGGCACTCATCGCGCGGATCACCAGCCGCGCCGCCGCGATCACCAGCCCGATCGAGACCGCCGTCGCTAGCGGACCGGCCACCCCACCCGCCTCGGCGGGCAAATGGCCGAGGCTGGCGCGCAGAGCGAGCAGGACCAGCACCCACCGCGCGGAGCGCTCCGTGTGGACCACCAGCAGCCCACGCAAGGGCAGCCGCTCCGGTGCCGTCCGACGGATCCGATGGAGCACACCGTACACCGACGCGTGGACCAGCAGCGCCCCGCCGAGCGCGACGGCCAGTATCACCCCGAAGCCCGGCCAGGGGTCGAGATCGGTGAACAGAGGGGTCTGGAGAGCGAGCGTCATCCGGGTCCAACGCTCGCGCTTCCAGCCCGTTGCGCCGACGCCCCACGGCAGCCCTTCCAGTCACACAGACTCCACCCACGAGAGCGCCCCCGCCAGCCGTAGCCAGCGGGGGCGCCGAGTCGCCGGGCCGAGCCGCGTCTAGCGGACGACCGTGACCTGGCGGGTCTCCACATCGCCACCGCTCATCAAGCGGAGGACGTAGACGCCCGACGCCAGACCGCTCACGTCGAGGTCGACGGTCTGCGGGGCAGTCGCGCTCACCGGGCCCTCGAAGGCCGTCAGCACGCGCTGGCCGAGCACGTTGAAGAGCGCCAGTTCCACCGGGGCAGCCTCGGCTACGGAGAACGTGACTCGCGTACGGCCGGCCGAGGGGTTCGGCTGCGGGGTCCCGAGGGCGAAGGCCCCTGCCTGCGGCTCCTCACCCGTCGAGGTCGAGGTACCGCCGCCTTCGGTCTCGTACGCGCCGCGGTCGTCGGGCGACATCGAACGCGTCATGCCACGCTGGTCGACATCGAACGCCGAGTCGCCCGAGTCGATGGCGGGGCTTCCCTCCATCAGCGCGTGCGTCGGGGTGAAGCCACCGTTCGCTGCGAGCGGCGCCAGCATCGGGTTCTGCCCGTCGGTGTCGGTGTCGTCACCGTTGACGGTGCAGCCGGTTACGTCCCCGATCAGGTTATACCCGTCCGAGTCGAACGTTCCGGAGCAGTCCGGGCCCATCCCGCCGGCCGAGTTGTCTGCGACGATGGTGTTCTGGACCGTGAACATGTCGGTGCTCGCCGAGAACAGGCCGCCGCCATCGTTGTCGGCGCTGTTGAGGGCGACCGTGACGCTGGACAGCGCGATGGAGGCCCCTCCGTTGTCGTAGATGCCCCCACCGTCCGTATCGGACGTGTTGCCCGTGACGGTCGAGTTGCCCATCGTCAGCGAGCCCGCGGCGTTGATCCACAGGCCACCGCCTTCGACCGCGCCGTTGTTGGCGAACGTGCTCATCGACACGTCCACCGCTCCGGCACCGCCAGCGTGGAGGCCGCCCCCGTTGCCCGGTGCGCCCTCGTCGATGACGTTGTTCGCGACGTACACCTGGCGGAGCGAGACGGTCGTCTCGTCATCCGTGCTTCCGTCGTCGAACAGTTCGATGCCCGCGCCGGCGCGGTTGGCCGTGTTGCCGGTGACCTCGGAGAACGCGAGCGTCGCCGAGGCACCGTCGGCGACGAGGACGCCACCGCCTGAGCCCGCCGTGCCGTTGGCCGTGTTGCCGTTGATGAGCGTGTACCGGACCGACGCTATGCCGCCAGTCTCCACGTAGAGACCGCCGCCACCGATGCCCGCCTCGTCACCTGAGGCCTCGTTGCCAGAGAGGACCGTGAAGAACGACCGGTCGCCGTCCTCTGCGTCGTCGTCGTCGTCGTTGTCCCCATCGGCGCCGCCGTTGATCGTCAGCGTCCCGTTCGTCCACAGGCCACCGCCTTCGACGGCCATGTTGTCGGCGATGATGCCACGCGTGATGGTCACGTCGCCGCCTCCGCTGTGGAGGCCGCCGCCGTTCCCGGGCGCGCCGTCCTGGATCCAGTTCTTGTCGAGGCGAACGTCGGTCAGCGAGACCGTACCGCCCGCGTCTTCGATGCCACCACCGGCCCGGTTGGCTCGGTTGCGGCGGATCGAGGTGCCCTGGGCGAGCAGGTCACCAGCCGAGAAGATGCCGCCGCCCGAGCCGGACGTACCGTTGGCGACGTTGCTCTCGATGAGGGCCTCGAACACCTGGATCACGCCCGACGGCGTGGCATAGAGGCCGCCGCCGCCCTGGTCTGCGTCGTTGCCCCGCGCCACGTTGCGCGTGATCGCAGCCGGCGTGACCGTCGGAATCACGATGTCCATGTCCATCGGGTCGGGGATGCCAGCTTCGTCGCCGGTGATCACCAGCGCGCCGCTGGTCCAGAAGGCGCCGCCTTCGATCGCTACGTTCCGGTGGTACTGTCCGCCGGCCACCACGACGGTCCCGCCGCCGCTGTGGACGGCGCCGCCGTTGCCGGGGTTGGCCGCAGCCACGACCCGGTTCTCCTCGAACGTCGACATGACGATGACGACCGTGCCGCCGTCGTCTTCAAGCCCGCCGCCGGCGCGGCGAGCGACGTTCTCGGAAACCGTGCTCGTCATGACCCAGGTCGCGCCGCCGCTCCCGTTGAGAATGGCGCCTCCCGACCCCGAGGTCCCGATCGCGTGGTTGTCGATCGCGGTGATGTTCTGGAGGATGAGCAGGCCGCCGTCGTTGAAGAGGGCACCCCCACCCTGAATCCGGTCCGCGGAGCCGTCGCCCACGGCGATGTTGCCGGTGAACATGGTGTTCGAGACACGCATCGTCTCGCCGCTATTCCAGAAGCCGCCGCCTTCGCGAGCCACGTTCTCCGAGACCATGCCGCCGGTGATGTCGGCCGAACCGTCGGCCGAGAGATGGACCGCCCCGCCGTTGCCCGGGTTCATGCCCGCGTTGTTGGCCGAGAAGTCGACGCCGGCCATCGTCAGGGCCCCGTCGCGGTTCTCGATGCCGCCGCCAGCCCGCTGGGCGCGGTTCGCTGTGAACGTCACATTGACGAGCATGGCGTCGGCGCCGTTGAGGAAGATGGCACCGCCCGAGCCCGAGGTGCCGATGGCACGGTTGTTCGAAAACGTCGCGTCCTCGAGCCGGTCGATCGGGCCGAGCGCGTAGATGGCGCCGCCGCCGTCGGTCGCCGCGTCGCCCGCTGCCCAGTTGTCGTCGAAGGAGACGTCGGAGGCCGAGAACCGAGCGCCCTCGCGCACCAGGACCGCCCCGCCTCGGTCAACGCGACCGCCGCGCGTCAGGGTCATGTTGGACAGAGTGAGGTCGCCGCTGGTGCTCACGTCGAAGATGCGGTACCGGTTGTCTCCATCGAGTGTGATCGTCCCGAGCAACAGGGCGCCGTCGATCGAGATCTGCGACGTGACGACGAAGCCGTCCTGGTTCAGCGTCACGTTCGGCAGCAGCACGCCTCCTCCGAACACGATGGTGTCGGCGCCGTCGCCAGCGGTGCAACCGTCCACGACCGCGTCGGTGTTTGCAGCGGCGATCGCCTCGCGCAGCGAGCAGTCACCGTCGGTGTTCTGCTCGTCGTTGTTGGTGTCGACGGTGATCGTGGCCGCCTGTGCCGCCACCGACCAGCCAACGGAAAGAAGCAGAGTGAGGAGAAGCGTGGCGCGCTGAAGTGCGCCGCCCACGCGAGGTGTAGAGAAGGTCATGGAGAGAGGGTGGTGGGAATGCGAACGATGAAGAGAGATCAGTCGAGGCCAGTGTCCTGACCCAATGAGATGGAGGGGTGCTTCCTTTCTCGCCTCCTTTCCGTTCCACTCTCGTACACATATGAGAGTCTGTCTGACTTCCGCGGTGGGACAACCCAGGACACGTCGCCCGTGGGATCCCCCACGGCTGACACCACGGTTTCACAGGTCGCGGGCATCTTCGGTGGCTGGGCAGCGTTGGCGCCTCTCCAGCGTTTGCACCGACGCTCCGACCCCACCTCCTCCCGATGGCGAAGACGACTCAGGCCCCTACGAGCACGGCCCCGAAGACCAAGACCTCGCGCAAGACGAAGGTCGCCGCCGACACCAAGAACCGATTCGTCGGGCGGGATCTCGTGGTGAAGGGCGCGCGGCAGCACAACCTGAAAGGCATCGACGTCACGATTCCGAAGCGGCAGTTGGTGGTCGTGACCGGACCGTCGGGCTCCGGCAAGTCGTCGCTGGTGTTCGACACGATCTACGCCGAGGGCCAGCGGCGGTACGTCGAGAGCCTGAGCGCCTATGCGCGCCAGTTCCTCGACCGGATGGACAAGCCCGATGTGGACCTGATCACGGGCCTCGCGCCCGCGATCGCTATCGAGCAGCAGACCGGCACCAAGAACCCGCGCTCGACGGTCGCCACGCAGACGGAGGTCTATGACTACCTGCGCCTGCTCATGGCGCGCGTCGGGACCACGATCTCGCCGGTGTCGGGCGAGGTCGTGACGCGCGACTCGCCCCGCTCGGCTGCCGAGGCGGTGCAGGCGGCGCTGCCTGCCAAGACGCGGTTCTACCTCTGCTTCCCCTTCCCGGCGCACAAGGGAGTCAAGAAGACCCAGGAGCTCGACGCGCTCCGCGCCCGCGGCTTCTTCCGCCTCGTCGCCTTGCCGACCGACAAGCAGGCTGCGAAGGGCGCGCAGGCGGAGGTGATCGACCTGAGCGAGATCGCCTCGGACGCCGTGCGGACGCCCGTCGCGCGATTGTACGTCCTGGTCGACCGGCTGGCTACGGACCCCGACAAGGACGCCACCACCAATCGCATCGCAGACTCCGTCGAGCAGGCGTTCGCCGAAGGCGAGGAGCGGGCGGTGGTCATCACGGCCCCGAAGGAAGGCCCGTTCGAGGTGATCCCGTTCTCCGCGCTCTTCGAGCGCGACGGGATGACGTTCGAGGAGCCGACGCCTCAGCTGTTCTCCTTCAACAGCCCCCTCGGCGCCTGCCCGGCCTGCCAGGGCTTCGGACGCGTCCCCGGCGTCGACCCGGACCTCGTCATCCCGAACCCGGAGTTGTCGCTCCGCCAGGGCGCGCTCGCTCCGTTCCGCACAGAGCAGTGGTCCAGTCACCAGCGCGCGCTTGTCCGCATCGCGGGCCAGGAGGGGATCGACCTAGACGTTCCCTACACCCTGCTGCCCAAGGCCCAGAAAGACCTCGTGTGGGCAGGCAAGGGCGAGTACGCCGGGGTGAATGGCTTCTTTGCCTACCTCCAGAAGAAGCAGTACAAGATGCACTATCGCATCTACGCGGCGCGCTTCCGCGGCTATACGCGGTGCCCGGCGTGCGACGGGTTCCGGCTTCGTCCGCAGGCGCTCCATGTCAAGCTGAAGGGCCCCGCCCTGGGCGCCTCGGCGGACGACGCGACCGAGTGGTTCCACATCGGCGAGCTGTCTGAACTGACGACCGCCGACGCCAAGGCCTTCTTCGATGCCGTCGAGTTGTCGGAGCACGACCAAGAGGTCGCCGGACGCCTGCTGACGGAGGTCCGCAAGCGCCTCACGACGCTGGTCGACGTCGGGCTGGACTACCTGACGCTGGACCGCCTCGCGATGACGCTCTCCGGGGGCGAGACCCAGCGGATCAACCTCGCGACCAGCCTCGGATCGAGCCTCGTCGGCAGCCTCTACGTGCTGGATGAGCCGACGATCGGCCTCCACCCACGCGACAACGACCGGTTGATCACGATCCTGGAAGGCCTCCGCGACATCGGCAACACGGTCCTCGTGGTGGAGCACGACGAGCAGATGATGCGCCGGGCAGACCAGATCATCGACATCGGGCCGGGCTCGGGCGCGCTCGGCGGCGAGGTCATGTTTCAGGGATCGTTCGACGCTGCCCTCGACGACCCCAACAGCCTCACTGGCGCCTACCTCTCGCGTCGCAAAACGATTCCTGTCCCTGAGTCCCGCCGCGAGATCGACCCCGAGCGCATGATCACGGTCAAGGGCGCGCGGCAGCACAACCTGAAGCGACTGGACGTGTCCTTCCCGCTCGACGTCATCACCGTCGTCACCGGCGTCTCCGGATCCGGCAAGTCGACCCTGGTCCACTCGACGCTCTACGCCGCGCTCCAGCGGATCAAGGGCAACAGTTTCGAGGGCAAGGTCGGCGCGCACGACGAGATCACAGGTGCGCAACTCGTCGAGACCGTCGAGATGGTCGACCAGTCACCCATCGGAAAGAGCCCGCGTTCCAACCCGGTGACCTACATCAAGGCGTTCGACGCGATCCGTGAGTTGCTCGCCAGCACGCACCAGGCGAAGGTCCGCGGGTACCGTGCGGGGACGTTCTCGTTCAACGTGCCCGGTGGGCGCTGCGAGACGTGCCAGGGCGAAGGCGTCGTGCAGGTCGAGATGCAGTTCCTGGCCGACCTCTACCTGGAATGCGAGGCGTGCCACGGCGCTCGCTTCAAGCAGGACGTGCTGGAGATCCGGTTCAAGGGGAAGAACATCGCTGAGATCCTCGACCTGACGGTCGACGAGGCGGTCGCCTTCTTCAAGGGTCAGAAGCGGGTCGAGAAGAAGCTAAAGACCCTTCAGGAGGTCGGCCTCGGGTACCTCACGCTCGGCCAGCCGTCCAACACGCTCTCTGGCGGCGAAGCCCAGCGCGTCAAGCTGGCGGCGCACCTCAGCAAAACCCACCAGGGCCACACGCTCTATCTGTTCGACGAGCCCACGACCGGCCTCCACTTCGATGACATCCGGAAGCTCCTCGCGGCTTTCAACGCGCTCGTCGAGGCGGGCCATACCGTCGTCCTGATCGAGCACAACCTCGACGTGATCAAGGCCGCCGACTGGCTCATCGACATCGGCCCGGAGGGAGGCCGCCGGGGCGGCTTCGTGGTCGCCGAAGGCACCCCAGAGCAGGTCGCGCTGGTGGAGGCCAGCCACACGGCACCGTTCCTGCGCGAGGCTCTCGCCTAGTGCGCGGGAGCGCGAGTGTGGGTATCTCCTACACCCCACGGCCCTCGGATCACGTGTCCCCTCTGCGCATCGCCCTCTTTACGGGAAACTACAACCATGTCGAGGATGGCGTGTCGAGGACGCTCGGCCGCCTCGTCGGCTACCTGACGGGTCAGGGGCATGAGGTTCTCGTCCTTGGACCGACCATCGACGACCCTCTCGATCAGCCGGGCACCTTCCTGGCTGTGCCCTCCGTCGCCCTTCCTGGACGACCCGAGTACCGGATGAGTACGCGCTTTCCGGCCGACGCGCAGCGGGCGGTCGAGCGATTCGCTCCCCATGTCGTCCACATTGCGACACCAGACATTCTAGGTCACCGGGCGTTGAAATGGGCAGAAACACTCGATATACCGATCGTCACGACCTACCACACGCACTTCGCGTCCTACCTGGACTTTTACCACCTCGGGTGGTCGGAGGGCCTCCTCTGGTCCCGGTTGCGAGGGTTCTACAACCGATGCGAGGAGGTGTATGCCCCGACTCCAGCGATGCGTGATGCCTTGATCGCTCACGGCATCAGGTCCACGATCCGTCTCTGGCCGCGGGGCATCGAGTTGGACCGCTTCCGCCCCGAGGCGCGGTCGGACGTGTGGCGACAGGGGCAGGGCTTCTCAGAGGAAGAAGTGATCGTGTCGTTCGTGAGCCGGCTGGTGAAGGAGAAGGGCCTCGATGTGTTCGCGGAGACGGTCCGGTCTCTTCAGGCAGAGGGACACCCTGTGCGCGCCCTGGTCGTCGGAGAGGGACCAGAGCAAGAGAGTCTTCGTGCGGCTCTGCCCGACGCCGTCTTCGCAGGGCACTTGTCGGGAGACGATCTCACGACAGCGTATGCGTCGTCTGATGTGTTTCTCTTCCCGAGCGAGACCGAGACGTTCGGCAACGTCACCCTGGAGGCGATGGCCTCTGGCCTCGGCGTCGTTGCGGCCGATGCAGCTGGGACGGCCAGCCTCATTGATGACGGACGGACCGGCCTCCTCTGCCCGCCGCGTGACCGCGCCGCTTTCCTCGACGCGACGCGACGCCTCGTGACGGACGCGTCGCTCCGACATCGCCTCGGTGCGGAGGCTCGGATCGCTGCCTCGGCCTACGACTGGTCCGAGGTTCTCGAGCGCATGGTGACCTACTACCGCGGAGTCATCTCTGGTTAGCGGAAGACGTACTTCTTCGGCGGGGCGGCGGGGATTTCCGGTTCGACATCCGGTCAAGAGGCCCATCTGGAGCTTAACCAGGGCGTAATCGGACGATTATATAAAGCCCAGTCTCTTGTGCGCCAACAACTTACCCTCCCCACGGCCGGAATCTCCCCGCCGCGAAGCTCTGGGCTACGCGATGACGACGAACGTTTTGGCTACTTGGAGCACCGTTAGCTCCTGTCGGTCGGCTGCGCGCGCTCAGAGGTCGGGCGGAGCTTGAACGAAGGACGCCGGATCGCCTCGGGGTCGCCGAGGTCGTACTGCCGACGGCGCTTGCGTGTGCGGTCGAGCCAGTGGTTGTCTTCGAGAACCTGGAGCAGAGCCGGGTAGAAGACGAGCGTCGCAGCCAGCGTCCCACCGATGCCGACGACCGCCAGGACTCCGATGGACCGGAGGCCGGGGTGAGACGACAGAAGCAGTCCGCCGAACCCGACGAGGTTGGTGAGCGCGCCCATCGTGACGTGCTCGCCAGTCGACCGGAGGACGCGACGAACCGAGCCTCTTCCCTCTTCTCGGTAGCGGTGCGTCAGGTGGACCCCACCGTCGTTGCCGATCCCGAGCACGGTCGGAAGCACGACGAGGTTGTAGAACGTCAACTGGACCCCGAAGAGCTCCATCATCCCCAGCATCCACGACAGCCCGATCATGAGCGGCATGACCGCCACGAACGTCCACTTCAACGAGCGGAACGAGACGTAGACCAGGAGGAAGACGAGTAGGAAGGTGACACCGACCATGAGCGGGCTCTCCTCCTGCATCAGCCTGAGCATGTCGGCTGCGACGAGCTGGGTGGATGCTGCGTAGTACTCCCCGCCCTCTGGCGTCGAGACCTGGCCGATCAGTTCGGCGAACCGGATCGAGCGTCGGCCATCCGCCATGTTGCCACGCGGGAAGACGATCACGAAGTTGCCGATCTCCCCGCTTCGCGTCGTGAACGGCCGAGTCAGAAATGCCGGGACGCTATCGAGAGGAATGGGCTCAGTCGCCGAGGCCGCCCTCCGGAGGCGGTCGATCTGACCTGTCGTGTCGGCCAGGAGGAACGGGTCGTTGAGCACCTCGCGAATGTCGGCGAGGCGGATCAGCTTGGCAGCGATCCCAGCGCTGTCGGTTGGGAAGCGCTCCTGCAGGCTCTCGACAGCGAGGATGAGCGAGTCTTGCTCCGAGAGGGACTTGACAGCCTCGGTGACCTCCTGAACTGCTTGTGGAGTGTCGAGGAGGAGATACGCAGGGTTGCGCCGCTCGCTCTGACCGAATACCGGCTCCAGGGCCTCGGCGCGTCGGTAGTACTCGTCGTACTCGGGCTCCAGATTCGAGAAGTTGTACTCGAACGAGACCTTCGGGATGGCGATCACGCACGCGACCGTAACCGCCAGGCAGACCACCACGATGGTTCGCGCGAATGGAAAGCGTGGGTCGGTGTCGACCGTGACCGCCTCTCCGCGGAGCTGGAGATCGAGTGCGCCGGTGCGCTCCGCGATGGCCAGGAGCGCGGGCAGGACGGTGAGCATCGAGACGACGGCGAAGAGGATGCCGAGGCCACCGATCAACCCGAACTCGCTGAAGCCGCGGAAGTCGGCCAGCTGCAGCACGAAGAGCGCGCTGGCGGTCGTGAGCGCCGAGACAGCGATGCCCTGGCCGGTGCTCACGAACGTCTCCTCGACAGCCGCGCCCACGCCACGCCCGAGGCCGCGCTCCTCTGCGTAGCGTGCGTAGAAGTGAATCCCATAGTCGATCCCGAGCCCGAAGAGCACGAGCCCGAGCGTCGAGGTCATCAAGTTGAGCGTCCCAAACGCCACCCCTGCGACTCCGCCTGCCCACGACAGACTGATGAGCAATGGAACCGTCAGGAGAAGCGCCGTGACCGGCGTCCGCAACAACTCGCTCCCGACGACACGCCAGACCAACCGCCCGCCGGTCTTGGCCTGGATCGACTTGTAGAGGAAGTACAGCACCACTGCCAGGATCACCGACAGCACACCGGCGCCGAAGGAGTTGCGCACATCGTTGGTGATCGAGCGCACCTCGATGGTCTGACGGAGCAGGCGCCCCGCCGCTGTCACCTCCATGTTCGGATCGTACGACTGCGGGTCGAGTCTCGCGATCGTGCTGTCGAGGTCGGCGTACAGACGCTCGACGAAGGCGAGATCGGTCTGAGATCCGGTCGGGTAGAACTTGACGACGAGCGTCGTGGAGTCAGGGCTGAGGAAGTACTCTGTCAGCGCCAGTTGCGCGAGGTCGGCCCGGAGTTGGTCTCCCTCCCGCTGGCGTTGCGCACGCGCGCTGTCCTGTGCCGCTCCGAAAAGATCCATCCGTAGTGGATCTGTCGCCGACCGGACCTGCTGTGCCTGCTCCCTGAGGAAGCGCTCCAGACGGTCCAGCTCCTCGAAGGTGGCGAAGTAGAGCGCGTTCTCGGACACGAACCGAACATCGCGGCGGAAGTCGACGCGCGTGAAGTACGGATCCCCTCCTGCCGGCTGCGTCATCGCCATCGCAGCGGGCACCAGAGCTTCTGCGAACGCGAGGTTTTTCTCGAACGACGGGCTGTAGATCGCGACGTCCACCGTCGTCTCGGCACCGACGTTCTCCTGCAGCCGGGTGATCGCTTGAACGCTCGTGTACTCGGGCGGCAGGAGCGTGATGATGTTCGAGTCGATCCGGAGATCCATCGCTCGCCAGACCCCCAGCACCGACAGCGCGAGCGCGAGCGCGACCACCAGCAACGGGTGCGCCACGATCCAGCGAGGAATGAACCGGAGACGGTCGAATACCACGGGCGGTCAGAGAGGACGAGCGGAGACTAGGTCAGAAACCAGGGCAGCCCTCTGGTTTCACGTGAAACGTCAGACCGGAATCCCAACAGCGTGGAGTGACCAGCCGATGATCGCTGCGGCGAGAATCAACCACACCACGTTTACCCCTCGCCAGAGCACGAGCACCACAGCACCCACCGCGATCCCCCATGCTGCGGGAGTGGTCAATGCACCCAGAGCAAGCCGAACTGTGACGACGGCCATGAGAGCGACCGATGCTGCATTGACGGCATCGAGCAGGGCTGCCGTGAACGGGTGTTCGCGGAGCTTGGGGACGAGCGGGTGCAAGAGACCCGTAAACACAAACGCCGGAAGGAAGATGGCGGCTGTCGCCACCACAGCACCGGGCACACCCTGGACGAGGTAGCCAACGGCTGTCGAGGTGGTGAGTACCGGGCCTGGCGTGAGCTGCCCGATCGCGATGGCGTCGAGCAACTGGGTCTGCGTGAGCCACCCGAACCGGCCCACCACGTCCGCCTCGAGGTAGGCAACGAGGACGTAGCCACTTCCATAGAGGACAGCGCCGACCTTGAGGAAAAAGAGCCCGAGGGTTCCGAGGGAGGGTGCCGCAGCGGCCGCCCCCTGGAAGAGCACGCCCAGGAGCGGGACCGCACTCACGGACGCCAACGAGGATGGAGGCGCGGTGGGTCGACGCACCATGTAGAGAACCACTCCACCCACCAGTCCTCCCCCGAGGAGGGCCGGGATCTCGCGCACGCCGAGCATGAGCAGAGCCGTGATACCGAGCGCTACCAGCCCCGTCGGCACCGAAGCAATGGCTTTTTTGCCGAGGCGCCAGAGGGCACCCAGAATCACAGCCAGCACGGCGGCCGGGATGGCAGCGAGCACGGGCGCCACATCTGGAATCTCAGCGCTGCGGACATAGAGCCACGCCAGCGCGAGCGTCATCCCCGAAGCGGGCAGAATGAAGGACGCGCCGGCCACGAAGAGACCGAGCCACCCGGCCCGCGAGAAGCCGACGTGCATCGTCATCTCTGTCGAGTTCGGCCCTGGAATCAGATTGGTCGCACCGACGAGATCGAGAAACGACTGCGGGGACATCCACTGCCGCTTCTGGACCACCTCGTCTTCCATCATCGCGATGTGTGCGGCAGGGCCACCGAAGCCCACGACGCCCAGTGTGAAGAAGAGCCGGGCGAGTTCAGCCAACCGGGCACCCAGCGACGAAGACGGAGGCGCGTGCATCTGCAATGGAGCGAGAGCGTAGGTCCCCCTACCCCGCTCCCCATCGCCCCGGTTTCCATGCTCGACGACGGCCCGATCCTCCTCTTTGACGGCGTCTGCACCCTTTGCGATCGGTCCGTCCAGTTCATCCTCGACCACGACTCAGCAGAAGCCTTCCGGTTTGCGTCGCTTCAGTCCAACGTAGGAAGGCGGTTGCTGGAGTCCCACAGTCTCGATCCTGACCGACTCGACTCGGTCGTCCTGGTGAACGGTGCGGACGTGTACGAGCGGTCTGAGGCGGCGTGGCGTATCGCTGCGCGGTTGGACGCGCCCTGGCGATGGGCCGCTGTCGGACGCTGGATCCCCAGGGTCATCCGCGACTGGCTCTACGATGGCGTCGCGGAGAACCGCTACCAGTGGTTTGGGACCCGCGAGGCGTGTCGCATGCCTCGTCCGGGGGAACGGGACCGGTTCTTGGATGCGGATGAACTGGCATCCACCGGCCCTGCGTCGTAGCCTCACGACCCTCTCCCCTCCCCACTGATGGCCCATACCTACGATTCCCTCTCCGTCGGCGACAGCTTCTCCTGGTCGCGTCAGATCACGATGGACGATGTCCGCGCGTTCGCCGATGTTACCGGAGACGACAACCCGATCCACATCGACGAGGCTGCGGGTGCGGCGAGCCGGTTCGGCAAGCCGGTCGTCCACGGGGTCTACCTGCTCGGGATCGCGTCGAAGGTGCTCGGCCGGGACTTCCCCGGTCCAGGCTCCATCGCCGTCTCGCTATCGGCCAAGTTCCTGCGCCCGGTGCCGGTCGGCGAGGAGGTAACCATAGAGGTGAAGGTGGCGGAGAAGATCGAGCGTCACGGTCACGTCAAGGTCCGGATGTACGCCTACTGCAACGGCAAGATGTCGCTCGGGGGTGAGGCTGTCGTCATCCCCCCTCCCGCCGACGAGCAGGACTGACGCAAGAAGGGCCTGGATCGAAGTGATCCAGGCCCTCTGTAGTAGGCTCCGAGGCGGACGGGGTCAGCCGGGCAGCTTCACCGTCGTGCCCGCCGGAATGCGGGTCGTGAGGTCCAGCTGGTTCATGATGGCGATGGACTGCGTCGTCTCGCCGCCCGGAATCGTCCGGCCCTGGAGCAAGGCCTGGAGGGTCGTCGCGCTGTTAACCGTCGTCACTTCCAGTCGCGACGGTTGCCGGTTGAGGTAGCGGCTGTCGGTGAGCCGGTCGAAGCTCCCCGCCGTCGAACGGAAGACGCTCGCGTACTGGCCGAAGGAGCCCGCGGCCGTGAGGCCGAGAATCTGATAGACCTGACCGCCGTACTCGATGAAGGTCGCTGAGAAGCCCGCGGCACCGCTCTGCTGCTGAGCCGTCCCCTCCACTCGGTACGCCGGGTAGCCGTTCACCGAGACCGCACCACTAGAGGAGGCCTGGACGCCCTGCTGCTGGGCGAGGGCGCGACCTGCGGAGGACGCGGAGGTACCCTGCGCGAGCGTCAACTGGATCACAGCCGCTCCGTTGGGCTCACCCATCAAGAAAGCCGACGGCGAGTTCTGCGTCTGCCATCCGTTCGGGTAGGACAGCACGAAGCGGAGCTCCGGGTGGTAGAACCGGTTGCCCTCGGTGAAGCCCTGCCGGGGATCCTCACCGAGCACGATGCCCTGAATCTGAGCGAGGAACGGAGCCGCGTTCACCTCGGTCCCCTGCGGGTCGTACTGAGCCGCGAGCTGCGGAATCGTCTGGGCTCGCTCGCCCGGATCCGGGTGGGTGGAGAGGAAGCTGGGCACGCTCTGCCCCGACTGCTGGCTGAGCCGCTGGAGGGAGACGAAGAAGCGGGCGGCCTCGGACGCATCGTAGTCAGCAAACTCAGCGTAGGCGACGCCCGCCTGATCGGCCTCCCGCTCGGCATCACGGCCGTAGCTAAGCTGGAGAAGCTGGAGGCCGGTCCCACCGTAGTTCAGAATGCCCTCGGCCACCCGGCCGCCGCCGACGACGCCTCCCAGGACAGCAGCCCCGAGAAGACCGAACTGACTGAGCTGGGCTCGGGCAGCCTGCTCAGAGGAGTGCCGGCCGAGCACGTGGCCGATCTCGTGCCCGAGGACCACGGCCAACTGAGCTTCATTCTCCAGGTAAGCGAGGAGCCCCCGAGTCACGTACACGTATCCGCCAGGCAGCGCGAACGCGTTCACCACGGGGGAGTCCAGCACTCGGAAGTAGAACGGCGTGTTCTTGATCTCCTGAGGCGTGTTCGGATCATTGTAGGCACTCGTGCTCAGCACATCCTGCGCGACGCGCTCGACGTAGGCCGTCAAGGATGGATCATCGTAGAGGCCGAACTGAGCCTGGATCTGCTGATCCGCCTCGGTACCCAGTTGGACCTCTTGAGCCCAGGTATAGGCACCGCGCTGCTGCTCGCCGGTGACGTAGTTGACGTTCGTGGTGCCGCACGCCGACAGCATGGCGACCAGCACGAGAGAGAGGGCCGGCCGGAAGGCCAGACGTAAGGGGTTCATCATGAGAGAGGAGCGGTGGGAAGGGGATGCAAAGCTGCGACGACGCCACGTTCCACGTGAAACGCAGCATGCTCGTCGGCCTCGAACGGCACGACACCGTCGAAGGGTTCTGACCGCGCAGCCGTGACGAAGGACTGACCGAGCGTACCCGATACGAGAAGGTCGAGAACGACGCGAGACCGATCGGGATCGAGAGGCCCGAACACGTCGTCGAGCAGAAGAAGGGGCGGCTCGTCGGTGCGCTCCCGGACGTAGAGTGCTTGGGCGACCCGGACGGCCAGGGCGAAGGTCCGATGCTGTCCTTGAGACGCATACGGCCGCAGGTCGAAGCCGTCGATCTGAAACGCGACTTCGTCGAGGTGGGGGCCCACGAGTGTCCGGCCGAGATCGACGCTGCGTCGCCGAGTGCGAGCGAGCGAGCGCCGCATCGCATCAGTGTCATCCGCATCATCAGACCCGCTCGACGGTTGGTACGCCAACGAGGGCACGCCGCCGGGCGAGCCGAGGAGATCGTAGGCGTCCACGAGCAACTCCGCAAACCGATTGAGGAACGAGCGCCGGCGGGCAACGATGCGCCCCCCGAGGGTGGCCAGTTCCTCATCCCACGCGTCCATGGTCCCGGGAGCCTGGGGACGGCCGCGGCGGACCTGCTGCAGGAGCGCGTTCTTCTGCTTGAGCGCCCGTCGGTACTTGAGTACGTCGTCCAGGTAGACCGGGAAGACCTGGCTCAACGTGGCGTCCAGCAGGCGCCGACGCTCGACGGGCCCGCCCGCGGTCAACTCATGATCGGAGGGAGACAGGATGACGACCGGAACGCGTCCGACCAAATCCGCCAGGCGATCCAGAGCAGCACCGTTCGCAAAGGCTCGCTTCCCCTCCCCCGGAACGAACGCGAGGCGGAGCCGGACATCGGGACGATCTTCCCCATCGAACACACCCTCGACGGTGAAGTGAGGAGCACCGCGCTGTAACAGGGTCGCATCCGAGGCGCCGAGAAAGCTCTTCCCCAGACAGAGAGTGCCGAGCGCCTCCAGGACGTTCGTCTTCCCCGCTCCATTCGCCCCGACGAGAAGGTTCACGCGGGGCGCGAAGTCGAGCATCGTCGCGGTGTGCGCGCGGAAGGAGGACAACGAGAGACGACGAAGGCGCACGGACAATCAGGGGCGGCGGAGTCATACCGGTCGCCGTCTGCGATGTTCGCTAATCTCATGTCCCGCACACTGCACACCAGATGGGTTCAGCTTCTCGCATCAGTCTTGTACTTGGACTCCTGGGTGTCCTGGTAGTGACAGCGGACGCTTGGGGGGGGCCACAGGATGAACGGGAGTGCGAAGAACGCCGAGCTTCTCTCTACGAGGACCTCGTCGAGCGACGCAACGACGGGCCCGAGGCACGGCGCGTCCTGATGGACCGCCTCCAGGTGCTGAAGAACCAGTACGGCGAAACGGCTCCGATCTGCCTGGGCAGATTGCAGGAGCACACTGCGTTCCTGTACGTCATGGACGAGCGCTACGCCGAGATGGAGGCATGGATCGCCCGGTACCTGGAGGGGGCGGGCTCCCACACGAGCATCCGATCCAAGATCATGTTGCACAATCATCGGGGGTACGCGCTCCGGCAACTCGGAAGGAGTCTGGAAGGGGCACAGGCGACGTTCCGAGCGGCCAGTTTCGCCGACCAGGCCGAGGCCGTCCACGGCGCCCGCGCGCTGATCACTGCTGGCTACATCGCGCGGTATCTCGGCGAGGAGGGCCCTGCGACCGAGTACTTCGAGTCGGCGCTCCGCCTCATCGCGGACAGTCTGGAGAGCGACCCCGCCTTGTTAGACCAGCAAGGGTCAGCACTGACCAGCCTGTCCATCTTGACCGATCAGCAGATCCAGCGCGCGGGCTCCGATGCCGAGCGCGACTCCCTGATCGACCTGCTGGACCGGCGGACCTCCGCCGCACTGGCGGTGCTGTCTTCGGACGGCCAGCCTGCTGGTCACCGGGCGCACGTCGCCAACCTGAGTGCACTCGTGGCAGCCTGGCGTGGCGACATGGACCTGGCACGAGCCCGCATGCGGTCGTCCCGAAGGCTCGCCGAACGAGCAGGCATCCTGATGCCGCTGGCCCTGTGGAACACCTACATCACCGAGGGGCGGATCGCAGAACTCTCGGGCGATCTGCAGGGCGCCCGCGCGGCGTTCGAACGCGCCCGCCAGGAAGCGATCCGCACAGAGGAGACGCCGAACGAGGCCGATGCCCTGGAATACCTCGGCCGCCTCGACGAGCGGCAGGGCGACTGGGAGGCCGCCGCACTGGCGTACCAGGCAGCCATCGACCGCCGGGAAATCGTGCGCGACCGCCTCGGCCTCGGCGACTGGAGCGCCTCGGCATTCGCTCTGATGCAGACGCCGTACCGCGGTCTCGCTCGGGTGCGGCTTGCCCAGGGTGACGCCGTCGGCGCCTTCCAGGTGCTGGACCGCACCCGAGCGAGATACCTGCAGGATCTCCGGCGCCACCACAGCATCCGCGTTTCGCTCAAGGACGAGTCACGACAGGCCGTCGACAGCGTCGCCAGCTTGCTATCGGCAGCGCGCCTCGACGTGCTCAGCGCCGAGTCCGCTGCCGAGCGAGCGGCTCTGCAGGAGGAGGTGTCCGTGCTCCAGCAACGCATCGCACACCTCACGTCGACCGATGCGTCCCCGGCGGCGAACGAGGCAGTGGACATCGCAGCGCTGCAGCGCATCCTCGCCGATGAGGACCGCACACTGATCTCCTACATGATCGGCGCCGACGAAGGCGTCGCGTTCATCGTTCGGGCAGACACCCTCGTCGCTGTCCCGCTCCCTGCGACGACCCGGCGCGTGCGAGAGCACTTGCGGGCCATCGGGTCTCCCTGGAACGGACGCGCCCCGGACCTGGCGTTCTCCCTCCCCCCCCTCCACGCCCTCTACCGGGATCTGGTGGAGCCCATCCGCATGTGGGTGTCCACGTCGCAGGTCACGATCATCCCGGACGAAGTCCTCACGACCGCCCCGTTTGCCATCTTCCTGACCGCTCCCGGGGAGGACTATGAAAACGCTCCTTACCTGCTGCGTGACTGGGCGATCACGACAGATCTGGCCGCTGCGCTCGTGACATCACCGGCCGACAAGGAGGATCGTGAGATCGACATCCTGGCGATGGGCAGAAGCGTGTTCGGCTCAGAGCGTTCCACGTGGAACGACCCCGGGCTCGCTGACCTTCCCAACGTCCACGAAGAGGTCCGCCGAGTAGGGAGCCACGGACAGACGCGTGTACTGCGAGATGAGCAGGCGACCGAGGTGCAGTTCCAACGGGACGCGGGCCAAGCGCGGATCATCCACCTCGCGTCTCACGCTCAGGCCCGACCAGAACTCCCGCTCTACTCTCGGATCGTGCTCCACGAGGGAGAAGGAGAAGATGGCATCCTCCACCTCTACGAAATCCTGAACACACCACTCCAGGCCGATCTGGTGGTGCTCAGTGGATGCTCGACGGCCGATGGAGGCAGGCAGGATGGTGAGGGACTGGTTGGCCTCCAGTATGGCATGCGCGCAGCAGGATCCGATGCGACGGTCGCGACACTCTGGCCCGTCGCCGACCGAGCGACCGCGAGCCTCATGGAGTCCTTCTACGAGGGACTGGAGTCTGGCCTCGGGAAAGACGAGGCGCTGCAGCAGGCACAACTCACCTACTTGGAGGATCACGAGGGACTGGCCGCCAGCCCGTTCTACTGGGCGGCTCCGGTGCTGTCGGGAAACCCATCGCCGGTCCCGCTCCGCTCGCGGATTCCATGGACATGGCTGGCACTGGGGGCCGTCGGAGTCGCAGGCGGGCTAGCTTGGCGCTTTCGACCGCACCCCGCCAATGCCTGACCGCCCTGCCCTCTTCGACGAACTCCAGACCCTGACGACGGAGACGCGAAACCCACGAACCCTGACCATCGACACGGCGCCGCTGCCAGAGGTCGTCCAGATGCTGCACGAGGAGGACCAGCGCGCCGTAGACGCGGTGACGCCGGAGCTCCCCTACGTCGTGCAGGCCGTCGAGATCATCGAGCACGCGTTCCGAAACGGAGGCCGGTTGTTCTACGCCGGAGCCGGAACGAGCGGCCGCCTCGGTGTGCTGGATGCCGCGGAGTGCCCGCCGACCTTCGGCACGCCGCCGGAACAGGTCCAGGGACTGATCGCCGGTGGACAGGCCGCGATGTTCGTCGCACAGGAAGGCGCCGAGGACCACGAGTCAAACGGCGCGGAGGACATCGACGCCGCGGGCGTCACCGAGCGCGACGTGGTCTGTGGCATCGCCGCGAGCCGCCGGACGCCTTACGTGGTCGGTGCGGTGGCGCGGGCCCGGGAGCTTGGAGCCAAGACGCTGTTCGTGACCTGCAACCCCCGCAGCCGCTTCGACCTCGACGTGGACGTGGCCATCTGCGCCGACGTCGGACCGGAACCGATCATGGGATCGACGCGCATGAAGAGTGGCACAGCGACCAAGCTCATCCTCAACATGCTCTCGACCGCCACCATGGTCCGCCTCGGGAAGGTGTACGAGAACATGATGGTCGACCTCCAGATGACCAATCTCAAGCTGGTCGAGCGGTCGAAGAAAATCGTCATGACGGCCACGGGCGTCGACTACGACACCGCGGCCGAGGTGCTCGACGCAGCCGACGGGCACGTCAAGACCGCTCTCGTCATGGTCCTGGCCGACGTGGACGCCGAGGCGGCCCGGGCTCGGATCGAGGAGGCCGACGGCTTCGTCCGACACGCTATCGCAGGCACCAGGCCAGGGGCGGCGTCGGGGTGACAGACCGAGGGCAGTGGGCGGAGGGAAGTTGATGCCATCCGGCCCACACCGACGGGAAGAACCGGAGATGCCATGGAGTCCGCCCACACAGGGAACTGGCCTCCGCGCCGACGCTTCCCAAGCTGGACATGTGGACTCTGTCTCTCCTGCTCGCCCTCACCTGTTCCGCGGACACGACGGACCGCAGGACGGACGATCTGTATGCTGCCATCACGCAGTACGTCCGGCCAATCGGGCTCGACTGGAGCCGGCGGACGACGCGCATCGCGTGGATCGATATCACCCGCGATGGGCGTGAGGACGCGCTCGTCTACCTGAGTGGCGCCGACTGGTGCGGCTCGGGCGGGTGCACGCTTCTCGTATTCGAGCAGATGGACCCGCGCGATGCCGAGGAGTTCGGACGCTTCCGCCCTTCCGCTGAGATCAGCATGGTCAGCGGACCGATCCGCGTGGTCCGGAGCCGGGGATACTGGAGCGACCTCATCGTCCGCAGCCCCCGAGGGTGGTCCCGACTCCGGTTCGACGGGGAATCCTACCCGATGAGCCCTGCCGACGGCGAGCCAGTGCGGGGGCAGGTTCCGCGTGGCCGCGTCGTCTTCGGTAGCCGCTGACGCAAGACGTTTTCGTTCTTCTCCTGCCCGTCTCCGCTGAGGAGCCGGGCTCGCCGTGTGCTCTGCCCGTGACGCTCTCTGACCTCCGCACTACCCTCGCCGCTCTCCCCTTCTTCGCGCAGGTACGCGAGGAAACCAAAGGGCTCGCGCCCAGCCAATCGCTCCGCATTAAGGGCACGGCAGGCTCGCTTCCCGCCTTCGTACTGGCCGATGTGCTGGAGCAGACCGGCGGCCCGATCGTCGCCCTCCTGGCAGAGAGCGAAAGCGCGGACTACCTCCGCTCGGACTTGGAGCAGGTGCTCGGCTCCGACGACCGCATCCTGTTTCTGCCGCCCACCGGCCACGACCCGTATGACCCCGAGCAGCTTTCGGACACGCTCCCCCTCGTCCAGCGAGCCGACGCGCTCGGCCGCTTGCGCGACGGGTTCGACGGCCTGCTGGTCACCAGCGTCGAAGCGATCTCGGAGTTGGTGCCGCTCCCGGAGACCGTGAGCGACGAGACGCTTACGGTGCGGATCGGGGAAGAAGTTGCCCCCGAAGACCTGATGGACCGGCTCACTGGACAGAGCTTCGAGTTGGTCGAGTTCGTCAGCGAGCCCGGCGAGCTCGCGCTGCGTGGCGGCATCCTGGACGTGTACCCGTTCGCCGGAGGCTACCCCATCCGCCTCGAGTTCTTCGGCGACGAGGTCGACCAGATCCGTGAGTTCGACCCGCAGACACAGCGCTCGGTGAGCCGCCTCGAGACAGCCCGCCTGGTTCCAAACCTGGGCGCCGAGCGCTACACCGAGGGCGGGCACGTGACGGCGCTCGACTACCTCCCCACCTCCACCCCACTCGCGCTCTTCGACAGCCAGCGGCTGGTCGAGTCGGCACAGGAGCGGTTCGAGACAGCCTCTGCTGCGTACGTCCAGCGCGTGGCCGAGGCGGACGCGGAGGACGACCCGCCACACGCACCGGAGGAACGCTACCTCACCGGCGACACGCTGTCGGCGCTCATCGACGCGCGCCCGACCCTCCTCTTCGGCACCTTCTCGGGCGAAGGCGACCTCACCGCTGAGCTCAAGGCCACGCCACAGCCCTCGTACAATGGCGACCTGAAGCGCCTCCGCGCGGACCTCGGGAGCCGCATGAGCACGCAGTTCGTGGTCCTGTGCGACAGTGGCTCGCAGAAGAATCGGCTGTGGGAGTTGCTCGGAGGCGACCTCGAGACCGGCAAGCCCCCTCCGGCCGATCTCATCGTCGAGAGCCTCCATGAGGGGTTCGAGATCCCAGAGGCATCCCTCGCCGTCTACACCGACCACCAGCTGTTCGACCGCTATCACCGGCCGACGGCACGCAAGCGCAAGAAGGCCCGCGGTGGTCTGTCGCTCCGTGAGGTCAAGTCGCTCCGCCCCGGCGACTTCGTCGTCCATGTGGACTATGGCATCGGCAAGTTCGCTGGCCTCCAGACGATCACCGTCCGCGAGCAGACGCAGGAGGCGGTGCGGCTCATCTTCCAGGGCAACGACGAGCTGTTCGTCAACGTCACGGCGCTGCACAAGCTGCACAAGTACACCGGCAAGGAGGGCCACCAGCCCAAGCTGACCAAGCTGGGGACCGGTGCGTGGGACCGCCTCAAGGCGCGGACCAAGAAACGAGTCAAGGACATCGCTCGCGACCTGATCCAGATCTACGCCAAGCGCCGCGCCTCGCAGGGCTACGCCTTCAAGGCCGACACCATCTGGCAACGCGAGTTGGAGGCCAGCTTCGCCTTCGAGGAGACGCCCGACCAGGCGACCGCAATCGACGCCATCAAGGAGGACATGCAGCAGGCGATCCCGATGGACCGGCTCGTCTGTGGGGATGTCGGCTTCGGCAAGACCGAGGTGGCCATCCGGGCTGCGTTCAAGGCCATCCAGGACGGAAAGCAGGTGGCCGTGGTGGTCCCCACCACGGTGCTCGCGCGACAGCACACCGAGACGTTCATCAAGCGGATGGGCCGCTTCCCCATTCACATCGCTCAGCTTTCGCGCTTCGTCGACAAGGCGGCGCAGAAGGAGGTGATCGCCGGCCTCGCCGATGGCACAGTGGACGTGGTCATCGGAACCCAGCGCGTGCTCTCGAAGGATGTCGCCTTCAAGGACCTTGGCCTCCTCATCGTCGATGAGGAGCAACGCTTCGGCGTCGGCGCCAAGGAGAAGCTCCGCAAGCTGCGGCCCAACGTCGACACCCTCACGCTCACCGCGACGCCCATCCCGCGGACGCTCCAGTTCTCGCTCCTCGGCGCTCGAGACCTGTCCCTCATCCAGACCCCGCCCGCCAACCGGCAGCCGGTCATCACCGAGATCCACACCTTCGACCGCGACCTCATCCGAGACGCCATCCTCTACGAGGTCCACCGCGGCGGGCAGGTGTTCTTCATCCACAACCGCGTCCAGACGATCGACGAGATGGCCGCTATGGTCCGCGCCCTCGCGCCCGACGTGCGCATCCGGGCTGCCCACGGGCAAATGCCACCGGCGACGCTGGAGAAGACCATGATGGACTTCATGGACCACAAGTTCGATGTCCTGGTGAGCACCACCATCGTGGAGTCCGGCTTGGACGTCTCCAACGCCAACACCATCATCGTCAACCACGCCGAGCGGCACGGACTGGCCGATCTGCACCAGCTCCGCGGACGCGTCGGACGAAACGACCAGAAAGCGTTCTGCTACCTCCTCGTCCCGAGTGTCCACTCGTTGACGAAAGAAGCCCGGCAGCGCCTCCAGGCGGTCGAGGAGTTCTCCGACCTGGGGTCGGGCTTCAACCTCTCGATGCGCGACCTCGACATCCGCGGCGCCGGCAACATGCTCGGTGCCGAGCAATCCGGCTTCATCGAGGACGTGGGCTTCGAGACCTACCACAAGATCCTCGACGAAGCCGTCCAGGAGCTTCGCCACGAGGAGTTCGCCGACGTCTTCGCCGACCAGGACACTGCCCCTCCCCCACCCGAGCCGACCGTGGACGTGGAGGACGACGTGTTCATCCCGACGACCTACGTCTCCAACCCCGTCGAGCGCCTCAACCTCTATCGGCGCCTTTCAGATCTCGACACCACGGAAGAGATCGATGCCTTCCGCGCCGAGCTGACCGACCGGTTCGGTCCCGCGCCGCATGAGATCGATACGCTGCTCCGGCTCGCTGCGATGCGTCCGCAGGCGATGCGTCTCCGCCTCCCTCGCGTCGTGTGGATGAATCAGCGGCTCTTCCTGACCATTCCCGAACCCGCCGACGACCCCTACTTCCACACGCGCATCTTCCACGCGCTGCTGGAGGCTCTCAACACGTCCGGCACGCGCTACGTGATGAAGGAGAGTCGCAGCGGCAAGCTGCGCGCCATCCTCCAAGACATCCCGTCCCTCGAAGCCGCCCAGGCTCACCTCGGCACGCTGGTAGAGACGACCGAGGCGCTCATCGATTCTGAAGCGACAGAGGCGTAGGGACAGCGCCTCTGGCGAGCGTCACAGACGATGGGTCCGCTTCGACCGGATCCATGCGTCCAGGGAGAGCTTCCCAGCGCCGGACACCGCCAGCGCGACCGCGCCCACCAGGAACAGGAAGGCCTTCTCCCCTTCCCCGAGGTCACCGCCGTGGCGGACGAAGAAGGCGACGGCCATCGTCACCGACACGAACACCGCCGCTGGTCGCGTCGCCAGCCCGACCGCGAGCAACAGCCCCCCGAGGAACTCGCTCAGTGCTGCCGCCCACGCGAACAGAACCGGCAGCGGGAAGCCCATCGCCGCCGTGCCCTCGATGAACCCGTCGGACGGTGGCAGCTTGCCCAGTCCATGGGCGAGCGCCAGCGTCAGCCCGATGCCGAGCCGGAGGACGAGGAGGCCCAGATCAGTGGGCCGAGACGTGTCGCCGGAGCCGAACAGGAGAGAATGCAGCATGAGTCAGAAGCGGGAGAGGCACACTCTACGACCACGACCGAGACAGGATCGCAGGCTGCGTCATCTCAAGTCCGCCCTGACCCTACCCGATGGCCTCGCTGGTGAGAGTCGCGGCCATAAGGAGTCCTGAGGTGGACTCCCCGGACAGAACTCTGGCCCATCGCGCATGACCTGGACCCACGGAATGTGTAGACCATTTCAGAGCGCACTCACGCGAGTTCGCTCAGACTCACGACGCCGCGCCGCTCAGATTGCGGATACTGCGCTCAGCCCTTCCGCCCCCCCATGGCCGACCTCACCTCCAAGCAGCGCGCCCACCTCCGCGGCCTCGCCCACGCCCTCAAGCCCCTCGCCCACATCGGCAAGGAAGGCGTTACCGACGCCGCCGTCCGGGCCCTCCAGCAGACGTTCGACACCCACGAACTGGTCAAGGTGCGTGTGTTGGAGGCCGCGCCCGAGAGCGCGAAGGACACCGCCCACGCGCTGGCAGGCCGGGTCCAGAACGCCACCGTCGTCCAGGTCGTGGGACGAAACGCGACCCTCTACCGCGCCGACCCGGAGGACCCGACCATCCGGCTCCCGTAGTCCCGCCGAGACTACACCGAGGCCGCCCGAGTCACCGCCTCCACGACGCGCGTATGCACGTCGGGGTGAAACGGGCTCGGCACCAGTTCGTCGGCCGGGGCGAGGGCGCTGATGGCCTCCGCCGCCGCGATCTTCATGCGGCTCGTGATGGCCGGAGCGCCCACGTCGAGCGCGGCCTTGAACAGACCCGGGAACGCGAGCGCGTTGTTGACGCTGCGACCGTCGGCGGAGAACGCCGCGCCCGCGGCCAGCGCCGCCTCGGGCGTGATCTCAGGGTTGGGGTTCGAAAGCGCGAGCACGATCTGACCCGGGCGGATCAGTGCAGGCGTGATGAGCCCCACCACGCCAGTGGTCGCAATCAGCACGTCGGCCTCGGCCGCGGCGTCTTCGAGCGAGGCGGTCCGCCCCCCGCGCGCTTCGAGACGCTGCCGCGCGTCCTCCCCCGGATCCACGCCGATGACGCGGAAGCCCGCTTCCAGAAGCAGCGTCGCGATGGCGAGTCCGGCGGCTCCGAGGCCCACCTGGGCACACGTCAGGTCTCGGTCTCCCTCGCGGCCCGTGTGGCGGAGCGCGCTCAGTACGGCCGCCAGGAGGACAGTAGCCGTGCCGTGCTGGTCGTCGTGCATGACCGGCTGAGGCAACCGCCGGATCAACTCCTCCTCGATCCAGAAACAGTCCGGCGTCTGGATGTCCTCCAGATGGATCCCCCCGAAGCTCGGCGCCACGCGTACCACCGTTTCGACGAACGCCTCCGGGTCCTCCTCGTCGATCACGATGGGCACGGCGCTCAGCCCTACGAACCGATCGTAGAGCACCGCCTTGCCCTCCATCACCGGCAGGCTCGCCAGCGCACCGATGTTGCCCAGCCCGAGCACCCGCGTGCCGTTGGTAAAGATGCCCACCGTGTGACCCACCGCCGTGAACTCCCGCGCTCGACCGGGGTCGGCCTCAATGGCACGGCAGACGCGCGCGACGCCTGGCGTGTAGATGTACCGCAGGTCCTCGAGCCGCTCCACCTCGGTGGTGCTCACCACCCGGATCTTGCCCCCCACGTGGCGCTCGAAGACCAGATCCTTGACGTCCAGGACCTCCGTGTCGGTTTGCTCCCGGATCGCAGCCAGCACCTCAGCCAGGTGCGACTCGTCGAACACCGACAGCGTCACGTCCCGCAGGAAGTGGTCTCGCCCGATGTACCGCGTCTCGATGTCGCCCACGAGCGCACCGAGGTCGCCGACGAGACCGAGCAGACGACCGATCATCCCCGGCCGCTGGGGGTTGCGGACCGTCAGGACAACGTCGTACTCCGGGAGTGCGGAGCGGAGCGGCGGGTGAGAGTCAGGCATGCAGGCAAGCTATCCCGCCCCCACCTGGGCGGACAGGGATCGATCCGTCTTCACCGGACACGCCCCGTCGACTACTCAGATGCGACTCACGAGGTCATACGTGCCCCTTCCAACGCGCTCGATGCGGCCCCGCTTTACCATCTTGCTCAGCACACGCCCCGCGTAGTCCTTCGTCGTACCCGCCAACTCAGCGAGGCGGTCGCGGTGGACGGCGCCCGGCGTGCGCGCGAGGTGAAACAAGAGAGTCTGGGCGACGGAGGACGGCGTGAAGGACATGTCGAAGAGAGAACAGGGGAGCGGAACGGGCCGCCCCGACCGGGCTGCACTGCGTGATCCGCTAGTGGGTTGTACCGGCGACGTCCGTCAGCGTTTCGGATGCCGTCTCCCCCGGTGTCTCAGTGATCGGTGCGAGGCTCCTCCAGCACGATGCCTAGCGGAATCTCTGCCCTCACAGCGTCGCGCGCCGAGGACTTCAGCCGCTCGTACAGGATGCCGTAGTCGCGAAGGGAGATCTCGTCCCACTCC
The DNA here is from genome assembly GCF_002283555.1 of Rubrivirga sp. SAORIC476. Lineage (NCBI taxonomy): Bacteria > Pseudomonadati > Rhodothermota > Rhodothermia > Rhodothermales > Rubricoccaceae > Rubrivirga > Rubrivirga sp. SAORIC476. Next base: position 1,830,712 of record NZ_MVOI01000003.1, on the reverse strand, counting down.
GCCAGGTACGCTGCCTTGAGAGTGTCGAGGTGCTGGATGTAGATCTCGTAGGGCAGGCCACGCTCCGTTCCGAATCTCACAGACCCACTCGGCTGCCGTCGAATGTGGGACCGGACCGAGCGTGAGACGGACGAGGAATCGGACACGACGCCGTCGAGTCGCATCGTCCCATCTGCGGAAACGCGAACGTCGAGTGTGGCGCCGGTCGGTCCCTGCTCGTCAGGCGTCCGGTGCCGGAGTTCGTTCGCCGCCTGGGCCTGGGCCTCCAAGACGGCGAGCAAGACGCCGAGCACCCCCACGAGGCGCCAGGAGAGATCGCCCAGCAGGCGACCGCGCGTCCTCACGATGTCCTCGGTGGTCTCCAGATCCACGGGACGCATCACACGTTGAAGCGGAACAGCATCACGTCCCCATCGGCGACCACGTACTCCTTGCCCTCGCTGCGCATCGCGCCCGCCTCGCGGGCTGCCGTCTCGCTGCCGAGGCGGTCGTAGTCGGCGAACTTGATGGTCTCGGCGCGGATGAAACCCTTCTCGAAGTCGGTGTGGATGACGCCCGCCGCCTGCGGCGCCTTCGTGCCCCGAGAGATCTGCCACGCCCGCGACTCCTTGGGCCCGGCCGTGAAGTAGGTGATCAGGCCGAGCAGCGCGTAGGCCGCCTGCGCCAACCGATCGAGGCCGGACTCCGTGACGCCCGCCGACTCCAGGAAGTCGGCCCGGTCCTCGTCGTCGAGTTCCACCAGTTGAGCCTCGAACTCGGCCGAGATGAGCACCACGCCCGCGCCCTCTGCCTCGGCGCGCTCGCGGACCTTCTCGACGTACGCGTTGCCGTCCGGCAGATCCCCCTCACCGACGTTAGCGACGTACAGCACCGGCTTGGCGGAGAGCAGGAACTGCTCGCGGAGGAGGACGGCCTCCTGGTCCGACACCTCCAACGTGCGGGCCGGAAGCCCATCGCCAAGGTGCTCTTCCAGACGTGCGAGGAAGTCGGCCTCGGCCTTGGCCCCCTTGTCGCCCGTCTTGACCGACTTGGCGACGCGCAGGAGGCGCTTGCTGACCGTGTCGAGATCCTTCAGCAGCAGTTCGGTCTCGATGGTCTCGATGTCCCGGAGCGGGTCCACCGAGCCCTCCACGTGCACCACGTTCGGGTCCTCGAAACACCGGACGACATGGGCGATCGCGTCTGTCTCTCGGATGTTGGCCAAAAACTGGTTGCCCAGCCCTTCCCCCTTCGAGGCGCCCGCCACCAGGCCCGCGATGTCGACGAACTCGATCACAGCGGGCAGCGTCTGCGCCGACCCGGCCAGCTCTGCTAGGCGGTCCAGCCGGGCGTCCGGCACCGGCACCACCCCGACGTTCGGCTCGATGGTGCAGAACGGATAGTTGGCTGCCTCGGCGCCCGCCTCGGAGAGCGCGTTGAAGAGGGTACTCTTGCCCACATTGGGGAGCCCGACGATGCCGACGCGGAGAGCCATGGGGTCTCGGATTGGATGAGCCGCGAGTCTACCGAACCGCGCTCCGGGGCGGGCGGAGTGGGGGCGAAGAACGATTTGGAGGACACGTCAGCGCAGCCCCACACGGCGGTGCGCGCCGGTAGCTTCCCGGCATGCGCCGTCTCCTCTCCCTGCTCGCCCTCCTGCTGGCGTTGCCCGCGCTCGGGCAGGCGGGGCCCGACCCGCTCGGCAGCCGACCGCGCGTCTACGTGGGCGGTGGGTTCGGACCAGGAATCGGGGTGGTGGCGGAGGGCACCACGCCCGCGTTCACCGTCTTCACCCGCGAAGTCGCGCTCTATGCCGACTACGTGCCGCGGGTGACCGGCGGCAGCGGGCGCCTGCTCACGGCCGTCGGCGTCGGCGGCGCCGTTCGCGTCTTCCGAGTCATTGACGTGGTTCAGAACCGCGACCCGGGCTCAGTAGACCTGGACCTTGGCGTCCGCATCGGACCATCGTTCTACACGGCGTTCTTCGAACAGTCGGCCGAGAGCCGGTCGCGGGCGTTCGCCGTCATGATCGATCCGTTCGCACGGGTCACCCTGCGGAGATCCTCCAACCGGGTCTTCTTCGCCGAAGTCGGCACGCAGAGTCCCTCCTTCCGAGCGGGGCTGTCGACGTCGTTCGGACGCTAACCGCCGACCACGTCGACCGTCGGCACGGACAGGAAGCGGCGCTCGGGCATCGCCACGGCGGTCATCCGACCCAGTCCGGCGCGATGCGTGAACACGGCGCCGGTGTCGATGGCGATCAGCGCGGGGTGGTCGACAGGCTCGGAGACCGGCGTGTGCCCGCACACGACCGGCATCTCCCATCGCGAGAGATCCGCGTCGAAGTGCTGGCGCGTCCAGAGGACGATTCGCGGGTCCGGGTCCGCGAGATTGTCCGCGACCGACCGGCGCGTGTCGAGGCCCGCGTGGACGTAGGCCGCCCCGGCGCCCTGAGCGGCGAGGACCGTACGCCGCAGGAAGGCGATGTGCTCGGGAGGAAAGCGCAGGTCGCCCCGTGCTTCGTAGGCTGCGAGCGTCGTCCGGCCGCCGTTGACCCACCAGAGGTCTGCGTCGCCGACGCCGTCGGCGTAGTCGAGCATCATCTGGTCGTGGTTGCCGCGCAGGAAGAGGGCCCGGGGACCAGTCCCCGCTTCCGAGGCAGCCTCCAACTCCAGCATCCGGTCCAGCACCTGCGGGCTGGCCGGGCCACGATCCACGTAGTCGCCGACGAACACGAGCGTGTCGGCGGGTCCGAGGGCGCCGCCCGCATCCTCTGCCAGGCGGTCGAGCAGCGCATCGAGCGTTCGCGCGCAGCCGTGGACATCGCCGATCGCGTACCACCCCATCGCCCTACGCGCCTCCGCCCCGGTTCGTCGAGTCGACGAGCCCGCGGCCGGACTTCTTCAGCCGGTCGCTCTGGCGAAGCTCTCGCAGAACCGCGTCCAGCACGCCGTTGACGAACGAGGCGCTCTTGTCGGTGCCGAACGCACGGGCCACCTCCAGCGCCTCGTTGAGCGTCACCTTCGGGGGGATGTCCTCGAAGTAGAGGAACTCCGTGATGGCGATCCAGAGCACGAAGCGGTCCGTCCGCGCGATGCGGCTGAGGTCCCAGTTTTCGACGTGCTTGTCGATCAGCACGTCACACTCGTGACGCGCGTCGGCGCTCTTGAGGAAGAGACGCTCGGCGAAGCGGAGGTAGGTCCGGTCGTCCTCGAAGGCGGGCCGGATGACCGTCGCGAGGACGTGGTCGACCGAGTCGCCGCTGGCTTCGAAGGCGTAGAGCGCCTGGAGGACGCGCTCGCGCACCTGGCGGCGCTTGCTCGGACGGGGCTGGGACACAGGACGGGAGAGAGCGAGGGATTCCAAAGATACCCGGCCGAACGCGATGGACCGGATCAAGAGGCAACGAAGTGGGGGGTAGATCTGGAGAGGTTCCGGGTCTATGGGGTCATGCCGCTCGCTCCTCCCCCTCCCCCGCTCCACCTCGGGACGCGCCCCGCACTGGCCGTCGCCGCGGTCGTCTCGGTCGGGATTGGGATCGGCCATGCCGTCCCCGAGGTCGGCCCGATGGCGTGGATCGCTCTCGGCTTGGCCGCCGCCGCGGCTGCAGCCGGATACGTTGCAGGAACGAGGAAGCAGCTGGTCACGCTGCGACCTCTGGTGGTCGCCTTGGCTGTGGGGGTCGCAGCCATCGCCCTCGGAGCCGCCCGACACGCGGCGTGGCGCGCGGTACCGCCAGACGCCATCGCCCACGTCGCGAGGTCTGCGGAGGAAGCGGACAGCCTGGACCATGCGACACCCATCACCGTCTGGGGCACCGTCGCGGACGTACCTGAGCGGACGTGGTCCATCCGCTTCGCGGCCGACGTGGACTCGGCCGGACGCGGGGACCGACGGGCACGGGCGAGCGGACGGGTGCAGGTGTCGCTCCAGATCGGAGAGGCGGGTGCCGTGTACCCGGTCCTGCGCCCTGGCGACCGCGTCCGGCTGACGGGCCGACTGGCACCGCTGCCGAGGCGGCGCAACCCGGCCCAGTTCGACTACGCCGCGTACCTCGCGCGGCAGGGAGTCGGCGCGATGCTGGATGTAGCGAGCGAGGCCGACGTGACGTTCCTCGGCGCGACCGACCATCCGGTGCCGAGAATCACGGAGGCAGTCCGGGCCCGCGTCCGTCGGGCACTGGCTCGCGACATCCCCACGCGTGACGTGCAGGCGCTTCTGAGTGCGCTCCTTCTCGCCGACCGCAGCGCCATCGACGCGCCGACGCTGGACGCCTTCCGCGCGACCGGCCTGATGCACCTGCTGGCCGTATCTGGCCTCCACGTCGGCCTGGTGGGGCTGGTGCTGTACCAGTTGCTGAAGCCCCTCCTCGGCCGCCTCGGACTTCGGCGGCAGCAGGTCGAGCGGACGCGAACGGCCATCACACTGGCGCTGCTGGCGGTCTATGTGCTCGTGGCTGGGGCGTCGGTGTCGGTGGTGCGCGCGTTCGTGATGGTCGCTCTCGTACTCGTCGGCCGGACGTTGGAGCGACCAGCCGACGCGCTGAACACGCTGGGCGTGGCCGCGGTCGCGATCCTCGTCCACCGCCCGGCGGCCCTGTTCGACGTCGGGTTTCAGTTGTCGTTCGGCGCGGTAGTTGCCCTCGTGACGCTGACGCCCCTCCTGACGTCCGCCGTACCCGAGCGCATCGGCCAGTCGGCTCCAGGGATGTTCGTGGCCGGGTCGATGGCGACCTCGGTGGCGGCGACGCTCGGGACGGCCCCAGCACTGCTGGCCCACTTCGGGCGGCTCCCCGTCGGCGGGCTGGTGCTCAACGTCGTCGCCATCCCGCTGACGGCGGCGACGCTCGGGGCCGGCATCGCCTGCACGCTCAGCGCACCGGTGCCCGTCCTGGCCGCGACCTTCGGCGCTCTCGCGGATGTCGCGGGCCGTGCGCTTCTCTGGACGACCGAAACAGGTGCCGAAACGCTCGGGTGGGCGACCTACGACGGCTTCCTCGATGCGCCCTTGGTCCTGGCGGCGAGCGTCCTCTTTCTGGCCGCGCTCGCGTTCAGCCGCCGCCCCGTCGCCCGGCGACGCCTGACGATGGCCGCCGTCGGCTGCCTCGCCCTCGGATCCTGGATGGGCGTGGTGCGAGGCGACGCCGAGCCAGCACTGGATGTCGTGTTCCTCGACGTGGGTCAGGGAGACGCGACGCTGATCTCGACTCCCGGCGGCGCGCAGGTCCTCGTGGACGCCGGGCTGCGCTCGCCGTACGTGGACGAGGGCGAACGAACGCTCCTCCCCCACCTCCACCGATACGGCATCCGCCGCCTCGACGCGCTCGTGCTCACCCACGCCGACGCCGACCACATCGGGGGCACCCGGTCGCTCCTCACGGCCGTCGAGGTGGGCCGGCTGATTACGAACGGGCAAGACGGCGAGTCCGCTCTCTGGACCGATGTCCTCCACGTGGCCGACTCGCTCGGCATTCCCATTCAGCCCGTGAGCGGGGGCGACACGCTGGCCGTCGACCCGGCGGTGCGGATTCGGGTCCTGGGACCTTCTGGGCCGATGTCATCACCCAACGACGCCTCGGTGGTCCTGCGCATCGAGCACGGCGCGACTCGCTGGCTGCTGACCGGCGATGCCGAGGTCGCCGGGGAGGCTGCACTCGTCGGCCGGTTCCGTGCTCACCTCGGTGCCGACGTCGTGAAGGTGGGGCACCACGGCTCCCGCACGTCGTCGACCGCCGCGCTGGTTGCAGCCGTCGGCCAGCCGGAGGTCGCTGTCGTGTCGGTGGCGCGGCGCAACCGCTACGGCCTGCCGAACGCCGAGCCGCTGGCGCGCTGGGCCGAGACCGGCGCCGACCTGCTCCACACCTCCGCCGAAGGCGCCATCTGGCTTCGCTCGGACGGGGAACGCGTCGAGCGGGTGGACTGGCGGTAAGAAGAGACCCGCTGTGCGTAGGCTTCCGGACACTCCCCCTCCCACACCCATGCGCATCGGCATCGACCTCGGCGGCACCAAGATCGAGGGTCTCGCCCTCCGCGACGACGGCACCGAGGCCGTTCGTCAGCGGGTGGCGACGCCGCGAGACTACGACGGCACCCTGGCTGCCCTGACGCAGGTGGTGGATGACATCGAGAGCACGGTCGGCGAGGGGGCGACAGTCGGTCTCTGCATCCCCGGCGCCATCGACGCAGCCTCTGGACTCGTCAGGAACGCCAACTCGTTGTGGCTCAACGGGAAGCCGTTCCGCGAGGACCTTGCGACGCACCTGGGGCGGCCAGTCCGGGTGACGAACGACGCGAATGCGTTCGCACTCTCGGAGGCGAGCGATGGGGGCGGCGCGGGTGCCGAGGTCGTGTTCGGCGTCATCCTCGGCACCGGCGTCGGCGGCGGGCTCGTGGTGCGCGGCGAGGTGGTGGACGGCGCCAACCGCATCGCGGGCGAGTGGGGGCACGTCCCCCTGCCGTGGCCGCGCGACGACGAGCGGCCGGGGCCACCCTGCTACTGTGGGCGCTCGGGCTGCATCGAGACGTTCCTCTCCGGCCCCAGCTTCGCTGCCGACCACGAGCGTCACACCGGCCACGCCCTCTCGACGCGCGAGATCGTCGCGCACGCCGAGGCGGGCGACACCGACGCGCAGGCCACGATGGACCGCTACGTCGACCGCCTCGGGCGTGGGCTGGGGCAGCTCGTGACGCTGCTGGACCCCGACGTCATCGTGCTCGGGGGCGGGATGTCCAACCTGCCCGGCCTAGCCGAGAGCGCCGCCGAGGCGCTCGCGCCGTGGGTCTTCTCGGACCGAGTCGTCACGCGCGTGGTCCAGAACGTCCACGGCGATTCGAGCGGCGTCCGCGGGGCAGCGTGGCTGTGGCCGGTGAGCACGCCCTAGGCGTCATACGACGGGCGAAGAGACCACCCCTCACTCCAGGTCCACCTGCATCCAGCGCGTGACCGTCGCGATGTCGATCTCCGGCTCCACGGCCGGACCTTCCGCCGGGGGCATCGGCCGGTCGTCGGCGCCCTCGCGGGGGCGAGCCGGGCGGCGTCCGTTCCGCATGCGGGCCTGCATCGCGGTCGTCCGCACGTCGAGCAGCTCGACGCCGATGCCGACCGTTCCATCAGCAGAGGTCTCCAGCAGGCCCGGCGCTGCCGTCAGCGGAATCCGCATCTCGACGACCAGACCGCGCGCCCCCCAGGTCGCAGAGGCAGCCAGCCCGCCGAAGGAGCCGTCCGCCGCCGCGCGCTGCGTCAGGATGCCACGGGTCACCTCCATCTGGTCGAGGCCGGACTCGAACCGGCGCCGGAGCCGCTGGGGATCGTCGCTCGCCGCCGGGCCGCCGGCGCGCGGACCGTTCCGCACCACCGACCGGGCGTCGGGCGCCTCGGGCGACGGGTAGCGGATGCCGAGCGCGCGATCGGTCCCACCCATCGGGTCCACCCACACGCGGAGGCCGCCGACCGCGATGCGCCGTGCCTGCCGGTCGTCACCCGCGATGACGGCGACCACGAGATCGTCCCCGTCGTGACGGAAGCCGACGCTCAGGCCCGACTCTTCCGGCACCGGGCGTAGCGCGGACGGCCACTCGCTCGCTCGCCCATCGACGACGGTGTCGGATGTGGCGGGCGACGCCGCGTACAGAAGGGGCGAGGAGCCGCACGCGGTAATGGTGACGGCTGCGACGAGAAGAGCGAGGAAACGCATTCGAGGGCGTGGGATGGAGACGCAGGCTACCCTGCCGGTCGAGTCGAGAGAAGGCGAAACGCCGAGACTGCCACCACATGCCCGCGGAGCAAGCACGAAGGAGGCCGACCGGAAGAAGGGGTCAACGTTCCGATCCGCGAACCCGTGCCGACCGGGCCAGCTCGTTCCGAGGCCGCGAGGAAAGCCCTCGGCGGCAGGTAGGTCCGGAGCCTGCCTCCTGGGCCCGCGTTCACGCTCCCCCCTCCCCTGCGCTGCCATGATCACCGCCGCCGACCTCCGCACCATCGACGTGTTCTCCGACCAGGACGACGACGCGCTCGAGTGGCTGGCCTCCGTCTCCGAGGAGCGTACGTTCGCCGAGGGCGTGCGGCCGTTCGAGCACGGCGCGAAGGCAGAGGCCATGTTCGCCGTGCTCGAGGGAGGCTTCCAGATCTTCTCCCTCACCAACGGCACGCGGACGTTGTTCGGGACGGTCCGGGAGGGGGAAATCAGCGGCCTGCTGCCGTTCTCGCGGATGGAGACGTTCAGCGGCGAGGGGGTGACGATCGCGGACAGCCGGATCGCGAGCGTCGACCAGCAGCACTTCGCGGAGATGCTGAACCGGATGCCGGAGGTGGGCAAGCGGCTCGTGGCGCGCATGACGGATCGCGTCCGGGAGTCGTCGAAGAACGACGTGCAGCGCGAGAAGATGATGGCGCTCGGCAAGCTGTCGGCCGGGCTGGCCCACGAGCTCAACAACCCGGCGGCCGCCATCCGCCGCTCGGTGTCCGACCTCCGCGAGCGGCTCGACCTGATGCCGAAGCTGGTGACCCGGCTCACCGGCCACGGCCTCACGCCGGACCAGGTAGAGGCCGCTCGTGCCGCGCTCATGACCTGTACCGCTCCCACGCCCGGCACCCTCACCACCCTCGAACGAGGCGAGCGAGAGGACGCGCTCGCCGACTGGCTGGAGGACCACGACGTGCCCCATGCCTACGTGATCGCGGAGGTGCTGGCCGAGGAGGGCGTTACGCCGAAGGCCCTCACCCACATGGCCGAGCACGTGGACGAGGACGCGCTGACGGACGTGATCCTGTGGATCGAGAAAGGACTGGCGTCCAACCGTCTGCTCGCCGAGATCGAGCGGGCGGCCGGGCGGATCTCGGATCTGGTGGCCTCGGTGAAGGGCTACACCCACCGCGACCAGTCGCCCGACCGCCAGCGAGTCGACCTCGGCGAGGGGCTGGACCAGACGCTGACCATGCTCGGCCACACCGTCCGAGCCAAGTCGGTTCGCGTGGTCCGCGACTACGGCGAGGACGTGCCGGAGGTGTGCGTGTATCCGGGCGAGATCAACCAGGTCTGGACCAACCTCCTCGACAACGCGCTCGACGCCGTGCCGGAGGGCGGGACGGTCGAGATCGCGACACGCACCGAGGGAGCGCTCGTCTGCGTCACGATCGCTGACGACGGGCCGGGCATCCCGGAGGAGGCGCAGGAGCGCATCTTCGAAGCGTTCTACACCACCAAGGAGCCTGGTGAGGGCACGGGCCTGGGCCTCGACATCGCCCGACGGATCGTGATGCAGCACGAGGGGACGATTTCGCTGGAGAGCGCCCCGGGCCGCACGGTCTTCGAGGTCTGCCTGCCCATCGACGCGCCCAAGGCGTCGGTCACGGCGCTCGACGCGCTGGAGGAGACCGAGGCGGGCTGACCTGGCCGCGCGGGGGAACGCGGCGGCGGCGGGGTGGATACGGAGGTCATGGACATCGGCACCTTCAACTTCGGACTGGCAGGCATCGGGCTGGCGGTCGTGTACGCGCTCGGCTTTCTGTCGGCGGTGGACGCGGTCATGAAGACGCGGACGCCGCAGGGGACCACGGCGTGGGTCTTCGCGCTCGCGACGGTGCCGCTGGTCGCCATCCCGCTGTACTTCATCCTGGGCCGCTCACGCTTCGACGACTACGTCGACGCGCTACGGACCTTCGACAACGAGATCGCGGACGGACTGGAGCAGGCCTCGCATGGTGCGCTGAAGGCGTTTCTCGCCCCGCACGGGACGGCCGAGGGCCGGGAGGTGGGCGAGATGCAGGCCTTCGACCAGATGGCCACGGTGCCGTTCACGACCGGCAACCAGATCGAGTTGCTCGTGGACGGCGACGACACCTTCGACGCGCTCTTCGCGGGCATCGACGCGGCAGAGCGGTACGTGCTGGCACAGTTCTACATCATCCACGACGACCAGATCGGGCGGGCGTTCAAGGAGCGACTGATCGCGGCGGCCCGCCGTGGCGTCGAGGTCCGGCTGATGTACGACACGGTGGGCTCGATCAAACTGCCTCGCAGCTATCGCCGCGAGCTCGACGCGGCGGGAGTGACCGTCTGCCCCTTCAGCGGGCCGCGCAGCTGGCTCAAGAAGCTACGCCTCAACTTCCGCAATCACCGCAAGATCGTGGTGTGCGACGGCCGGGTCGCGTTCGCGGGCGGCCTCAACGTGGGCGATGAGTACCTGGGACGCGACGAGACGATCGGGAACTGGCGGGACACCCACCTGCGGGTCCACGGGCCGATCGTGCAGGGCCTGCAGCTGTCATTCTGCCGCGACTGGTTCTACGGGACCCGTGAAGAGATCGACGGCCTCCAGTGGGAGCCCACGGCCTCGGAGGAGGCCGACCAGACCGCGCTGGTGCTGGCGTCCGGACCGGCCGATGAGATCGAAACTTGCGGGCTGCTCTACGCGCACGTCATCGAGAGCGCTGAGCAGCGGATCTGGATCGCGACGCCCTACTTCGTGCCGGACGGGCGCGTGCTCGGTGCGCTCCAGCTGGCCGCTCTCCGCGGCGTGGACGTGCGAATCCTGATGCCGCGGACGAGCGACAGCATCTTCTTCAAGTACGTCCCCTACGCCTACCTGCCGGATGTGGCGCGCACGGGTGTCCGCGTGTTCCTGTACGAGGACGGCTTCATGCACCAGAAGGTGGCTGTCGTCGACCGGGACTTCGCGGCGGTGGGGACGGCCAACTTCGACAACCGCTCGTTCCGCCTCAACTTCGAGGCGACGGTGGTGGCCCACGACGAGGGCGTCTGCGACGACGTGGCGCGAATGCTGGAGCGCGACTTGGCGTCCTGCACCGAGATCGGGCTCAAGGACATCGAGGGGAAGTCCTTCGCGTTCCGGTTCGCCGCCAACGCCACCCGGATGCTGGCGCCGGTGCTGTAGCGACCCGCTCCACCTCGACGCCGAGGCGGAGCCTTCTGGCTAGTGGTAGAGGAAGAGCGGGACGGTGGCCTGCTCCAGCAGCTTCGTGGCGCTCGACCCGAACAGCATCTTGCGGAAGCCTTTCTTGGCGAACGCGCCCGAGACGACGAGGTCGGCGCGGTCTCCCTGGGCGAGTTCGCAGATGCGGTTGGCCGGGTCACTGCTCTCGATGGCGGTCGTGGTGACGCGCTCGAAGCCATGGGCACGGAGGTAGGCTGCCGCGTCCTGCCGGAGCCGGTCGCTGGCGAGAACGTCCGCCTCGGAGCCGCCGCGGACGTGGACCACCTCGACATCGAGGTCGGTGCCGAAGGGCGCGAGGTGAGCAAACTTCTGCATCGCCCGCGCGGAGGGCCCGCTGCCGTCATAGGCCACCGCGACGCGTCGGACGGTCGGCCGCTCGGTGCCGACGATGAGCGTGGCGGCGGCGGCGTCCTGGAGAACCTTGCCGAGGGTATGGGTACGGCGCTCGGGCTCCGCGTAGTAGAAGTGGCTCTCACGCCCTGCCACCAGCAGGTCGTGCGTCCGCATCTCGTCGAGGAGGCTCTTGACGAGTTCGCCCTCGCCGACGCGGTCGCCGGAGTGTGCGACACCCTGCGCCTCGACGCGTGCGGTAAAAGCGGCGATCAGGTCCTTGGCCTTCTCGCGCGTCTCCTCGGTAAGCTGCTCGCGGAGGCGCTCGGCGAAGTACATCGACCCGATCCCACCTCCGGCGGCGTCGTTGCCGATGGAGTCCTTGTCGACGAATGCGAGGCCCGTGACTTCGCCTCCGGTCAGGCGAGCGATGTCGATGGCGGTGTCTGTGGCGACGGGGGTGTCAGAGTCGGGATCGAGGACGACGAGGATGCGCTGAGTCATGGCCGAAGGATGAGGGGACGGGAAGGTACGCGGGAGCGGCAGGATTCCGCGCCGGCTGACAGCCTGTCACCGACTGGTATACCGGGTGCGATCAGTGATCTATGGAAGCTCCGTGGCGGACGGAAGGCTCTGCGTTTCCTCTCCTGAGAGCTCCCCTCCTTCCTCCCGTTCGTCCACACCCTCTTAGACATCAGGGGGATTTGATAAAAGAGTAGGATCAGTAGTAGGCCTGTGGACAGAGTGGACAACCGGGGGGAGCGGACGGGTTGTGGAGGGACGTGGACAACCGGCAGCCTCATCCACGGGCTCGTCCACGAGACGGTAGCCATTGAACGTCGCTGGAGAGAGACTGTACGGGGATCTTCGGAGCGTCGTCCACTTCTCCACACTCGTCCACAAGGAAGCCCCCGGCCTAGCCCGGATGTGAGGAGCCGACCTTCGGTGTGGACAAGGGTCGGAGCATCTCGTGGGCGGTTGGTGCTTGCATGGAGGGTGTCCGACCCCATCGGAGAACGCGTCCACAGGCCTCCCCGACGAACGGTGGGTTATCCACACGGTCATCCACGATGTGGATAGCCCTTTTTCGAGCGTTTGGGCCGGTCGGTGGATGACCTCCGAGGCTGTCTCGCACGATTTCGAAGCTGGGGACGACGGGTGGCCTGAGAAGCCGCGTGTGGTGAGTGCCTGCCGGGATGTCCGAAGAGGGCCGGATCGGTGGGCCTCAGCGGGGTGGACGAGCAGCCAAGGGCGCGTCCTTCTGACAATGAGAGAGCCGCCGCCCCGGGAGGGAACGGCGGCTCGGACCGGAGGAGGCAGAGAGGCCCCTACGGCTTGCCGAGGAGGGAGAACATCTTCTGCTTGTAGGTCTCCACGCCAGGCTGGTCGAAGGGGTCGACGCCGAGCATGGTGCCGGAGACGGCGACGGCGTGCTCGTAGAAGTAGAGGAGGCGGCCAACCGTCTCGGCGTCGAGACGGGAGAGGGTGAGGGTCCAGTTGGGGACGCCGCCCTCGGCGTGGGCCTCGGCGGTGCCCTGGTAGGCCTTCTCATTGACGCTGCCCATCGGGACACCGGCCAGGTAGTTGAGGCCGTCGGGGTCGCCGGGCTCGTCCTGGACCGTGAGGCCGGCGTCGGCGTCGTCGAGGCGGAGGAAGGTCTCGACGAGGAGGCGCTTGCCCTGCTGGACGTACTGGCCGACGGAGTGGAGGTCGGTGGTGTACTGGAGGACGACGGGAAAGAGGCCTTTGCCTTCCTTGCCTTCGCTCTCGCCGAAGAGCTGCTGCCACCAGGCGCCGAGGCCCTTCAGACGAGGGTCCATGACGGCGAGGACTTCGGTGGCATAGCCCGCCTCGTGAAAGGTGTAGCGGTCGGCGGCGTACTGAAGAGCGGGGTGGGAAGCGTCGGCGTCAGTCAGATCGCGAGCCTCGGCGACGGCGCCGTAGAAGAGAGTCCGGATGTCGATGCCGGCGGCGGCGATGGGGAGCAGGCCGACGGGGGTGAGGACGGAGAAGCGTCCGCCGACATCGTTGGGGACGACGTAGCGTCGGTAGCCCTTCTCGACAGCGAAGTCGTGGAGGGCGCCGCGCTCGGCGTCGGTGGTGGCGATGATGCGCCGGTCGGCGTCGTCGAAGCGCTCCTCCAGAAAGCGGCGGGCGAGGCGGAAGGCGAGGGCGGGTTCGAGGGTGGTGCCCGACTTGGAGATGACGTTGACGTAGACGCTCTTGCCGTCGAGGTACTCGAAGAGGCGCTCGTGGTAATCGGGGCCGAGGTGGTTGCCGGCGAACAGGATCTCGGGCCCGTCGCTGCCGAAAGGCGGGACGAGGGCCTGCATGACGGCCTCGGCGCCGAGGTAGGAGCCGCCGATGCCTATACAAAGGAGAACGTCGGCGCGCTCGCGGATCTCGGCGGCGTCGGCGGCGATGCGTTCGAGGAGGGCGTCGTCGGGGGTGAGGAGCATGTCGCGCCAGCCGAGCATCTCGGGGCTGCGGGTCTCGCCACTGAGGACGCGGCGGTGGGCGTCGAGAGCTAGGGCCTCGGTGGTGTCGCGGGCGGGGCCGTCGAGCGAGGCGAGGGCGTCGGCTGCGTGGTGGCGGTCGAAGGTGAGCGGCATCGGGTCGGGAGCGAGGGGTGGGGCGTACGCCTGCGCTCGGATAGGGTGCCGGTCAGGAAGTGACAGAGATCAGAGAGCGCTGCATGGGGCGGGGATGCGTCGCGGCGTCTCGCTCCGGGCTCCTTTGGCTCTGTCGCCGAAGATGGGGCGGGCGATGCGTTCCTGGCCGACGGAGACCGGATCGATGGCGTCGGTGTGGTCGGCAACTCGCCGTGAGGCGACTCACGTCGACGCTCCACGCCTTGCACCTCTCCGGTTCTCCCGCGTCAGGCGGGGACTTCGCGCTGGACCCACTCGGCTTCGTAGGCGAGGACGAGACGGCACTCGGAGGTCGCGCCGATGGTGACGGTGCCGGGTCGGCGACCGAGCGCGAAGGGGACCGTTCGTGCGCCGCGTCGGTTGCTCATGTCGCCGTCGCGGATGGCGCCGTCCCACTCCGTCCCGAACACGACGGCCTCAATCCGACCGGGGCTGGACATGCTGGACCACGTGTAGGTCCTCGGGGCAAAGGTGATCTGTTGACCGGCGACGCGACCGGTGACGACCCCCAGGCGGGAGTTGTAGTTCTGGCTCTCGAAGCCGTTGGTGCGGCCCTCGCCGTTCACCTCGACGCGGTACTGGAACTCTCCAGCCGTCGGTGATCCGAACACCTTGTCGCAGGAGCCGACGACGTCGATGTAGCGGGGCGAGACCTTGAGGTCGTAGACAGTCCGCATCCGCACGGGTGGTGGAGGCGGGTCGTCAGGGTCATCGGGTCCGGTGAGGTCCTGGACGCAGGCGGAGAGGAGGACGGCGCAGAGCAGCAGGGCGAGCAGGCGGCTGGCGGAGAGCAGGAAGCGGGACATGGACGCTGAGGCTGGCGAGGAAGGGGTGCGTGGACACCTGCTTCCTATCGCACCGAATCATCGCCGAACCGATCACAGGAGGCGAAAATCCTCTCCTCGCCGGATCCGGGAGCCTGTGCCATGTACCGGGGGTTGGGGAGCGGGTCTGTCCACGTCTCCCCTCTCTCCTGAGCCATGTCCTCCCCCATCGAAGGAACCGTCGTCGTCATCACCGGAGCCAGCAGCGGGCTGGGCGAGGCCGCGGCACGGATGCTCTCGGCACGCGGGGCGAAGGTCGTGCTGGGCGCGCGGCGGTCGGACCGGATCGAGGCGCTGGCTGTTGAACTGACCGAGGCGGGCGGGGAGGCGCGGGCGGTGACCACCGACGTCACGGACCGCGCGCAGGTGTCGGCACTCGTGGACACGGCCGTGAAGGCGTTCGGTCGGGTGGACGTGATGATCAACAACGCGGGCCTGATGCCGCAGTCCCTGCTCGAACACCTGAAGGTGGACGAGTGGGACCGGATGATCGACGTCAACATCAAGGGGGTGCTCTACGGCATCGCAGCGGTGCTGCCGCACATGACGGCGCAGAAGAGCGGCCACATCATCAACGTGGCGTCGGTGGCAGGGCACCGGGTGGGGCCGGGCAGCGCGGTCTACTCGGCGACGAAGTTCGCGGTGCGGACGCTGACGGAGGGGCTGCGTCAGGAGGTGAAGCCGCACCGCATCCGGACGACGATCATCTCGCCCGGGGCGGTAGCGACGGAGCTGCCGAACTCGATCTCGGACCCGGCCGCGGCAGAGCGGATGAACAAGCTCTACGACGAGGTCGCGATTCCGGCGGACTCGTTCGCGCGGGCGGTGGTGTTCGCGATGGAGCAGCCGGAGGACGTGGACATCAACGAGATCCTGTACCGGCCGACGAACCAGGCGTATTGATCGGAGTCGAGAAGGCTCCTTGCGCCAACCGGGCGGTAAGGCGGTCGCGGACGGCGGGCCACTCGTCGGCGGTGACGCTGAAGTAGACGGTGTCGCGGAGGCGGCCGTCGCGGACGACCATGTGGCTGCGCAGCGTCCCCTCCTCTATCGCGCCGAGGCGGAGGATGGCGGCGCGGGAGCGCGCGTTGAGGGCGTCGGTCTTCCACTCGACGCGGGTCAGGCCGAGGGTGTCGAAGGCGTGGGCCATCATCAGCAACTTGGCCTCGGTGTTGACGGCGGTCCGCTGCCACGGGGGCGCGACGAACGTCCACCCGATCTCGACGCGGCGATGAGCGGCGACGTAGTTGCCGAAGCGCGTGCTGCCGACCACGCGCCCGCTGGCGCGGTCGACGGTGGCGAACGGGAGCGCGGTGCCGTCGGCCTGCCCGGCGAGGGCGGTCTCGACGTAGGCCGCCAGATCGTCGCGGGTGCGGACGGTGGAGGCGGTCCAGGTCCAAAGGTCCGGGTCGAGGCCCACCTCGGCGAGCGCGTCGAGGTGGGCGCGGGTGAGGGGCTCCAGGCGGACGTGGGCGCCTTCCAGGGTGACGGGCGTCATGAGTCGGGGAGAAGACCGCGACGGTCGAGCCGGGCGCAGAGGCGCCGCGCCCTCGCGCGAACCGACGGGGCGGGATGGTCGAGCGCGACGTGGATGCGAGGGACGATGCCAGGCGCGAGGTCCGGGTGCGCCAGGGCGACGGCCGCCAGCGCGCTGAGCAGGTTTGCCTGGTCGGCCATGCGCGAGCGGTCGAGGATTCCGAGCGCCCAGTCGGTCACGTGCCGGGCCTGAGTTGGGGTGAGAGGCACCCGAGACAGAAGGGACGGGAGGAGGCGCCGGAGCATCCCGCCGTTCCGGTCCGCCTCGGCGACGGCGAGGAGCGCGTCGGCGTGTGGCGCCAGGCGACGCGGATACGACCGCGTCGCGACGTCGAGCGCCCACGCGCTCCGGTTGCGGCCCCCCTCGTCCGGGTGCGCCAGCCCGTCGACCACGACGGCGAACGCGTCCGAGTCGTGCGCGATCTCGGCGGCCACGTCGCGGGCGGCGCCGATGGGGCCGCGCGTCGAGTCGGCGAGGCGGAGGTGGAGCGGGTGCACGGGAGGCGCTAGCGGTAGCGGCCCTCGCGGAACACGTCGCGGATGTCGGCCAGCACCTCGGGGTCGATCCGGAGCGTCTCCCCTGCTGCCAGGTCCACGTTGGCGACCTCGTCAATGCGGAGGTCGTAGTTCTCCCAGCCCATGTAGTCGGTCAGGATGCGCTGGAACTCGGCATCGACGACGCCGTCGGCGGGGCCGTCGTACTGGAAGTCGCGCGCGATCCAGATCTCCTGCAGCTCGCGGGCGATGGCGGGCGTGACCTCGATCATGTCCGCCGGGTCGGAGTCGGTGAAGTAGAGGTCGTTGAGGGCGACGAGTCGCTCCAGTTCCGCGAGGGGGGTCGGGTGGTCGTAGACCGAGATGTCGACGATCACGTCCGAGCCGTCATAGCCCGCTCCTTTGCGGTGGACCACGAGCGCAGCCGACTGCTCCCCTCGCTTGTCTCCGCCCGCCCGACCCCCCGCGACGAGCGCGGCCGTGAGGCGCTGGGCGAGGGTGCCGGTGCTGGCCTCGAACGTCTCGGCGATGGCGTCGACGGTCTCCTGGGAGACCAAGATGTTGCCCTGGGCGGCGTAGCCGTGCCCGACGGCGACGACCCCCGGCGTCGCAATGGCGTCGCTGCCGCCCACGCGCCCGCCGCGCCACGCGAAGGCGTCGGCCCCGGTGAAGGTGGCCGCGTTGCCGTGTGCGTCCACCATCCCGACCTGCCGGGCGCCGGTGTCGGGGTCGTTGCGCATGGAGATGCGGAGCGCCTCCTCGGCCGTCGCGCCCTCGGCCATCATCGCGATGCCCTCGGGACCGTAGGCGAGCCGCGCGAACGACTGGGTGGCGACGGCGCCGACGCCCGCCACGACGGTCGGGACCATGAACCGGACGTTGGGGAACTTGGACTGGACCGCGACGCCAATCTCGCCCGTCGTCGTGTCGACGGCGACGATGGAGAACGTCGACACGAGCGGGTCGCCGGCCTCGTTGCGGATGATCTCGTGGTCGTCCGAAGTCGGCGCGCAGCCGCCGGCGACGAGCACCGCCAGCGCGGCGAGGGAGACGAAGCGGCGGGGGCGTGGCGTTGGCATCGGCGTGGGGCGGGTGTCCCCGTATTCTAGCGCCATGACCCTCCTGCGTCTGCTCCTGCTTTCCCTCATCGTGGCCCTCGCCAGTGCGGCATCGGCGCAGGGCGAGGTCCAGATCGCCCGCGTCCAGTACGGCGGCGGGGGCGACTGGTACTCCGGCGACCCACTGCCGACGCTGATCGCGTACACCCGCCAGCACTCGCTGCTGGACCTCGCGCCGGAGCCGATCACAGTCGAGTTGACGAGCGACCGGCTGTTCACCGTACCCATCCTCTACCTCAACGGGCACGGCAACGTGGTCTTCACCGACGCCGAGGCGGGCCGTCTGCGTCGCTACCTCGAAGGCGGCGGCTTCCTGATCGTCAACGACGACTACGGGTTGGATCAGGCCGTGCGGCGCGAACTGGCGAAGGTCTTCCCCGAGCAGCCGCTCCAGCCGTTGCCCGCCAGTCACCCGGTGTACCGCGCCCACTACGCGTTCCCGGATGGGCTGCCCAAGATCCACGAGCACGACGGCGAACCGGCGGTCGGCTACGGGCTGTTCCACGAGGGGCGGCTGGTGGTCTTCTACGCCCACGAGAGCGACCTCGCCGACGGGTGGGAGCCAGCGGGCATCCACCCGGATCCGCCGGAGGCGCGCGAGGCGGCGCTCCGGATGGGCGTCAACCTGCTCGTGTATGCCATGACGCAGGGGATCGTCCCGTAACCTGCCTCGCTATGGATGCGGCCGCCCCGGCCGATACCCCGACTGTTCGGCCTCTGCCCACACCCCCATGACCCCTGGACGCGTCCTGTTCGTCGGCCTGCTCGCCGTGGCGGCGTTGCTGTTCGTCCTCAACCCGGGGCCGGACGCCTTCGGCGAGTTCCTGACCGACGAGGCGGCGGCGCGGGCAGAGGGCAGCGACACCGTGAGCCGTTTCCTCCAGGGCCGCACGGGCCGAAAGACGGCCCAGACGCTGGGTGAGAACGCCGAGCACGAGAACTACTACCTGGCGACCGTCTACACGATCGACATGAACGGTCGGATGCCGGGCGGCGAGCAGCGGTACCTCGGCATTGCAGGCTGGTTCACGCCGCTGGAAAGCGACGAGTCGAGGCGGTAGCGCGAGGGACTGCCTCGGCACCGAGGCGGGGGCTGGGTAAAGAGTGGCCGAACCTGCGTGGAAGGGGTTCCGCCCGGGGACGCGGAAGAGGCGCCGTGCTAGCTTGCCGTCCGCTCCTCATCCGCCCGACGCCATGACCGCCCTCCGCGACTCCGACCCCGCCGTCTTCGACATCGTCCGCCGGGAGGTCGAGCGGCAGAACGATGGCCTGGAGCTGATCGCGTCGGAGAACTTCGTCAGCCCGGCCGTGCTGCAGGCGCTGGGCAGCCCGCTGACCAACAAGTACGCCGAGGGCCTGCCCGGCAAGCGCTACTACGGTGGCTGCGAGGTGGTCGACGAGGTCGAGACGCTGGCCATCGAGCGGGCGAAGGAGCTGTTCGGCTGCGACTGGGTGAACGTCCAGCCGCACTCTGGCGCGACGGCCAACAGCGCGATCTACCTCGCGTTCATGGCGCCCGGCGACCGACTCCTCGGCCTGGACCTGGCGCACGGCGGGCACCTGACGCACGGCTCGCCGGTCAACTTCTCGGGCAAGCTCTACGACGCCCACTTCTACGGCGTCGAGCAGGAGGGCGAGAACGCCGGACGGATCGACCTCGACGCACTCCGCGACAGGGCGAAGGCGGTACAGCCGAAGATGCTGTCGGTCGGCGCGAGCGCCTACAGCCGTGACTTCGACTACGCGGCCATGCGCGAGATCGCCGACGAGGTCGGCGCGATCCTGTGGGTGGACATGGCACACACGGCGGGGCTCATCGCGGCGAAGCTGCTCAACGACCCCCTCCCCCACGCTCACGTCGTCTCCACGACGACGCACAAGACGCTGCGCGGCCCCCGCGGCGGCATGATCCTCGTCGGGAACGACGCGCCCAGCCCGACGGGCGAGACGTGGGTCAAGTCCGGCAACCCGAAGTCCACCGGTCAGGTCCTGGACTCGGCCATGTTCCCCGGCACCATCGGCGGGCCGCTGATGCACTGCATCGCGGCCAAGGCCGTCGCCTTCGGCGAGGCGCTGACGCCGGAGTTCGTGACCTACCAGCGGCAGACGATCGCGAACGCGCAGGCGATGGCGCAGGCGTTCGTGGAGAAGGGGTACGACGTCGTCTCGGGCGGTACCGACAACCACCTCGCGCTGGTCGACCTCCGGGGCAAGTGCACCGGTAAGGACGCCGAGGCGTGGCTGGGCGAGGCCGCCATCACGGTCAACAAGAACATGGTCCCCGGCGACCCCGAGAGCCCGTTCGTGACCTCTGGCATCCGCGTCGGCGCGCCGGCCATGACCACGCGCGGCTTCGGCGCCGACGAGTTCCGGACGGTCGTGGACCTGATGGACCGCGTCATCGCCAGCCGCGGTGCCGACGCCGAGGCGGTACGGGCGGAGGTGCAGGCGCTCTGCGACCGCTTCCCGCTGTACGACGTGGCGAGCCTGGGCGCGGAGCCGGTCGGCGCCTGATCTCCTCCGCCTCGGTCCTGAGGCGGGGGCAGCGGGATGTGGGGAGATTCCGGCCCGACGCCGGTCGTATCTCCGTCTGAGCCGCGTCCCGTTCGGCGTCTCCGCATGCGAGCACCCGTTCGCGTGCGTTGAGCGAGTCGGGGACGTGACGGCGGCGCCCACGGTTGGCGCAACCTCGTCGCGTCCGCGGTCGTCCCGCTCGACGGCACGCCGCTTGCCGGTCCCCCCTCCGTATGTTGTCGCCTGCCGCGCCGAGATCGTCGCGGCCCGCCGTCGCCCCCCATGCCGAACGATTACAGCACTGTCCCCGAGTCGGCCCTGGCAAAGCTGGGGCACACGCTCTACCAGCGGGCGCTGGTGCGGCGCGAGGACGAGTCCATCACCGACCCGCGCGGGCAACCCATCGGCTGGCTCCTCGACACGCGGACGCCGATGCTCGACGGTGACGTGTTCAACGAAGCGGGCGCGGTCCTCGCCGAGCGGCTCCGGGCGCGCGGCATCGATCAGGTGGCCGGCTTCGGCTACGGCGCCTTCCCGCTCGTGACGGCCGTGCTGCCGCACGGGACCGCCGAGCGCCCGTTCCGGGGCGGCTTCATCCGCGAGCGGCGCAAGGCCTACGGACGGCGCCGGCTGGTGGAGGGCCCACTGGACCGGTCGCGCCCGGTCGCCCTCATGGACGACATCCTCAACAGCGGCCGGAGCGCGGCGCGGGCGGCGGCGCTCCTCCGCAGCGACGGCTTCGACGTGTCCGGCGTCGTGACGCTGTTCAACTTCACCTGGAGCGGCGGGCGGGCGCGGCTGGAGGCCGAGGGCCTCTGGGTCGAGTCGCTGCTCGAACTCAACCTCCGCGAGAGCGCCCGGGTGACCTCTGGCGACACGGCCGGAGGGTGAGGCGACCGGGCCATGGTGAAGGGCCTGCGAGCCCGAACCCATGTCCTCGACTCGTACGTTGTGGACGGTGCGTCGGCCGGTCCTGAGTGGACGGCCCTTCCCTCTTTCCCCTCTCGCTTCACCCGCATGGATGTCTGGCGCTCGCGGTCGCAGAAGGCGGCTGGCTCGCAGGGCGACGGCGCGGCGGACCCCATCCGCCTCGATCAGATGCCGCCGCCAGCACCGCCGGTGCCCCCCGGCGGCGGGGTCCCTGCGCACATGACGCCGGGACCCGGTGAGATGCCGTTCCTCGACCACCTCGAGGAACTCCGCTGGCGCATCCTGAAGGCGCTCGGCGCCATCGTCCTCTGTGTCGGCGCGTGCCTGTTCTTTACGGGCTGGATCATGGACACGCTGCTGCTCGGGCCGACGCGGGCGAGCTTCTTCATGTACGACGTGCTCCGCATCCCGGCGGTCGACATCGTGCTCCAGAACCGGACGGTGACGGGCCAGTTCTTCGCCTACTTCGGGACCGTGATCGCGGCGGGCGTGGTGATGGGCTCGCCGCTGGTGGTGTACCAGACGTGGAAGTTCATCGAGCCGGGCCTCTACCCGGAGGAGCGCCAGGGCCTGCGATTCGCGGCCGTCTTCGCGACGTTCTTCTTCGCCCTCGGCATCTCGTTCGGCTACCTCATCATCGCGCCGATCGCGCTCCAGTTCTTCGCCCAGTTCCAGATCTCGGACTCGATCGTCAACGAGTTCGACATCTCGAAGTACTTCTCGATGCTGATCACCTGGGCCTTCGGCGCGGGCATCCTGTTCGAGCTGCCGGTGGTCGTGGTGGTGCTGGCGAAGGTGGGCGTCCTGACGCAG
Source organism: Rubrivirga sp. SAORIC476 (assembly GCF_002283555.1). Classification (NCBI taxonomy): domain Bacteria; kingdom Pseudomonadati; phylum Rhodothermota; class Rhodothermia; order Rhodothermales; family Rubricoccaceae; genus Rubrivirga; species Rubrivirga sp. SAORIC476. The sequence continues at coordinate 1,808,570 of NZ_MVOI01000003.1, read as the reverse complement.
GACATGCTGCGGACGGGCCGCAAGTACGCGCTCGTTGCCGTGCTGGTGATCTCGGCGTTCCTGACGCCGCCGGACCCGTGGAGCCAGCTGCTCATGTCGATCCCGCTGATGGGCCTCTACGAGCTGTCCATCGCGCTGACCGGCGTCGTGGAGCGTCGCCGGGCTCGCGAGGAGGCCGCTGAAGCCGCCCGGGAGGCGAAGGCGGCTGCCAAGCGCGCCGCCGCCGAGGCGAAGGCAGGGGGTAAAACGGAGTAGGGATCGGAGAGGGGATTGCCGTTCGTGCCGGGTGGCCCCGATGTTCAGCGACACCCTTTTCCTCCGCGACCATTCCATGCTTCGGCTCCTGCCCGTCCTCGCTCTCTTCGTCCTCGTCGCCTCCGGCTGCGACACGGCCGCTCCTGACCGCAACGGCATCGACGTGACCGCGCTGGGACACGACGCCGACGCGCTGGTCGGCACCTGGGACCTCGTCACGGTCACGCCCTCTGGCGAGTGCATGGGGGAGGACTGCACCCGGACGCGACCTGCCGAGGAGGTGGGCCAGTCCGCCCGCCTCGTGTTCCGTGCCGACGGGACGGCCACCTACACCTCCAACGAGACCGTTTCTGCAGAGGGGAACTACAGGGTCAGCGCTCCGGAGCCGGGGGATTCTCCCCGACTGACCATCGGGGACGCGCGCTACGTGTTCGGGATCGACCGCGACCGGCTGTACATCGAGCATCGGTACCTGGACGGCCCCCTGCTGGAGTTCCGGCGCCGGTAGCAGGCGCGAAGCGCCGGGCGTTGGCGTTAGCCTGCGGTCCTCGTCCCCTCCGCCCGATGCGCCGCCTCGCTCTCGCCGTCCTCGTCCTCCTCGCCGCGTCTGCCGAGGCGCAGGAGGTGGACTACTTCGCCATCCGCAAGAGCTTCGGGCTCTACGGCGCCGTCTACGAGATCCTCGCCTCCGAGTACGTCGACGCCATCGACGCGGAGGCGCTCATGCGGAGCGGCATCGGGGCGATGACCGGCTCGCTGGACCCCTACACGGTCTACTACGACGAGGCGACGGCCGCCGCGAGCCGCCTCCAACAGGGCGGCGACGTGGGCGGCGTCGGCGTGGTCGTGGCCGAGCGCGGCGGGCGGCTGGTGGTCGTGTCCGTGCTCGACGGCTCCGACGCCGAGCGGCAGGGGCTCCGCGCGGGCGACACCGTCGTCTCGCTGGCCGGGCAGATGGCCGCGGGGCTGGCAGCTCAGCGCGCCAATGGCCTTCTCCGTGGAGAGCCGGGCTCTACGGTCCCCCTGGAAGTGACGCGCGAGGGCGAGGCTGAGCCTCTCCGCTTCGTCCTCGTCCGCGCGGGCGACCCGGACACCGAGGTGACGTATTCCGGCTTCCTCGGCGACCCCGCCGAGGGCGTCGGCTACGTCCGCCTCGGACGCTTCCTGCAGGACGCCGCCGGGCAGGTGGCACGCGCCGTGGCCGGCCTTCAGGAGGACGGGGAGTTGCGCGGACTCGTACTCGATCTGCGCGGCAACCCCGGTGGCCTGCTCGACCAGGCCGTCGCCCTCAGCGGACAGTTCCTGCCCCTCGGCACCGTCATCACGCAGACGCGCGGGCGTGCGGCGGGCACCGACCAGACGTACCACACGCAGGAGCCGCCCACGGTCCCCGACCTGCCCGTCGTCGTGCTGCAGGACGGCGCCAGCGCGTCGGCGAGCGAGATCGTGGCGGGGGCGTTGCAGGATCACGACCGTGCGGTGATCGTCGGCGAGACCTCGTTCGGCAAGGGCCTCGTGCAGGTCGTCCGTCCGATGCCGTATGGCACGGCGCTCAAGCTGACGGTCAGCCGCTACACGACGCCCTCGGGCCGCGAGATCCAGCGCCTGACGTACGCGCAGGGCACGGAGGCGACCGAGGCCGGACCGGGCCGGACGTTCGAGACCGCCGCCGGGCGGACCGTCCGCAGCGGCGTCGGCATCGAGCCGGACGTGGCGGTGTCGCTGGGTGAGGAGAGCGAGCTGGAGCGGGCGCTCGTCCGCTCGGCCGCCTTCCTCCGCTTCGCCAACCGCTTCGCTGCCGACACCCCCACCCTCCCGACTGGCTTCCGTGTGGACGACGCGCTCCTCCGTCGCTTCCAGCAGTTCGTCGAAGGCGAGGGCCTCGACTACCGCACCGACGCCGAGCGCACCGCCGACGCCCTCGCCGACGACCTCGCCGGGGCGGGCTACGACGGGGCCACCCGCGCCCTCCGAGACCTTCGCGAGGCCGTCGCCCGCGAGAAGGCGCGCGACTTCGAGCGCCACGCCGACCGCCTCCGCTCTTCCCTCCGGCAGGAAATCCTCTCGCGCTACGTCGGTCAGCAAGCTCAGACCGTCGACGCGCTCTCGGAGGACGCCGTCGTCGCCGAGGCCCGCCGTCTGATCCTCGATCCGGCCGCTTACGCCCGCGCCCTCAGCCGCTAGCCCGATCCGGTCCCATGCGAACCGCCCTCTGCCTCGCCGCCCTTCTTGCCGTCAGCGGCTGCGCCGCTGACGCCGCCGAGGAGGCCGAGTCCGACCTGACCATCGGCCCCTTCGAGCGGGTCCAGGGGCACCGCCACCTCCGCGCCCACCTGCGCCAGGACGGCGAGTACGGGGTCTCGATCTCGGGCCGCGGGAGCCGGGCCGCCCGGGACGCCAATGTCATCTTCTACGACATCGACGGCCGTGAGGGGCGCTGGCTGTTTCCCGACTCCGACCGCGTGATCCTCTCCGAGCGCGACATCGGCGACAGCATGCGCGTGCGGATGGTCGTCTACGAGCTGGTCGAGGAGGACACCAACGGCGACGGCCGCTTCGACCGGGCCGACGCGCGCACCATCGCCGTCTCTGACCCCGAGGGTCGCCGCCTCGTCCGCCTCGCGGAAGGCGCCACACGCTACCGCGAGACGATCCGCCTCGACGACGACTCGGTCCTCGTCCTGTTCGACTCCGCCGGGACCGTTCAGACCGTCGAGGTGGGCATCGACGACCTCCGCGTCGAGGCCGAGGTGACGATGCCGCCGCCGCCGAGAGCTTCCTCGTAGGGACACGCGGGGGAATGAGGCGGGGCGTTCCCCTCCGCGCCCGGAGATCTCCTCTCCGGCCGCGCGGACCTCGCGTCGGAGCGCGCGGACCTCGCGTCGGACCGGTCGGCGACGTGCCCGAGTCGGGGCGAGTCGGGGTGGGCGCCCGGCTGTAGGTTCGCCGCTCCCCTCCCCCGCCGATGCTCGTCCTTCTTCTCCTCGCCGGCGCCCTCGGCGGATTCGTGGCCGGGCTGGTCGGCGTCGGTGGCGGCATCATCTTCGGGCCGGTCCTCTTCTTTGTGTTCCAGGCCGCGGGCATCACCGACCCCGTGCTGACGCCGCTGACGCTCGGGTCGAGCCTGCTCTGCACGTTCGCGGCCAGCGCGTCCGGCGCCGTGGCCCAGGCCCGGCAGGGCGCTATCGACCGACGGACAGCGCTCATCGTGGGGAGTGTCGCGGCCGTTGCCGTGGTTCTGGTCGGGCGCTTCGTGACGACGGCGCCGTGGTACGACAAGGAGTCGTTCCAACTCACGCTCGGCGTGCTCCTGGTCATCGTCGTCGTCCGGATGGTGCGGCGAACCGACCGCGGGGACACGCTCTCCACGACCGACGCTCGGCGCGGGCTGGGGGCACTCGCCGCGACCGGCCTGGGTGCCGGAACCATCGCGTCGCTGGCGGGCGTCGGGGGCGGTGTGATTATGGTGCCCGCCTTCAGCGGCCTCATCCGCCTGCCGCTGCGCGTCGCTGCCGGGACCTCCACGGCGGCCATCGTGCTCATCACCGGGGTCGGCGTGGCGACGTACACCGTACTCGGGTGGGGCGCGGCCGTGCCCGAGGGCGCGCTCGGCTACGTGGACTGGCGCGGCGCCGCGGCGCTGGCGCTGCCCGCCATCGTGACCGCCCGCCTCGGCGTCGCGACGGCCCACCGGATCGACGTGCGGAAGGTGCGGCTGAGCTTCGCCGCCTTCGCCGCCCTCGTCGCCGTTCGGCTTCTGTGGAACGCACTGACGTAGGGAGGGTGTACCCGGCCCTTCGTCCCACCACCATGTCGCCGACCTCTCTCTCGGGCCGCGCCCTGCTGCTCGCCGCCGCTCTCTCGTTCGCCGGGTGCGCCGACGACAACCCGCCCGGCCCCACCCTCGACGGCGTCGACCCCGTCCAGACCGACGAGGACCTGACGCCCGACGCGGGGCTCCAACCCGAGGCCGACATCGAGCCGGAGAGCAACTTCGAGCCTGAGGAAGGCCTCCCGCCCGAGCAGACCCTCCAGCCCGACTCGTCCGCCACCCTCTAAACGACGCACGCCCCACCGGCCGAAGCCGACGGGGCGCGTGAACCGAGCGAGGTCGTGACCTCAGCTCGCGTTGTTGTTCACCAGGAACGTCACCTTGCAGTGGACGCGGAACGAACCCGCCTGGTCGACGCCGGGCTCGTAGATGAAGTCCTGGACGTAGACGCTCTGCACGTCGCGGACCGTCTGCGACACCTCGGTGTACGCCTGCTTCACCGCGTCGTCGAAGCTCTTGTCGGAGATGGCCGACACTTCGATGATCTTTGCGATTGCCATGGGAATGGGGTTGGTTGAGAAGAGGACGCCTGCAACGTCGCCGTCGGGTTCGAAGGTCCGGACGGGCCTCCGGGCACGCCTCTTCGCGTGGTCGCTCGGCCACGCGGACCATACCCAACACCGGCTCTATGCCGACCGCAAACGGGCGCTGTTCACTCAGATCGAGGGTCGTGCCGGATCGGCGCCGGTGGTGGTCGAGATCGGCGCCGGGACTGGGCTCAACGCTGCATTCTTGCCGACCGGCGCCCGGTGGGTCGTCGTCGAGCCCAACGTCCACTTCCACGGCCGCATCCGCGAGGCGGCCCAGGCCCACGGCCTCACGGTCGACCTCCGCGACGGCGCGGCGGAGTCGCTGCCCGTCGCCGACGGAGAAGCGGACGCGGTCGTGAGCACGCTCGTCCTCTGCTCCGTCGCCGATGTCAGCCGGTCGCTGGCGGAGGCCCGGCGCGTGCTGCGACCCGGCGGGCGGTTCGTGTTCGTCGAGCACGTCGCCGCGCCCCCGGGCTCGCTCCTCCGCCGCGTCCAGCGGCTCGTGCGCCAGCCGTGGGGCTGGCTGGCCGATGGCTGCCGACCCGACCAGGACACCGGCCGTCGCCTCGCCGAGGCAGGCTTCGCCGACCTGCAGATGGATGCGTTCCGCGTCTCGGGCGGTGTGGTGGCGCCTCACATCGCGGGCGTCGCCACCCGGTGACCGCGCTCAGTGCATAGACCTCGGCGTGTCCTACCGGAAGCTCGAATCGAACGAGGTTGGCGCGCTACCGATCTCGTCGAAGGGAATCCGGATGCGCTCGCTCACCCAGTCCTTCGTCTCCTCCGACAGCGCCTCCCGGTCCACGCCAACGGCGGGACGGTAGAACGGGAAGCCGCCGGTAAAGGAGCGGAGGAGGGTGAACACGTCTCCGTTGTCGCCATTGACCACGACCCAGATCCGCCGGTCGTCGTCCGCCAGCGCCTCATCCGGCGTGTACTCGATCACGAACGAGCCGCCCACGAACTCGACGGGCGTGGCGGTGTAGGTCGCCACCGAGTCCAGATTGCTCAGCTTGTCGAGCACGCCGTACTCGACGGAGAGCGCCTGCTCCAGCGCCGGGCGGATGGACGGCTCCTCGACGAACGACAGCCCGTCCTCCCCGACCGGCGACTTGCCGATCCAGTCGCTCAGCGTCTCGGCCGGAGTCGGCTCTGCGGTCTGGGCGGGCGCCGAGCGATCGGCGCAGGCGGCGAGGATCAGGGTGAGGGCGAGAAGAAGGGGACGGGGCACGGCAGTGGAGGGATCGGAGATCGGATCATACTCCGCCGGGCCGGTCGTCATTGTGCGATTCCTGGCGAACTACGGCCCGACCGGCGCCTCTTCCGACATCCGCGCGAGGTCACCGAACGGCCGGCCGGACGCGTGCTCGACCCATGCGATCGCCTCCGGCCGGAGGTCGGCAACGCGAGCGTCGTAGGAGGCGCGGTAGTACGTGTCGCGGTCGTCGGCCAGGAGCGCGAACACGGCGCCCGTCTCGGCCTCGATCAGCATCCACAGCGAGCGCGCGTCGTCGTTCGTCGCGGGGTTGCTGGCGAATGCGAGCGCGAACGCGCCGCCCGCGAAATCCACCGGCTCCATGAGGTAGGAGGGCTCCGTGTCGAGGTGGCTGAGTTTGGCCATCAGCCCGGGCTCGACCGAGAACGCCTCCTCGATGGTCGGGCGGACGCTCGGGTCGAGCACGAAGTGCGTCCCGTCCTCCCTGACGGGCGAATGTCCGACCCAGCCGCGCAGCGCCTCGTAAGGGGTCCAGTCCGGACCATCGGTGCTCGGCTCGTTGGATGCGGAGGCGAGCTCTGACGAGTCGACGGCAAGGGGCTCCGAGGAGCCAGCGTCCACGAACGTCTCCGAAAGGTCGCCGACGGCGCGTGGCGTACCGGGCACCTCGGGCGCCGGTGACTCGCAGGCGGCGAGGGGCAAAACGAGGGCGAGGAGCAGGAGACGAGGCACAGTCGAGGAGGAGATGTCCTGGAAGCTATCGCCCCATTGATTGGCTGCGCGGCGACCAGACCGTCGTCCCCTGCTCGTCGATGCGGCCCACGTTGTCGCCGAGGGAGGCGCCCGCGAGACCTCCTGCGCCCGCCGACCCTCGCGACCGCGCCCAACTCGCCACACCGCGCGCAGGGTGCCTGACAGTCTCTCGGGTCGTTTCTCGTAGTCCTGATCCCGTCCTCTCCCCTTTGTGCTTCGTCTCAAGTCGGACCGTCGTCGGCCGCAGAAGCGGAGCGTCGTGAGCCCTGTGTCGTCGGCACCGACCGATGGCCCGGCGGCTTGCCGGACGCGCCGCTAGGATGTGAAAGGTGCCCCCCGTACTCTGCCCCTCACGCCGCACACCACCCGCCGATGCACTCCTCTCCATGGTCACCGGCCCGAACGTTCGGGCTGTTCCTCGCGGTAACGCTCGGTAGCGGGGTCGCTGACGTCGTCGCCGCCCAGAGCACGACCCGGCTCACGACGCTCTACGCCGTCCCGGTCTCGGCCGAGGCCGGACCGGTCCGGCTCGTCGCCCACGCCACCCGCGCCGCCCCCCTTGTCTCCGGCACGGCCCTGATCTGGACCGAGGCCATCGTGCCCGTGGCCAACCCCGTCGTCGAGCGCGACGCGGTCCTGCCTGGGCCCGCCGCACTCGCAGAGGCCGCGGTCACGGAGATCGAACTCGGCGCCGCCGCGCCCAACCCGAGTCGCGACCGGGCCCGCGTTCCCTACGCGCTGCCCGAGGCGGGCCGCGTCCACCTCGCCGTCTTCGACGCGCTGGGCCGCCGCGTGGCCGTGCTTGTCGACGGCCCCCAGTCCGCCGGGCGCCACACGGCCGCCCTGCCCACCGACCGCCTCGCGCCGGGGCTCTATCACGTCCGCCTCGTCGCTGGCGAGACGGTCCACGCCACGCGCCTCACGGTCGTCCGCTGACGCTCGCTTCGACTCCTCTTGTCTCCACCCCGACACGTCCCATGACTGCCCCCACCTTCACCAGGGCTGCGTTCCTCTGCGCGCTCGTGCTCCTCGCGTTCCCCGTCACCGCACAGGATCTGGCCACGGAGCCGACTGAGCCTGCCATCGAGGCGCCGACGCGAGTGACCTACTCGGGCCTGCTGACCGACGCCGACGGTGCACCGCTGCCCGACGGCTCGCGGGCGCTCGTCTTCCGTGCCTATGCCTCGGCTGCTGACGCCGAGTCGGGCTCGGCCCCGGCATGGCAGGAGGCGCACGACGTGGCGGTGGTGGGCGGCCGGTTCCTGACGCTGCTCGGCAGTCGGGCGGCGCTTCCGGAAGAGGCCCGCTGGCTGACCGTCTCGGTCGACGGCGCGCCGGCGAGCGCGCCGGTGGCCCTCGGGCGCGAGGCGGACGGTGCGGGCAGTGGCTTTGCGCCGGGCAACACGCTGCAGGACTCGTACGACAACGGCCGCTTCATCACGGTCGCTAACGGGGCACCGCTCCAAATCACCGGAGCGCTGGGCCAGATCGGGTTCATCACGCGCGACGTGACGCCGGTGTTCATCTCCGACCAGCTGATGCGCTTCCGGCTGCGGTCGGTGCAGGGCGGCCGGACGTGGGAGTACCGCGTCTACGGAAACGGGACGGAGCGCCCGGCCGGGACGTTCGCGATCACCGACGCGACCGGGGGCGGGGCGGACGGGTTTGTAATGCTGCCCGGCGTGGGCGAGGATCTGATGACCCTGGACGGGTCCACCGTGAACGTGGGTGCCGCGACAAGCACGGCCGAATTCCGGGTGTTCACCACGCCCAACCCGCTCGACCCGGAGGCCGGCTTCGTCGGCTTCGATGTCCGGAACGACAGCAACACGGGCGGGGAGAGCAACTGGTACACCGAGGATGGCGTCATCCACACGCGCATCGAGCCCGACGGGGGCGGCACGGGTGGGTTCTTTACGGTCGCCAATGGCACCGGTGGAGCCGCCTTCCAGGTCAACGGCAACAACGCCGGTGGGTCCAGGACTACCCTCGGTGTGGGCACCAACCGGTCGCTCTTCGACGACGCTGTAGCGGGCGACGGTTCGGTGATCCTCCCCACCGACGCGGTCTCGGCGGCCGAGACGAGCCAGGAGGCGGGCGCCGCCAACGCGTTCTCGGGGACCCTCGTCACGTTGACGCCCGGGTATCAGGTGCTCCTCTCGCGCACCCTGACGGCCCCGGCCAGCGGCTACGTGATCGCCATCGCGTCCGTCGATGTGCAGTTTGCCCACACGTCGGGCGGGTCGGCCTCGGCCGCCGAGTTCGCGGTCACCACCGACTGCGACGCCTCGCCGACGGCCGGGAGCGCCTCGGACTTCGACATCAGCATCCCGTCCGCCGTCGCGTCAGGGTTCTACAACTTCTCCGCCAGCCCGAGCGGCCTGTTCTCAGTCCCCTCAGGCACGACGACGTTCTGCCTCGTCGGGTCAGAGTTGAATGGGGATGCGACCTCGATCGACCACCAGCTGTCGCTGCTGTTTGTCCCGACGGCGTACGGGACGGCGGTCTCGAACCTGGCCGACGGCGCTGCGTCTGCAGCCGACGGCGAGGGCCCGGCAGGCCGAGCGCTGACGTCGTCCGACATCGCGGCCGAGCGCGCCGCGTCGGTCCGTGACAACGAGGCCCGCATCACGGCCGAGCTGGACGCCCTGCGCGCCCGCCTCGACGCCATCGAGGCCGAGCGTGCGGCCGACGGACAACAGGACGGCCTCCGCTAGTCACGATTCGGCTCCGGTCCAGCGGCCGTGCTCTCCGGAGCGCGGCCGCTGTCGGATCCGGGCGTTCGCCGCTTTCCGGTCGTTTCCAGCGTTCGCAACGACGGAGGTGTCGCCCGGTGGTCAGTTGCGCGGCAGCCAGACCGTCGCCCCCTCCTCGTCGATGTAGCCCACCTTGTTGCCGAGGTAGACCGCCGCGAGGCCGCCCGCGAAGTCGTTGACCTCATCGAACTCGGGCGCACGGAGGAACGAGCCGTCAGGACGGACGAACGTCCACAGGCCGTCCATCTTGACGGCGGCGCGGCCTCCCTTGAAGGCGCGGGCGCCCTGGAACTGCGGCTCGATGACGCGCACCCCGTCGCCGTCGACGAACTCCCAGGGGTTCTCGGTGCGCACCGGCGCGCGGCCCTCGCGGTAGTCGCCGGCCGAGATGAACGTCTGGCCGTCGCCGAGGCGCTGGTCCCGGGTGTCGATGTAGAACCAGCGCTGGCCCTGCTTGACGGCCGCGCGGCCGTCGGAGAAGTCGCGTGCGTCGTCGTAGACGGCCGGGATCACGACCGCACCGGTCCGGTCCACGTAGCCGACCTTGCCATCGCGTCGGAAGAGGGCGCGGTCGTCGTGAAGGTCGCCCAGCTCCTGGAACGTGGGCGGCACCACGATCTGGCCGTCGCGGTCGAGAAAGCCCCACTGGCTCCCGGTCGTGCGGATGCGCGCGCGTCCCTCCGAGAAGTCGCCGGCCTCGTTGAGGTACGGGTTGATGAGGAAACGGCCCTCCGTGTCGACGAACGCGAACTTGCCGTCGATCTTGACGCGGACGCGCCCTTCGCTCGGAGCGAGCGCCTCGTCGGCCTGGACCGAGAACGCGACCTCGCCGTCGGTGCGGTAGTAGTCCCAGACCTTGGGGCTGCCCTCACGCCGCGCCGGGGTGAGGCCCTCGGCCCCCGCACGGGCGTAATTGTACCCGTCGAGGGTCACCGCCACGCGCCCGGATGCGTCGATCAGCACGACCGTGCCGTCCTGCCGGGCAGGGAACAGGCGGGCGCTCGAGTCGGCGTCGTCGCCCCCGAACGTGTCGCACCCGGAGGCGAGGACGAGGAGCAGGAGGAGGGAAAGAAGCGGACGCATGGAGAGGAGAGGCTGCGAGCCAGGAGGAAGACGCGGGTCAGCGAGTGGGCTCCCAGACGACGGCGCCGTCGAGGTCGATGTAGCCGACGCGCAGGTTGTTGCCGCTGCCCGTCGTCACCTGCGCCAGCCCGCCGCGGAACGGCTTCGCGGTCGAGTAGGCCGGGCTCGTGATGATCAGCCCGTCGTCGCGGCGGACGTACGTCCAGCGGTTGCTGAACCGGACCGCCGCGCGGCCTTCCGAGAACGCACCCGCCGACGCCAGCGTCGGCTCGACCACGAAAGCGCCGTCGCGGTCGATGAAGCCGATCTTGTCGTCCACGCGGACCGCTGCGACGCCTTCCGAGAACGGCTCGGCGGCGTCGAACGTCGAGTTGATCGCGATCCGGCCCTGGCGGTCGGCATACTTCCAGACCTCGCTGCCCAGCTCACGGACGGGGGCCAGGCCCGCCTCGGAGAACGCGCCGGCTTCCTCGAAGGCGGTCGCGAAGGCGAAGGCTCCGCTCCGGTCGATGTAGCGCCAGCCCTCGGCCGTCTGCACCGCCGCGAGTCCCTCGGCGAACGGCCCGACGGCGGCGAACTGGAGGTCCACGGCGAGCGCGCCGTCCTCACCGACGTAGCCCCACAGGAAACCGCGGCGGACGGCTCCTCGCCCATCGGACAGGGGCTCGGCGATGTCGTAGCCGGCTTCGCCCACGCGCCCGCCCGTCTCGTCGATGTAGAACCAGCCCTCGGCGGCCGAGCGGACCGGCGCGAGGCGTCCCTCGAACCGACCCGCGGCCACGAACTGCGGCTCGATGGCGACACGCCCGTCCGGCCGGGCGTAGCCCCAGTCGGCGCCCTGGCGGACGACCGAGAGCCCGCCGACGACCTCGTCGGCGAAGTCGAACGACGGCGTGCTCACCAACCGGCCCTCGCTGTCGATGAAGCCCCACTGGCCCTCGAACAGGACCGGGTATCCGTCGACGGAGGCGGTGTCGCCGCCGCCGAAGGCGTCGCAGGCCGGGAGCAGGAGGACGAGCGCGAGAAGCGAGAGGAAGCGAGTCATCAGCGGACGACGGTGAGGGAGACGGTCCGCGCGTCGCGCGGCGTGCGCAGGCGGACGAGGTAGAGGCCGGCCGCGAGACCGGCGGTGTCGAGCGGGAGTGCCGTGTCGCCTGCGGGCAGCGTGCCGTCGGCGAGGACGCGGACGGTGCGCCCCTGGAGATCCACCACCTCGACCCGGACCGCGGCCGGTCCGTCGAGGGAGACCGCGACCCGCGCGTGCCCGGCCGTCGGGTTGGGGCCGACCGAGAGGCGGAGCGAGCCCGCCTCGGGCGGCGCGGTGGTGCTGACCGGACCGGCACCGGCCACCAGCCCGTCGAGGACGGAGAACCCGCCGCCCAGCACCGACGCCGTGTCGGAAGCGCTCAGCCCGAACCAGCCGCCGAGCAGGCTCGCGTAGACGCGCCGGAAGTCGACTGACATCGGCAACGCGCTTGCGTTCTGGGGGAGGCTGTCGAGGATCGGTCCGGGACCCTCGCCGTAGAGCCCGCCGCCGACGCCGGGGCCGAAGAGGAGCATCGGCGACGCCTCGGCGTGGTCGGTCCCCCCCGCCCCGTTCTGGCCGATGGTCCGCCCGAACTCGGAGAAGGTCATCGTGAGGACCCGGCTCGCGTCGGCGCCGAGGTCGGCGTTGAAGGCGGTCACGGAGTCCGCGATCTGACGCAGCAGGCCCGGCTGACGGCTGAGCTGGTTCGAGTGTGTGTCGAAGCCGCCGATGGAGACGGCGTAGATGCGCGACGGCAGGCCACCCTTGATGAGCCGTGCGACGGAGGCCAGCGAGGACGCGAGACTGCCGCCGGGGTAGTTCGCCCCGCCGTCGTTGCTTCCTGCCTGGGACGCGTCGTAGACCGCCTGGCGGTAGCGGAGGCCCGAGTTGTAGATCTCGCGCACGAACCGCAGCTCGTCGCCCGCCAGCGTCGCGGGAACGTCTGACTCGTCGTAGTACTGGCCCGTCTGCGCGAGGCGGTCGAACTGGTCCGGGTTGGAGAAGCTCATGCCCAGCGCTCCGGCCGAGCCGCGCGTCAGCAGCGACGACGCGCCGCCGATCCGGATCGCGACCGGGTACTCCAGCGGGTCCTGCGTGTGGCCGGGGAACATGCGGTCCACGGTTCGCCCCGTCCACCCGTCCGTGCGGACCTCGTTGTGGTTCGACGCCGATGCCCAGATGTCGGTCGAGCGGAAGTGCGAGCGGTTGTGGTTCGGGTAGCCCGCCGAGTGAATCACGGCGAGATCGCCCGCGCCCCACATCGGGTCGAGCGAACTCATCGCGCCGTTGAGGCCGTAGTCCTCGTCGAGCGTCATCAGCGACGACGCGGCCTGCCCGATGGTCGGGCGGCGGCGGTAGTAGGCGTCGCTCGTGTACGGGACAACCATGTTGAGCCCGTCGTTGCCACCGCCGAGCTGGATGATGACGAGCACGCGGTCGGTCTCGGCCTGTCCGAGCGACTGCAGCAGCGGGGTGTGCGACGACGCCCGGACGGTTCGCGCGTTCGCGCCGTGGCCGATCAGAAAGGCCCCGGCCGCCGCCGTGGTGGCGCTCGTCAGGAAGTCGCGTCGGCTCCAGGCCGCGTGGTCGCGGTCGTGGTCGCGCCCGTAGTCGAGCGAGATGGCTCGGCGTGGCGGCGCGTGGTGGTGGTGGTCGCACATGGGGAGGACGGTGTGGGGCGTCGCAGAGAGCGTGCTCGGGAGATGCGTGATGCGTGACTCTCCGGCGAGAGCACCGAGGCCGAGCGAGAGGATCACGCATCACGCATCAGACCAACTGGTATTCCGGCAGGTTGACGAGGGCGGCGAGGAGCTGGCGCAAGCGGTCCCGCGCGATGGGCTCCGACGAGACCACGATCTCGGTCCAGAAGCCCTGCCGCTCCTCGCGGGTGTACGACATCGGCACACCGTCGAGGACGGTCTGCTCGGCGAGCTCGTCGGCGGCAGCGTCGGTCAGGGGGACCGCCAGCAGGTGGGCGGCGAGGTCGCGCGTGAGGCGGTACGGGTCGAAGCGGTCCGAGAGCTGCTCCACGAGCGGCAGCGGGTCCACCTCGGGGAAGGGGCCGTCGCCGAAGATGGCTGCCTCCGAGATGCCGCGGCGCTCCGGAATGGTGCCGGTCGTGACCCAGGCGCGGTACTCCAGCGGGTCGTCGTAGCCGGGCCAGCCCTCCACCGACGGCGGGTTGAGGACCTCCTGCCCGAGCGACTCGCTGACCTCGCGGAACTGCTCCAGCACGTCCTGCGACGGTGTCAGGCCGAGCTCGCGCTGCAAGCCGACCAGCAACTCCATCGGCGTCTTGAGCCGCGCGCCGACGACGGAAGGGTCGTGGAAGTGGGCGCTCGACAGGAGCGCCTTCAGCGCCGCGGGGACGTCGAAGGCGGTCTGGACCAGCACGTCCGCCAGCGCGGCCACCACACCGGCGTTCGGGACGGGATGGACGAACCACGCGTACAGCTTGCCTGCCAGGAAGTGCGCCACGGACGCCCCGCGCTCCTCGAAGATGAGGTCCACGAGGTCGTCGTGGTCCCACCGGCCGCGGCGGCCGAAGATGGTTTTGAGGCCGTTGTCGTAGCGACTGCCCTGGAAGCGGGCGCGGACGTTGGCATCGTCGATGGTCCAGCCCGTCAGCGCGCGGGCGGCCTCGACGATCTCGCCCTGGGTGTAGTTGGGCGAGCCGTCGGGGGCGGTGAGGCCCATCGAGAACAGCTCCAGGATCTCGCGGGCGTAGTTCTCGTTGAGGTTGCCCGCTTCGTTCTGCTCGTTGTCGAGGAAACGCAGCATGGCCGGCCGCGTGCCGATGCCCTGGAGAAGCGGCCGGAACGGACCGACGGCGTGCTCGCGAAGGAACGTCAGGTACTCGACGGCAAACGCGGCGTGGCGGTAGACCTCGTGACCGGTCGCGAAGTGGTCGTGCCAGAGCAGCGCCAGCTTTTCGCGGAGTCCGCCTGCGGCCATCTCGGTGTACCACGCCCGCTGCCACTCGTAGACGCGGAGGGTGTTGAGGCCGTTGTCGGACGTGATCGTCCCCGCCCACCCGGGCGCGTCGGGCAGAGGTCGACTGGCCGCCTTGTTGACGAGAGCGCTGGCCGCTGCGCCGGCCGAGCCTGCCACCAGCGCAGACACCACGTCCTGCCGAGAGGCTCCGAAGTGGGTCCGGCGGACGAGGTGGGCGGCCTGCGTCGGTGTCCACGGCCCGGTGTAGGGCGTGAGGTCGGCGACGAGGGCAGCGTGCCGGTGCGAGGCCGGGCGGGCCGGACTCGTCGAGCGCGTCAGGAAGGCGCGGCGGTGCATCGCGGTCGGGAGTGGTGGGAGCACGGCCTGTCCGTACCTCCAGTAAAGCTATCGGCCGCTTCCGCGCACTCTTGATCACCGGCCGGGGTCGGGAGTCACCACGCTCCATTTCTGGGCAGTGCAGATCGCCGAAAGGATCCTCCTGCGCCTGGATTCGACGGTCCGTGCGGCCGCACCCCTCAGGTCAGGCGCTCATCCTCAGTCAATCCTCAGCGCGACCGGTTACCTCGGCAGCCGGCCCGAGGCAGTCGAGACGGTGCGGAGGTGTGTAGGCCGACCTCTCATTCTCGTCGTGGCGGCCTGCGAGACGTGAGAACTTGCGCCGTCGCGTCGTCCTCACTGCCCTCCCCTCTCGCGCCTCATGGAAGCCACCTTCACCCACGATCAGGTCCGCACGTACTACGGCCAGACCCTCCAGGCCACGACGGACCTCAAGACGACAGCGTGCTGCTCGGACGAGGCGGTCCCGGAGCATCACAAGCCGATCCTCTCGCTGCTGCCGGACGAGGTGATGAGCAAGTTCTACGGCTGCGGCTCGCCGATCCCCCCCGCGCTGGAGGGGATGACGGTCCTCGACCTCGGCTGCGGCACCGGCCGCGACGCGTTCGTCGCCGCCGCGCTGGCCGGCCCGACCGGGCGCGTGATCGGGGTCGACATGACGGAGGAGCAGATCGAGGTCGCCCGTCGCCACCAGCAGGCGGTCGCCGACGCGCTCGGCCACCCGACGCCGACCACCGAGTTTCTGCTGGGCACCATGGAGGACCTCGCCGCGCTCGGCATCCAGGAAGGCTCCGTGGACGTCGTGATCTCGAACTGTGTCCTTAACCTCGCGCCCGACAAGGCGCCCGTCTTCGCCGAGATCGACCGCGTGCTCAAGACCGGCGGCGAACTCTACATCTCGGACGTGTTCGTGGACCGTCGCCTGCCCGAGGCCGTCCGCAGCGACGAGGTACTGGTGGGCGAGTGCCTGGGTGGCGCGCTCTACACGGAGGACTTCCGCCGCATGATGGCGGACCTGGGTTGGAAGGACGTCCGCACGGTGACCGAGCGGCCCATCGAGGTGGAGGATGCCGACCTGCGCGACCGGCTGGGCAACGCTCGGTTCTCGTCGGCCACGATCCGTGCGTTCAAGCTGCCGGACCTGATCGAGGACCGCTGCGAGGACTACGGCCAGGTCGCTATCTACCGCGGTGGCGTCGAGGGGCAGCGGCACGCGTTCATGCTGGACGACCATCACCTGTTCGAGGCCGGCCGCCCGATGCTCGTCTGCGGCAACTCGGCCGCGATGGTACAGGACACGCGCTACGGCCGGTTCTTCGACGTGCTCGGCGACCGCTCGACCCACTTCGGCTTGTTCGACTGCGAGCCCGCTCCGTCTGCCGGCGGTGAGGCTGCGGCCGGCTCCTGCTGCTGATCCACCCCGTCTGCCTCGAAAGCGTCACCGAGGCGGGCCAGGGATGACGGAGGTCGGCAGGTGGAGGCCGTCGGCGAGGTTGAGGAAGCGGTCGTGGAGGTCGGCCCGGCGCTGGCGGAGGCCGTCGAGCTGGTGGTGGTGGCGCCAGCGCGCGATCCGGACGCGGAGGCCGCGCCACGCGCCGACTGCGATCTCGGAGTAGAGCAGTGCCGCCACGCCGCCCGCGATGCTCAGCGCGGCGACTCCGAGGCCGACGATCACCGGCGTGTCCGGCAGCCCCGGCATCAGGGTGTGCATCTTGACGACGCCGAGCCCGGCCAGCACTCCCGCGATCGCCCAGGCGAGCGGGAAGAGGACGAGCCCGCCGAAGATCTTGACCGTCGCCGTGTCCTTTTCGGCCTTCGACGCGAGCCGCGCGAGCCCCTTCAGCAGCCAGTACGGCGGCGTGTTGACGAGGAAGCCGATGACGAGCAGCGGCGGCAGCAGCAGCACGACGGCACTCGCCTGGAGCACAGCGCCCGCCACCAGAACGCTCGACCCCAGCCGCGGCGGGCGGTCGAGGTCGGCATCGTCCAGCCCGAGCTGGCGGAGAGACTCGTGGTAGGTGGTGATGTCACGGCGCAGGGCCTCGATCTCCTCCGGGTGTGTCTCGGTCCGGATCTGGTACCCCTCCCAGATCTGCGCGAAGCCAGTCGTACGAGAGACGACCGTTTCCGGAGCGACGTGCTCGCCGCGTCGTCGGGCGGCTTCGCAGGCGATCAGTGTCCGCGCCCGGTGCATGAGCGCATGGAGCTCCCACGACGCGGTCGGGTGAACGGCCCGTTCGAGGGCGTCTTCGATGGCCTCAGTCAGCCGGTGGGCCGCGTCGGCGCCAGACTCGGCGGCCGGAGCATCGAGGCCGAGAGCGTCGAGGTCGAGGGGCCGGTGGAACGCGACCAGCACGTCGGTGCGAAAGGTGTCTTTGTCCTCATAATGCAAGCCGACCGGGACGACGACCGGCGGCGGCTGGCCAGGAGGCGTCTGCTCGCGCGCCTGGAGGTAGAGACGCGCCGCCCCGGCTCGGATCTCGGCGAGGTGCGGCTGGTCGTGACTGGTGCCCTCGGGAAACAGCGCCGAGAACGAGCCGCCCGCGATCTCCTCGGCCAGCGCGCCCAGGCTTCGAGCATTCGCAGCGCGGCGCTCGTCAGGCGACATGCCCTCCTGGTCGATGGAGCGGTAGATGGGCACCGTCCCCAGGCCGCGCATCATCGCTCCGACGACTGGCCAGCGAAGGAGCCCATCCCGCGCGCCGAACACGATGCGGCCTGGGACCGTCGACAGGATGAGGGCGGGGTCGATAAGCCCGTTCGGGTGCCACGCGACGAGCAACCCGCCACGGTCCGTCGGCACGTGGTGGGTGCCCGCGACGGCGACCTTGCGGAAGAACAGCCGGACGACGGCCCGAACGATCCCTCGGAGGAGGCGGTACTGAAGCGGAAGAGCGGCGGCGTCGGGCATCCCCAAGACTACCACCGCGTCACGACCGGCTCTAGATCAGGCCGGAGTCGCGTGCGCACGCAGCGAGGGCCTCGCGCTGGGCGTCCGTAAGCGACCGTGGCACGGTCACCTGCACCTCCACGAACAGGTCGCCCCGGCGCGTGGCCGTCTCAACCCCCTGGCCGCGCAGCCGAAGGCGCTCGCCCGGCTGGGTCCCCGGCGGGATGTGAACCTTCATCGTCTGGCCGTAGGCGTTCGTGATCGACCGGGTCGTGCCGAGGATGGCCTCCAGCGCCGATACCGTCTCGATGACATGGAGGTTGTCTCCTTCGCGTCGGAACCGCGCCACCACGTCGACGCGGAACGTCACGTACAGGTCGCCGTGGTCGCCCGCCGAGCCGACGCGCCCGCGGTTCCGCACACGGACCTTCAGGCCCGAGCGGACGCCCTTCGGGACGGTCAGCCGGACGGTTTGTCCATCGGCCAGTCGGACCTCGGTGGTGCCTCCGCGTAGCGCCTGGTCGAAGGTCAGCTTGACCTGCGCCTCGACGTCGGCACCGCGGACGGGCCTCGTGGCAGAACTCGGCTCGTCACCGAAGAACAGCGCAGTGAGCGGGTCATAGCCCTCGACCGGCTCGAACGGCCACCCGACGTTCGGCTGGACGCGACCGTCGAGACCACCGCCGAGATTGCCGAGGGCAGCGTGGCGGACGTGATCGTACTGAGCACGCCGTGCCGCGTCTGACAGCACCTGATAGGCGCGTTGGATCTGCTTGAATCGCTCCTCGGCCTCCGGGTCGTGCGGATTGCGGTCGGGGTGAGAGTCCCGTGCCAGCGACCGATACGCCCGCTTGATCGCGTCTGGCGACGCGGTCTCGGGGACACCGAGCAGGTGGTAGTAGTCGGTAACTTCAGGCATCGGGGAAGAGCGGCAGACCGGTGATCGGTGCGCGTCCAGTGGGACGACCGTCACGTGGTCATGGATTCCCCGATACAGACTCTATGCCAATCCTCTACGCCGCGACGTGATGACACCCCGACCGATCCGCAAACTGCTCGTCGCCAACCGCGGGGAGATCGCCGTCCGCATCCTGCGGACCTGTCGCGAGCGGGGCATCGCGACCGTGGCCGTCTACTCCGATGCCGACGCCGACGCGCTCCACGTCCGCCTCGCGGACGAAGCTGTGCGCATCGGCCCGGCCCCATCGTCGCAGTCGTACCTCGTCGTGGAGAACGTCCTCGACGCGGCCCGCCAGACCGGCGCCGACGCGGTGCATCCGGGCTACGGCTTCCTGTCCGAGAATGCGGCCTTCGCGGAAGCGTGCGAGGCGGCCGGGATCGTGTGGGTCGGCCCGCCGCCCGCGGCGATCACGGCCATGGGGGACAAGACGGAGGCGCGCAAGCTGATGGCTGGGACATCGGTCCCGATGGCACCCGGCACGCCCGACGCCATCGACGACCCGGCCGAGGCGGAGCGCATCGCCGGCGAGATCGGCTACCCGGTGCTGGTCAAGGCCGCGGCGGGCGGCGGTGGGAAAGGGATGCGTGTGGTCGAGCGTGAGGAGGACTTCGCGGGGTCGTTCGAGCGGGCTCGGAGCGAGGCCCAGAGTGCCTTCGGTGACGGGCGCGTCTACATCGAGAAGTACCTCGTGGGGCCCCGGCACGTCGAAATCCAGGTCCTGGCGGACGCTCACGGGCAGGTCGTCCACCTGTTCGAGCGGGAGTGTTCGATCCAGCGGCGCCACCAGAAGGTGATCGAGGAGGCGCCCTCGGCCGTCCTCACGCCGGAACTCCGGGACGCGATGGGCGCGGCGGCAGTCGAGGCCGCCCGTGCGTGCGACTACGTCGGCGCCGGGACGGTCGAGTTCCTGCTCGACGCCGACCGCAACTTCTACTTCCTGGAGATGAACACACGGCTCCAGGTGGAGCATCCGGTGACGGAACTCATCACGGGCCTGGACCTCGTCGCCGAGCAGATCCGGATCGCCGAGGGTGAACCGCTGGGCTACGGGCAGGGCGACCTCGCGATCTGGGGCCACGCCATCGAGTGCCGGGTTTACGCCGAGGACGTGCCCGCGGGCTTCCTCCCCGCTCCCGGTCCCCTGCTCCGGCACCGTCCGCCGTCCGGCCCCGGCGTCCGGGTGGATGCGGGCGTCGAAGAGGGGGACGAGGTGCCCGTCCACTACGACCCGATGGTGGCCAAGCTCTGCACCTGGGGACGGACGCGAGACGAGGCGATCGCGCGGATGCGTCGTGCCCTCGACGAGTACGACGTGGCAGGCATCCGCACCACCATTCCGTTCTGCCGGACCGTCATGGATCACTCCGCCTTTACGTCGGGTGCATTCGACACAGGCTTCGTCGGCGAGCACTTCCAGGCGTCGGATCTGGCGCCGTCCCCGGAAGCCGAACGGACGGCGCTGCTGGCTGCGGCCCTCGCCCGCCTCGGCACGCCGCCCGAGGCGGCCAGCGAGACTGCGACCCGAGCAACGGTCCCCGCCAGCCGGTGGGCTCGGCGGAGGCACACGGGGGCGTAGCCGGATCCCTCGCCCATCGCCCTACGTCCTAGCCTTATGTCGCTCACCACCCGCCAACTCGACGAGGTCCGCCAGCGCTTCCTCGCCTTCCTCAAGGAACGAGGCCAGCGCCGGACGCCCGAGCGTCTCGCCATCCTGGACGCGCTCTACGCCACCTCGGATCACATCGACGCCGATACCCTGTACGCCCGCCTCCTCGCGGACGGCGTCAGCGTCTCCCGCGCGACGGTGTACAACACGCTCGACCTGCTCATCGAGTGCGACCTCGTCGTCCGGCACCAGTTCGGACAGCAGCAGGCCAAGTTCGAGCGTGCCTTCGCCTACTGGCAGCACGACCACCTGATCTGCCTCGACTGCGGGGAGATCCTGGAGTTCTGCGACCCACGCCTCCAGGAGATCCAGGAGACCGTCGCCGATATCTACGGGTTCGAGGTCGCGCGCCACGCGCTGACGGTCTACGCTCACTGCCGCCGGGAGGCGTGCCCGAGCAAACCCGAGGCTGCTGCGGCATGACCATCACCGTCGTCGATGCCTTTGCGGATCGCCCGTTCTCCGGCAACCCGGCGGCCGTGTGCATTCTGGATACCCCTGCCCCGGACGCCTGGATGCGGGGGCTCGCCAGCGAGATGAACCTCTCGGAGACGGCGTTCCTGACTCCCGGTCCCGACGGTGCCTTCGGACTCCGCTGGTTGACCCCTGAGGTGGAAGTCGACCTGTGCGGCCACGCCACGCTCGCGAGCGCCCACGTCCTGTTCGAGTCTGGCCGCCTCGCGCCCGACGCCGAGGCACGGTTCGACACGAGAAGTGGTCGGCTCACGGTCCGGTGCATAGGCCAGGACACCTATAGAATGGACTTTCCCGCGACGCCGCCCACCGTGGCGCCTGCGCCGGACGGCTTCGAGGAGGTGTTCGGGACCACGCCCGTGTGGACCGGCCGGACACCGTTCGACGTGTTCGCCGTCCTGGCGGACGAGATGGCCGTCCGCACACTCGCCCCGGACCCAGCTGCCGTCGCCCGCCTTGGGGCCCGTGGCGTCATCCTCACCGCTCCGGCCGACGCCTCGACCGAGGCGGACGTGGTCTCGCGCTTCTTCGCGCCGGGGTCTGGCGTTCCGGAGGACCCAGTCACGGGCTCCGCGCACTGTGCCATCGGCCCGTACTGGGCGGAGCGGCTGGGGCAGAGCGAGCTCGCCTGCTACCAGGCGTCGCGGCGAGGCGGAATGGTGGGCGTCGAGGTGCTCGGCGACCGCGTCGCGCTCACGGGCCGCGCCCTCACCGTTTACCGCGCCGAACTGGCGCCTGCTGCCCGCCCATGAGCCGTTCCGTCCTGATGACGCCCGAGCGCGTCCGCCGCACCGTGACCCGCCTCGCCTACGAGGTGATCGAGCGCAACCGGGGCGTCGACGGACTGCTCGTGTTCGGGCTGAAGACGCGAGGCGCTGCCCTCGCCGACCGCCTCGCCGACGCACTCGCCGAGGCGTCTGGGGAGGGGATCGAACGCCACAGCCTCCACATCGCCGGGTTTCGCGACGACCGAGACGGCGAGCCTCTGCCTTTCCCCACCGACGCCCCCAGCGCAGAAGGCCGAGACGTTCTCCTTGTGGACGATGTGCTGTTCACCGGACGCACCATTCGCGCCGCGCTGGACGCCATCCTCCAGTACGGCCGCCCGCGCACGATCCGCCTGGCCGTCCTGATCGACCGGGGCCACCGCGAGGTCCCGGTCCACCCCGACTTCGTCGGTCGCGTCGTCCCGACCAAGCACGCAGAGCGGGTCGTCGTGGACCCGAGCGAGCCGGCGGTGTACCTGGAGGAGTAGCAGAGTCTTCTGTCCGATTGCCAAAGGAGGACTTACATCGGACGATCGGAGGACGTCAGAGGCTCAGTCGCCGCCGCTCTCTGTATAGATGCGCACTTCCTGCCCCGGGCTCAGGCGCTCGCCCCGAGCAGGCTCCTGACGCGTCACCTCCCCCTCGACCGCCCGAGGCGAGTCGACCCAGAGCTCCGCTTCGCTGATCGCAGCGCGTGCTTCCTCGACCAGCATCCCGGTCACATTGGGAACGGTCACCTGGCGGCCGCTCTCCACACCGGGGCTGATCCACAGCGTAACGCGTGTTCCGACCGGCACGCGGCTGTCAGCCGCCGGCTCCTGGCGGGTGACCGTGTTCTCATAGGGGGTCCGGAGAGTGTCCATCTCGACACGGTCCACCACGAGGCCGCGATCCCCGACGTCCTCCCTCGCCTTGCCTTCCGACAGCGAGACGACGCGCGGCACCACCACCAGTTGCTTCGGACTGACGTTGACGTAGTAGTAGATCCGCCGCCCCGGCTTGACAGTCGTCCCAGCCGACGGACTCTGATCCACCACCACGTCCGCCGGGACGTTGGGGTTGTAAGGCTGCTCCTGCTCCTCCCAGTCGAGTCCGGCGAGCAACAGAGCACTCTGGGCATCCTCCGGGGTGAGCTCCTTCACGTCTGGCACCTGCACGGCGGCGTCGTGACGCGTCCAGATCGGCATGACAGCCGAGTTGAAGAGGAGGGCGAACACGATGAGACCGACGACGATCACAACGAGGCCGAGCCAGAAGGCGCGGTCGCCCAGAACAGACAGGATGCCACCGCGGTCAGAGCGAGCCATATAGAGGGAGGAGAGAAGGGAGCCCCGGAACCCGGCGCGTGTCCTTAAAGATAGCGGAGCAGAGTCCGGACCCCTCACCCTCACACACCCCTCACTCCCTCTCCTCCGCGTGTCCATAGACACGGGCCGGAAGGGTGCCTATCATGGGTCTCCGCAGCAGGGATAGCGTCGTTCGCGACTCGCCCCGCTGCTCTGTTCTCTACCGGATGACGGATCCACGAGGGTCGCAGCCGAACGGGCGAAGGGTTAGTGAACCCGCCTCCCGGTCCTTGCGGCCTCCCGGATTCACCCGTACCATGGGCTCCCCTCGAAAGAGGAGCAGGAGCTTCGCCGACCGGCACTCGCCGGGTCTACAGATCGCAAGAGAAGAGACGACGAAGCACTTGACAGCCCACTACGGATTCCGTAGATTAGCAGGACGCCCCGGAGGCAAGGCTGGTTCGCCAGCTTGACTTCACCGGCACCGTTCATTGAGAGATTGGAAGCATAGCGAGCCCTCGTCGGCCGCTCTCCACTGGTTCACCAGTTGGAAGCGACCAGACGAGAATAAGTCAACCCGGAGTGCTTCGGCACTCCAAACAACAAGCTCAACAGCACGCTGTACCCGAGAGGGTATGGCAATCGATCCCTGGCTTCATCTTCGGATGGAACAGGAGATCAATCTCTCTACTATGGAGAGTTTGATCCTGGCTCAGGACGAACGCTGGCGGCGGGCTTAACACATGCAAGTCGAACGAGAAGCCGGGTGCTTGCACCTGGTGGAAAGTGGCGCACGGGTGAGTAACGCGTAGGCAATCTGCCCTCAGGCGGGGAATAACCACGGGAAACCGTGGCTAATACCACATAACGTCGGAGGTCCGCATGGACCACCGATCAAAGGCTTCGGCCACCTGAGGATGAGCCTGCGTCGGATTAGCTAGTTGGTGAGGTAACAGCTCACCAAGGCGACGATCCGTAGCGGGTCTGAGAGGATGATCCGCCACACTGGCACTGAGACACGGGCCAGACTCCTACGGGAGGCAGCAGTGAGGAATATTGCGCAATGGACGAAAGTCTGACGCAGCCACGCCGCGTGCAGGAAGACACCCCTCAGGGGCGTAAACTGCTTTTATACGGGAAGAACACCTCCTTCTAGGAGGTCTGACGGTACCGTACGAATAAGGACCGGCTAACTCCGTGCCAGCAGCCGCGGTAATACGGAGGGTCCAAGCGTTGTCCGGAATCACTGGGTGTAAAGGGTGCGCAGGCGGGCGTGTAAGTCAGGGGTGAAAGCCACCGGCCTAACCGGTGAACTGCCCTTGATACTGCACGTCTTGAGTCCCGGAGAGGCTATCGGAATTCGTGGTGTAGCGGTGAAATGCGTAAATATCACGAGGAACACCTGATGCGTAGGCGGATAGCTGGACGGGTACTGACGCTCAGGCACGAAAGCGTGGGGAGCAAACAGGATTAGATACCCTGGTAGTCCACGCCGTAAACGATGGATGCTCGATGTTGCACCGCTTCAGGTGCAGTGTCTAAGCTAACGCGTTAAGCATCCCACCTGGGGAGTACGATCGCAAGGTTGAAACTCAAAGGAATTGACGGGGGCCCGCACAAGCGGTGGAGCATGTGGATTAATTCGATGCAACGCGAAGAACCTTACCCAGGCTCGAACGCTACCGGACAGGCCCCGAAAAGGGCCCTTCTTCGGACTGGTAGCGAGGTGCTGCATGGCTGTCGTCAGTTCGTGTCGTGAGATGTTGGGTTAAGTCCCGCAACGAACGCAACCCCTATCGCTAGTTACCAGCGGGTAATGCCGGGGACTCTAGCGAGACTGCCTGCGCAAGCAGTGAGGAAGGTGGGGACGACGTCAAGTCATCATGGCCCTTACGCCTGGGGCTTCACACGTGCTACAATGGCCGGTACAATGGGCAGCCACTCCGCGAGGAGGAGCGAATCCACAAAGCCGGTCTCAGTTCGGATCGGAGTCTGCAACTCGACTCCGTGAAGCTGGAATCGCTAGTAATCGCGTATCAGCAATGACGCGGTGAATACGTTCCCGGGCCTTGTACACACCGCCCGTCAAGCCATGGAAGTTGAGGGCGCCCGAAGTCCGTGACCCAACCTTAGGGAGGGAGCGGCCGAAGGTGAACTCAGTGACTGGGGCTAAGTCGTAACAAGGTAGCCGTACCGGAAGGTGCGGCTGGATTACCTCTCACAGAGCTCGACGCTCCTCTGATCGCAGCCTCGCGCTGGCGGTCGACATGGGCTCGCTATGCTTCTCTCTCTCAACGTCGGCACCACGGGGTGTTCAATGGCAGTTCACGGGTAGGCTCTTTGGGGCTCCCTATGTTCTGTCCCCGGACGGTTCGCCGCCCACGAGGCCTTGGCCTTTGTTCTTTTAGACCGTTGTTGGTCCGCTCCCACCGGAGCGACCGTCCAGCCTCGCTCCCCGGAGCGTGATGCGGGACTGTAGCTCAGGTGGTTAGAGCGCACGCCTGATAAGCGTGAGGTCGGAGGTTCAACTCCTCCCAGTCCCACCGCTGGCTTGCTGCTCGCAGCAACCAGTCACGCTTATCGGGGCCATAGCTCAGTTGGCAGAGCGCCTGCTTTGCAAGCAGGATGTCGGGGGTTCGAATCCCTCTGGCTCCACTACCTGACACCCGATCCTCTCAATGGGATCACGACCGAAAGGTCAGGGTGGCAGACTGGCAAATCTCTTCGGAGATGACCCGGACGGTTCTTTGACGTGTTGATAGCCGTAGCAAAACTGCATCAGGGTCGAACCTGACGCTGGCTAGTCCTTCGGGGCGCTGGCAGATGGTTCGTCTTGCTGAGAAAATAGCATCGAGCGTCTGGATGAACTCCAGAACGAACGTAGACTCATACGAGGTCGCATCAAGCGACTAAGAGCACACGGTGGATGCCTTGGCACAAGAAGGCGATGAAGGACGTGATAAGCTGCGATAAGCCGCGGGGAGAGGCAAATACTCTACGATCCGCGGATTTCCGAATGGGAAAACCCAGCAGGCTGAAGGCCTGTTACCTGCATCTGAAAACATAGGATGTAGGGGCTAACCCGGGGAACTGAAACATCTAAGTACCCGGAGGAAGAGAAAACAATAGTGACTCCCTAAGTAGTGGCGAGCGAACGGGGATTAGCCCAAACCGGTAGCATTTCGGTGCTGCCGGGGTTGTAGGACCTGCGTACGGTGATCTGCAAGCAGAAGTCGAGGTGGCCTGGAAAGCCACACCATAGAGGGTGATAGTCCCGTAGGCGTACAGCGAGCAGCACCGCAGGCACCTGAGTACCACGGGACCGGAGAAATCTTGTGGGAATCTGCCAGCACCATCTGGTAAGGCTAAGTACTCTCTTGTGACCGATAGCGAACTAGTACCGTGAGGGAAAGGTGAAAAGAACGCCTAGTAGGCGAGTGAAATAGTACCTGAAACCGTGTGCTTACAACCAGTCGGAGCCCGTTTATCGGGTGACGGCGTGCCTTTTGCATAATGATCCTACGAGTTACTCTTCACTGGCAAGGTTAAGGTGTTCAGCACCGAAGCCGAAGCGAAAGCGAGTCTGAATAGGGCGTACAGTCAGTGGAGGTAGACGCGAAACCAGGTGAGCTACCCATGGCCAGGTTGAAGCGCGGGTAAGACCGCGTGGAGGACCGAACGGGTGTCTGTTGAAAAAGGCTCCGATGAGCTGTGGGTAGGGGTGAAAGGCCTATCAAACTTGGAAATAGCTCGTACTCCCCGAAATGTATTTAGGTACAGCGTCTCTCCAAAGTGTGCCGGAGGTAGAGCACTGATTGGACGCGGGCCCTTCACCGGGTACCAACTCCAGACAAACTCCGAATGCCGGACACATGTTCAGAGGCAGTGAGGGCGCGGGTGATAAGATCCGTGTCCGAGAGGGAAACAACCCAGATCGACAGCTAAGGCCCCCAAGTCCATGCTAAGTTGACCAAAGGAGGTCGGACTGCTTAGACAACTAGGATGTTGGCTTAGAAGCAGCCATTCATTTAAAGAGTGCGTAATAGCTCACTAGTCGAGCGGTCCGGCATCGAAAATGTATCGGGCATCAAGCATGGCGCCGAAGCTTCGGATTCTACTACGTAGAGTGGTAGGGGAGCATTCCAGCGACGCCGAAGCCGTACCGTGAGGTATGGTGGAGTTTCTGGAAGAGAAAATGTAGGAATGAGTAACGATAAGACAGGAGAGTAACCTGTCCGCCGTAAGCCCAAGGGTTCCTGTTCAACGTTAATCGGAACAGGGTTAGTCGGGACCTAAGGCGAGGCCGAAAGGCGTAGTCGATGGCAAACGGGTTAAATATTCCCGTACCTCCCAAAGGCGTTAACCTAAGGTGTGACGCAGAAGCGTAAGGCTCGCGACCCGACGGAATGGGTCGTTGAAGTACGTAGGCCGGAGCGGTAGGCAAATCCGCTGCTCCACATAGGCTGAAATACGACAGTAGAGGAATCCGCAAGGTGAACTCACAGTAGCCCCGAGCACACTGCCGAGAAAAGCATCGTAGGTTGTCAAGGGAGCCCGTACCGTAAACCAACACAGGTGGGCGAGGAGAGTATCCTCAGGCGCTCGAGTGATGCGCGGTCAAGGAACTAGGCAAATTGGTCCCCTACGTTAGCAATAAGGGACGCCACCCTCTGGGTGGCCGCAGTGAAAAGGCCCAACCGACTGTTTAGCAAAAACACAGCTCTCTGCCAAGTCGCAAGACGACGTATAGGGAGTGACACCTGCCCGGTGCTGGAAGGTTAAGGAAGGAGGTTAGCTCTTCGGAGCGAAGCTTTCGACCGAAGCCCCAGTAAACGGCGGCCGTAACTATAACGGTCCTAAGGTAGCGAAATTCCTTGTCGGGTAAGTTCCGACCTGCACGAATGGTGCAACGAGTTGGGCACTGTCTCGACCGCGCGCTCGGTGAAATTGTGGTCCCGGTGAAGACGCCGGGTACCCGCAGCGGGACGGAAAGACCCCGTGCACCTTTACTACAGCTTAGCATTGACATTGGCCAAAACGTGTGTAGGATAGGCGGGAGGCTTTGAAGGGGCGTCGCCAGGCGTCCTGGAGCCACCCTTGAAATACCGCCCTCGTTTTGGTCGATGCCTAACCCACGGCCGTGATCCGGTCGGGGAACAGTGTTAGGTGGGTAGTTTGACTGGGGCGGTCGCCTCCTAAAATGTAACGGAGGCTCCCAAAGGTGCCCTCAGCACGGTCGGTAATCGTGCGTAGAGTGTAAAAGCACAAGGGCGCTTGACTGCGAGACATACAGGTCGAGCAGGTACGAAAGTAGGGTTTAGTGATCCGGCGGTTCCGAATGGAAGGGCCGTCGCTCAAAGGATAAAAGGTACGCCGGGGATAACAGGCTTATCTCCCCCAAGAGTTCACATCGACGGGGAGGTTTGGCACCTCGATGTCGGCTCATCGCATCCTGGGGCTGGAGAAGGTCCCAAGGGTTGGGCTGTTCGCCCATTAAAGCGGTACGCGAGCTGGGTTCAGAACGTCGTGAGACAGTTCGGTCCCTATCTGCTGCGGGCGTTGGAGAATTGAGTGGAGCTGTCTTTAGTACGAGAGGACCGAGACGGACTGACCTCTAGTGTACCAGTTGTGTCGCCAGATGCATTGCTGGGTAGCTACGTCGGGAAGGGATAAGCGCTGAAAGCATCTAAGCACGAAGCCCACCACGAGATGAATTCTCCCTTGTAGGTCGTTCGAGATGAGGACGTTGATAGGCACTAGGTGTACGCACAGCAATGTGTTCAGCCGAGGTGTACTAATTACCTACTAGAGCTTGAAGCACTCCACCTCGTACGACTGTACGTACGTGACGAAGTGATTCGAGACGCTCGATAATGTTTACGAACGAGAGGCATGGTTCGCCATGCCACCCGATGCAGTTTTGCTACGGCTATCCGCACGTCACCGATTTCTTGGTGACTATAGCGCGGGGGTCCCACCTCTTCCCATTCCGAACAGAGCCGTTAAGCCCCGCAGCGCCGATGGTACTGCCATTAGGTGGGAGAGTAGGTCGTCGCCAAGTCCCTGTGAGCCCCGTCGCTTCTCGAAGCGGCGGGGCTCTCTTTGTTTAGCTCCCTTCGCTATTGGTGTGAGACAGCACATCGGAGAGGATCTGGAGGTGTTGGTCCTCAATGGTGCGGCGTCCGTCTACTACCACGATTCGATCTGGGCTGGAGGCTGCCAATTCTCGATAGGCTGAAATGACGCGGTTGAAGAACGCGGTGCCGCTGGCTTCCATTCGGTCCTCGCCACTCGTGCCACGACGAGTTGTGGCGGTGTCGAGGTCCAGATCAATCAGGTAGGTCTGATCAGGAGAGAGCCCTGCCGTTGCGAAGGCATGGAGGCGAGGCATCCACGCCTCGTCCAAATCACGCCCTGCTCCCTGGTACGCTGTTGACGAATCGAAAAAGCGGTCGGCGATGACGGTGGCCCCGCGGTCTAGAGCGGGCTGGATCACCTCCACGACCAGCTGAGCGCGGGCAGCAGAGAAGAGAAGGAGCTCGGCGCGGGGATCGATGGCTGCGGATGAATCCAGCAGCAGAGAACGTACCTGCTCCCCCAGATGAGTCCCCCCAGGCTCGCGGACTTCGACCACAGTATGGCCGCGGCTACGGAGGGCCTCTGCGAGCAGGCGAGCCTGGGTCGTTTTGCCCGACCCGTCGATGCCTTCGAAGCTGATAAACATGCGTCTGGTGCTGGAAACGGTGAAATGGAACCTCTGGCCGTCCGGTCGTAAGAGGGGGACAAGACCGCGCGAGGATCTCGCAGGACATTGCATCCCCAGCGGGGCCCGGCTATACTAGCGCCGACGGGGTGGAGCCTCGGTGTCCCCGTCCGTCCCCCACCTGTTGCAGAGCCTCGCGCTCGACCGCGAATGTTCGACTTCGAGTTCGACGACCCCATCGACGGTGATCGGTCGGACGACCTGATCGAGTCGTATGAAGCGCATCTCCGCGATGGCGGGGCGGCTTTTTTCGACGTGGATGACTTGGAGTACATCGCGACTACGTACTTCGAGACCGGCCGGATAATGGAGGCGCTCGGCGTGGTCGATGTCCAGATCGAACGGTCGGCTGGATCGTCGGACCCATGGATGCGACGCGGGGTGTTGCTGAACCACCTCGACCGGCATGAGGAAGCGTTGGAGGCTTACGACGAGGCACTGGCCCTCAACCCCGTCGACGCGGAGACGCTAATCAACCGCGGCATCACCCTGGACACGCTCGGACGGTCCGAGGAGGCCCTCTCTGATTTCGAGAGGGCGCTCGCCTTCGATCCCTTGGCGTCGGACGCGCTGTTCAACCGTGCCATCGCGCTCGAGAAGTTGGACCAGTTCGAAGAGGCGGCGGCGGCGCTGGAGGCCTGCGCTGAGACCGACCCGGAGCATCCGGAGGTGTGGTACGAGCTCGGCTTCTGCTACGACCAACTCGACCGACTCCAGGACAGTGTCGAGGCGTACGACCGCCAGATCGAGGTGGACCCGTACGCGCAGAACGCGTGGTACAACCGCGGGATCGTTCTCAACCGCCTCGGCAAGTATGAGGAGGCCGTGTCGTCGTACGACTTCGCCGTCGCGATCGACGATGGGTTCACCTCGGCGTGGTACAACCGCGGAAACGCCCTCGCCAACCTCGGCGAGGCACAGGGAGCGGCCGACAGCTACCTTAAGGTGTTGGAACACGAGGAGGGGGACGCCGCGACCTACTACAACCTCGGCCTCGCGTACGATGACCTGGGCGACTACCCTGCTGCCGTCGACTACTTCCGCCGGGCGGTCGCGGACGATGCCGACTACGCCGACGCGTGGTACGGGATGGGCTGCGCGCTGGACGGGCAGGGGCTGTACGCGGAAGCCCTGACGGCCTTCGCGCGCGCCATCGGACTCGCACCGGAAGAGAGCGAGTACTGGCACGCTCGCGCCGACACCGAGTACAACGCCGGCCATCTGGCTGAGGCACTCCGGGCCTATTCCCACGTCGTCCAGCTCGATCCTTCGAACACCGACGCGTGGCTGGACCTGGCGGAGACTCGTCTGGAGGCGGGCTTGCGCGCCGAGGCACTGGACGCGTTTTCGCAGGTGGTCCAACTCGACCCGACCTCATCGGAGGCCCACCTTCGGCAGGCCTGGGCACTGGCGTCGATCGGGCAGCGCGAGAGCGCGGTCCGGTCCTTCCGGCGTGCTGCCGAACTGGACCCGTCGCGTGCCGAGGAGATTCGCCGTGCGTACCCGGACCTGATGGGGGGGGGCGACACCCGGACCGGCGGCCTCGGACGGGGCACGGCGGGCGACGAGCGATAGGTGGAGACTCCGACGGCGTCGACGGGGCTGATGGTGCTGCTGGGGGAGTCCATCGGCTACTCCCTCTCGCCGACACTCCACAACGCCGCCTTCGCGCACGACGGCATCGACTGTGTTTACCTGGCCTGTTCGGTCGAGTCGTCTGGGGTGAGAGCGGCGATGGATGGGCTCTGGGCGCTCGGCGCACGTGGGGCCAATGTGACCATCCCCCACAAGCAGCAGGCCCTCGCTTGCGCCACCGAGGCGACACCCACGGCACAGGCACTGGGAGCCGCCAACACCCTCGTCCGAACCCCCGAGGGGTGGCGAGCCGACAACACCGATGTAGCGGGGTTTCTCGCACCGCTCGACGCGCATCGGAGCAGGCTGGAGGGCGCACGGGTGGTGGTGTTTGGCGCAGGCGGCGCGGCGAGAGCGGTGGTCTACGGCGTGCTGACAGCGCTAGAAGCAGCCAAGGTGACCCTGGTGGCACGTCGGCCAGAGCAGGCTGAGGCGCTGGCCGCCGACCTCGAGACGGCAGCGGGCCGAGCAAAAATGCAGGTCGCGACGCCTGGGACGGCGGCCTCGAGTGTCCGTGAGGCCGATCTGGTGGTCAACGCCACTCCCCTGGGGATGGGCGACGGACGGACGCCATGGCCTGGCGCCGACGACTTCCGACCGGAGCAGGTCGTGTACGATCTCGTCTACCGACCGGCCCAGACCCCCTTCTTGGACGCCGCCGCGTCCCGAGGAGCGACCACCATCGGAGGGCTGCCGATGTTGTTGGGACAGGCCGGGGCCGCGTACCGTCTGTGGACCGGTCGCGAGTTCCCTCTCGACGTCGCTCGTGAGGCCGCACTCTCCGCCCTGCAATCATGACCGAGTCGATCCTGCGTCCTGCCCTCGCCGCTGACCCGCGCCTCGTCGCCGGGTTCACGACGCGCGTTTTCTCTCCGGCCGACGAAGGACTCGCTGCTGCCCGCGCTCGCCTCGGGGATGCGACCGGGTTGCCCATCGCCTCCGTCGGTCAGGTCCACGGGGCCGATGTGGCGACTGTGCGCGAGGCTGGGCACGTGGAGGCGCACGACGGTCTGGTGACCGACCGGCCAGGGCTCCTTCTCAGCGTGATCGCGGCCGACTGTGCACTGGTTCTGCTCGCCGATGCCGAAGCGGGCGTAGTGGGGGCCTGTCACAGCGGATGGCGTGGAACGGTGGCCGGGATCGTCGGCGGGACGGTGCAGGCGATGGAGGCGCTCGGCGCTGAGCCGACACGGATGCAGGCCTACCTCGCCCCCTGCATCTCGACGGAGGCATTCGAGGTGGGCGAGGAGGTGGCGGCGCGATTCGATCCCGCTGTGGTCGTGCGTCGTCCCGAGTGGCCCCGGCCGCACGTCGACCTCCGAGGCGACCTCGCGCGCCAGCTCGCCGAGGCGGGCGTGGCCGATGTCGAGACGTCAGGCGAGTGCACGGTCGCCGACGACCGCTTCTACTCCTACCGTGCCGAGGGGGGCACGCCGGGACGGATGCTAGGCTTTATCGGCCTCCGCTGACGACGACCGGGTGGTTCCGGTCGCGCCGTGTATCTTCGTGGTCACAGAGACTGATCACGAAAACATGACTGATGATTCGCCCGTGGCGGCTCCTCCCGAGGAGGCAACCCGCCCGACCATCCGCTGGACGCTCCGCCCCGTCGCGGACGAACTGCTGGTCGACGCGCTCGCCAGCGACCTGAACGACTTGCCGCACGCTCTCGCACGTGCCCTCGCACTTCGCGGCGTCCGCTCCTACGACGACGCCCATACGTTCTTCCGGCCATCCCTCGGCCGCCTGCACGACCCCTACCTGATGCGGGACATGGACCGCGCGGTTCCCCGCATCGTGGCAGCCATTCGCGACGGCGAGCGCGTCATGGTCTACGGGGACTACGACGTCGACGGGACCACGTCGACGGCCATGATGATGACGTTCCTCCAGAGCCAGGGCCTGGAAGTGGACTTCTTCATCCCCAACCGCTTCGAACACGGGTACGGCATCAGCGAGGCCGGCATCGACGTGGCGGTAGAGCGCGGCGTCTCGCTGATCGTGGCGCTCGACTGCGGGATTACGGCTGTCGACGAGACCGAGTACGCCCGGTCGAAGGGCATCGAACTGGTCATCTGTGACCACCACACGCCTGGCGACGTCCTACCCGACGCTGCGGCCGTCCTGGACCCCAAGCGGCTCGACTGCGACTACCCATTCGACGGACTGAGCGGCTGCGGGGTCGGTTTCAAACTGATCCAGGCCGTCATCGCCGAACTTGGGTTGCCCGAGGAAGAGGCGTGGCCGTACCTCGACCTGGTCGCCGTCAGCACCGCCTGCGACATCGTCCCGATGGTGGGGGAGAACCGCGTGCTGATGCGGGCAGGCCTGAAGCAGATCTCCGAGTCCCCGCGCGCCGGGATCGTGGCCCTGGCCGACTGCGCGAACGTGGACCTGAGCGGGTGCACGTCGTCGAAGATGGTGTTCCAGATCGGCCCGCGGATCAACGCGGCCGGGCGGATCGCCGACGCAGGGGTCGCGGCCGACCTGCTCGCCACCACCGACCCCGTCGAGGCGCGCCGCCTCGTGGAGGTGATCGAAGAGCTCAACCTCCGGCGGCGAGAGCTGGATCGCCAGACGCGCGACGAGGCCTTCCGTGTCGCCGAGGCGCAGATGGCCGACGACCCGATGGCGCTCGTCGTCTACAAGCCCGGATGGCATCCGGGCGTCATCGGCATCACGGCCAGCCGCGTCGCCGAGCGCTTCCACCGGCCGACCGTGCTGCTCACCTCGGACGAGGACACGGGCGTCGCGAAGGGGTCCGCGCGGTCCGTCAAGGGCATCTCCATCTACGATGCGCTCTCTCATTGTGCGGACCTGCTGGACCGGTTCGGCGGTCACGCCTTCGCCGCCGGGCTCGCGCTCCCTCTCGACCGCGTCGACATGCTGCGCGAGCGGCTCCAGACGGCCGTCGGGCTGGCCGTGGCCGATACCGACGACCTGATCCCCGAAATCGAGATCGACGCGCACCTCCACCTCGGCGACGTGACGCCGCGCTTCTGGAGCGTCCTCAAGCAGTTCGGCCCTCATGGCCCCGACAACCTCCGGCCGACGTTCTGGGGCCGGGGGCTCCGCGTCGTCGGCCAGCCGTCCTGCGTCGGTGCGCAGAAGCAGCACCTCCGCATGCGCGTCGCCCAGGACGACGGCGGGCCGGTGTTCTCGGTGATCGGCTTCGGCCTCGCTGACCGCTACGACGCCGCGCTCGCGAGCGTCCGTCGCGGGCAGCCGCTGGAGCTCGCGTTCCAGGTGGACGAGAACACATGGAACGGCCGAACGACGCTCCAGCTTCGCGCGCAGGACCTCCGATTGGAGGAGAACGCGTAGGCCGACCGCAGGGACACTCTGCGGAGGAGGGAACACCCTTCGGGAGGCGGTGGGGGGCGCCCCCACTCGGGTGTAGGACTCGGCCTCATCCTGCCGGGAACGGGGACTGATGCACATGTGAGAGAGGTTGAGAGGACACGCGGCACTCGCTGCGCCCTCGTCTTTCTCTTTCCCGTCCCCTCTATGTCCTCCCCTCTCCTCCAAGACGCCGCGGCCGCGACCAGCCGCCGCGACTTCTTCAAGCGCGCCGGCTTCGGCCTCGGCGCCGTCGTCGCGGCCTCCAGCCTCCAGGCCTGCGACTCTGATCCCGTCGATGGCGATGTCGTGACGCTCGACTTCTCCAGCGATGTCGGTGTGCTGAACTACGCCTACGCCCTCGAACAGCTCGAGGCGGGCTTCTACGCGACTGTCGTCGGCAATGCGGCGTTCGCGAGCACCTTCAACGCAGACGAGCAGGCCATCCTCCGCGACCTCGCCGCGCACGAAGGCATCCACCGCGACTTCTTCGAGGCGGCCATCAGTGGGGCTGGCGCGACCCCCATTCCGGACCTGACGCCCGACTTCTCGTCGATCGACTTCACGAGCCGGTCGAGCGTGCTCGGCACGGCGCTGGTGTTCGAGGACCTCGGGGTCGGTGCCTACAACGGCGCGGGCCAGTACATCGCGAGTGCGGACTACCTGCTGATCGCGGGCAAGATCGTCTCCGTCGAGGCGCGTCATGCGTCGGTGATCGCGGGGCTGATCACGCCCAACTCGATCTCTGGGGCGGGCGTGGTGGACAACAACGGCCTCGACCAGGCGCTGATGCCGAGCGCTGTGCTGTCGGCCGCGGCCCCGTTCATCCAGGACACGATCCGGGCCATCAACGTCCCGGCCTCGTAGCGCCCGGCTCGCCGATCCTCTCCGCTCCGGCGGACCTCTCTTGACTTCCCCTCTTCTGATGACTTCCCTCCTCTCCTACTTCGACACCGAGGCCGACGCGCCCTCGTCGCGCCGCGACGCCCTCGGCACGGTCGGCAAGCTTGGCCTCGGTGCCGCCATCGCCGCCATTCCGTTCCTCGATCCCCGCGCGGCCTACGCGCAGGGCGCCGGTCCGAACCAAGTCGACATCGACGGCAACGGCACGTTCAACGCCTTCGACATCCTCAACTACGCGCTCACCCTGGAGTACCTGGAGCGCTCGTTTTACCGCCAGGGGCTCGATCAGGGCTACCTCGGCACCGATCGTCCGCTCATCGAGACGATCGAGCGCGACGAGTCGGCTCACGTGACTGTGCTTCGCACCGCCATCTCTGGCGCGGGCGGCACTCCGGTCGATTACACCGACTCGGACTTCGACTTCGGCACCTTCCTCGACGAGCGGGACGACTTCTTCGCGCTCGCGCAGTCGCTGGAGGACACCGGGGTCCGCGCGTACAAGGGGCAGGCCGCTGCCATCCTCGGCTCGCCGTACCTGACGACGGCGCTCCAGATCCACTCGGTGGAGGGCCGTCACGCCGCCGCCATCCGCCGCATCCGTGGCGAGAAGGGCTGGATTCCCGCCAACCAGGCCAGCGCGCCGGTCCCGGCGGTCTATGGTGCAGGCAACGGCTTCCCGGCGGAGAACAACACCACGCAGGGTGGGGTCTCTCTGACGACGGCGCTCTCGGGCTACACGCCGCAGCAGATCACCGAGGCGTTCGACGAGGGCCTCGACATGACGACCGTTCTCGACATCGCGGGCGGTTTCATCACGGGTTCGGAGGGCGACGGCAACGACTAGTCGCCTTTCCGCTTCGATCCAGACGCCCGGTCTCTCCTCGGAGGGGCCGGGCGTTTTCGGTTGTGCCCGCCTCGGCGCCGAGGCGCATGGGGTCAGCCGGTGGCACTATGGCTCGCTGCCACGCTGATCGCGACCGCCAGCACGTCCTCGACGACGGCCACGGCGGGGTCCGGCACGTCCAGCGCCTCCCCAACTCGCTTCCTGAGGTCCATCATCACGAACGACGAGGCCACCGCGCTGGCAGCGCCGACGAGCGCAGGAAGCACCGGGTTCTGGCGACGGATCGCGGCGACGGTCGCGCCCGCGAGCGCGCCCGACGCGAGCCGACCGAACAGCGCAGGGGGCGAGGTCCGCGGTGGCGCCACGGGCAACTTGTCAGCGGTCAGCTCTCCCGCGGCGGCGACCGTGAGGAGCGTCGCGGCGCGGTCGGTACCGAGTACGCGAGCGGGCTGACGGCGTCGGCGAGCCAGGAGTGGAATGGAGGGCCTCTGGCTGACGAGCGTCCTCGCCAGGACGGCGGGTGGCGTCATGCTGCGCATCCCGGCGGCCCAGCCGAGGCCAGCGGCGAGGAGGGAGGTGGGAGTGCTCATCAGGCTGTGGAGAGCTCGCTCTCGGACTTGAGGACCCGGTCACCGTCCTCCTGCTCAATGAGGTAGGCCGGGTTGTCGGGGTCGGCATCGCGCGTCACCTCGGTGCCGTCGATCGTGCGCGTGACGCGCTCGGTGAAGACCTCCTGGACGGTGCCCGTGCCGGTGCCCGAGCCCCAGTTCCATTCGACCTCGTCGCCTGTCTCGTATGCGGGCATGGTGTGTCCGGTAGGTGAGCGGATCCGACCCTCGCACGCATGGCGAAGGTCCGCCGTGCGGCGGAATCAGGGCCGACCCCATCCGCCTCGGGGCGTCCGCGGAGCGGATAAAACGACGCCGGGCCGACCCCGTGAGGAGCCGGCCCGGCCGAACGGTCTGCCGAGCGGGGTCAGTCGCTCGCCGGGGGCATCGAGGCGCCGGTGCGGTCGGCCGCCATCTGGACCGCCGCCGCCGCGTCGACCACGCCGCCGGTGACGGAGAGCGTCGCGAAGGGCACCAGGTCCTCGGCGCCCGGCCGCGTCGTCTCGACGTCGAGGCGAGCGGACGACGCGAGCAGGATCTGGCGGACCTCCTCGGCCGAGAGGTCGGGGTAGTAGGCCATCACGAGCGCCGCCACGCCCGCCACCACCGGCGAGGCGAACGAGGTGCCGTTGGCCGTCTGGATGCCGCCACCGGGCTTCAGCGACGTGACGTTCTCGCCCGGCGCAAACAGGTCGACGGCCGTCTGGCCGTAGTTGGAGAAGCCGGCCGCGATCGCCGACGCGTCGGACGTGCTCGCGCCGACCTCCAGCCAGCCGTTCGTGACCGTCCCGTCGAGGAGCGTACGCGTCGGGAAGTTGTCCGCCACGTCGATGTCCTCGCCCGAGTTGCCGGACGCGTGCACCAGCAGGACGTTGTTCGCCACGGCGTAGGCCACGGCCTCGTCGACGGCGCCCTTCTGCGGCGAGTAGCTCTTGCCGAAGCTCATGTTGATGACGCGGGCGCCGTTGCCGACGGCGTAGCGGATCGCGTTGGCGATGTCCTTGTCGCGCTCGTCGCCTCCGGGGACGGCGCGCAGCACCATGATGCGAGCGGGCGCGATGCCGTCGATGCCCGTGTCGTTGCCTCGCACGGCCGCGACCAGCCCGGCGACGCCGGTGCCGTGATTCGGGTCCGGCCCGGCCACGTCGGCGTTGCCGTAGAACTGCTCCGTCACGTCCGAATAGTCGTCGCCGACGAGGTCGCGCACGTCGTAGTCCGGGTTGAGGCCGTACTGGAGGCGGCTCTCGACCGACTCGACGTACGTCTTCAGGTCGGAGAGCGACGCGCCCTGCTGGGCGAGGAAGAGGAGCGGGCCCGGGTCGTCGGTGCCGTCGAGGTCCTCCAGCGAGTAGTCGTCGCCGTACTTGACGCGGAGGCGGGCGTCGGCAGCCTCCGCGGCGGCGAGCACCGGCGCGAGCTGGACGGCCTGCTGCGCGAGGGGCGCGCGCTCCTCGTCCAGGGCGGCCTCCAGGGCGTCGCAGTCGGAGTACGTCGCATCCGGCGTGCCCGCGCGGCAGAGCGCCACGAGGCGGGCCAGTTCGTAGGTGTCATGCTCCATGTTGCGGCCGTCCGGACCGCCGAGGAAGCTCCAGCCGTGGACATCGTCCACGTACCCGTTCTCATCGTTGTCGATGCCGTCGCCCGCGATCTCGCCGGGGTTGGTCCAGAGTACCGGCGCGAGGTCGGGGTGCGTGATGTCGACGCCGGAGTCGATGATGGCCACGACCACCTCGGCGGGCGCGCGGTCGGGCAAGGCCGCGTAGGCCGCGGCCAAGCCGATGCCCTCGACGCCGTCGGCGTCACGGTCGAGCAGGTGCCAGTCGGCGGGCGGGCCGTCCTGGGCGAAGGCGGGCGTCGCGAGCACGAGCGCGGCGACGAGCAGAGAGCGGAGGGTCATGGGAGAGGGGGGAGGTCAGGAGTCGGCGTCTGAGGAGACGCCATCGCGATCCCCTCAACGTAGCCGCTGCACGACTGGTGCCGCCGCTCCACGAGCAGTCTGCGAATCCGCGTGTATGCTTCCCACCTCCGCCAGTCTGCGATCTCAGCGAAGCGGCCGGACACGACGCGGCCCGGGCACGGTAACGCGCCAGGGCCGCGAGAGATAGGCAGGGCAGACCTGGCCTCCACGCCCAGTCCCTATCGGGTGAACACGAAGTTGCCAAAATCCTGCCCGGCCGTCGGCCTGCAGTCCAGACTGTCGCCCGTCTCGTCGACGGTGCAACGGAGGCTGACGTCACCGGTGAGCGTCAGCGTGGGGTAGGCGTACGTCGCCGTCTCGATGGCGTCGGGGAAACCGGTCTCGGTGTACGTGAGGGTGAATGTGGCATCCGGGTCGCTCTCCGTGTCGGCGGGGATGATCATCGACACGCGCTGACCCTGGGCCGGGTCGATGCCGGAGTAGGTTCCACCGATGGTCGGGTCGCCGCCACCGAATGCGTCGCAGGCGGGGAGCACCACGAGGGCCGTGGCGAGAGCGAGGAGGAAAGTGAGCTTGTGCATGGGGTAGGGGGGAGTGTGTCATGCAAGCGCAAAACCGCCGCACCGACTGCCACGCTCATCGGCACTTCATCGAACGGGCCGTCGGCGATCTCGCTCGCCTCGGTGCCGAGGCGGGCACTCCCACCGATGTTGTGGCGTTGGGAGGCCACAACGCCCCCGGACCACGCCCGCTCGTCGCTACGCCCCTCCCTTCCGCGCCCCGGCGCTTTCGCATGCCCCGCATCCTCTGGGCCGACGACGAGATCGACCTCCTCAAGCCCCACGTCCTGTTCCTCGAAGCCAAGGGCTACGCCGTCGACACCGTCTCGAATGGCACCGATGCCGTGGACCGCGCCAGCGACGGCGGCTACGACGTCGTCTTCCTCGACGAGCAGATGCCCGGGCTCGGTGGGCTAGACGCGCTCCAGGCCATCAAGAGCCACCGCCCCGAGACGCCGGTCGTGATGATCACGAAGTCGGAGGAGGAGCACATCATGGAGGACGCGATCGGCCGCCAGATCGCCGACTACCTCATCAAGCCGGTCAACCCGAAGCAGATCCTGCTCTCGGTCAAGAAGATCTTGGACGGCGCCCAGATCCGCGGCGAGGCCGTCCAGCGCGACTACCTCCAGGGCTTCGGCGAACTGTCCGGCCGCATCGGCGGCGACCTCGACGTGACCGAGTGGACGGAGGTGTACGAGAAGCTCGTCCGCCACGACCTCGACCTGGAAGGCGCCGACGAGGGCGTCCGCCAGATCCTCGACGACCAGTACCGCGAGGCCAACGACCGCTTCGCGGGGTTCGTCGAGGACCGCTACCCGAAATGGATCCGAGAGGCCATCGCGGGCGAGAAGCCGCGCCGTGACCGCCCGCTGCTGAGCCACGAGATCCTGCCGAGCCGCGTCTTCCCCCACCTCGGCGATGTGGGCGGCAAGCCCGAGCGTCCCGTCGTGTTCCTGCTGGTCGACTGCATGCGGTACGACCAGTGGCTGCTGTTCGAGAAGCACCTCCATGGGCTCTACGACATCGACCGGGGCTGGCACTTCGGGTTGCTGCCGACCGCGACTCCGTTCAGCCGGAATGCCATCTTCGGTGGGCTGTTGCCTATCGATCTCGCCAAGCGGTTCCAGAGCTACACCGTCGACGAGCGCCAGGACGAGTCGTCGCTCAACGCGCACGAGGCGGAGTACCTCGAGGACCTGCTCAAGCGCAAGCACCGCGGCGACATCCGCTTCCGCTACGACAAGCTGGTCTCCCAGTCCGACGGCCTCGGCTTCGCCGACCGCGTGGCGGACTACCTCCAGCACGACCTCTCGGCCGTCGTCGTCAACTTCGTCGACATCCTGGCGCACTCGCGCAGCGACACCAAGATCCTGAAGGAGATCGCGCCCGACGTGCCGGCCTACCGCGCGCTGACGGAGGCGTGGTTCGGCCACAGCTGGCTGCTGGCGGCGCTCCAGGAGCTGGCCCGGCACGACTGCACGGTCGTCATCAGCACCGACCACGGGGCCGTCCGCGCGCTGCACCCGGCCAAGGTGATCGGCGACCGCGAGACGTCGACCAGCCTGCGCTACAAGCACGGCCGCAACCTCAAGGTGGATGCCGACGACGCCATCTTCGTCAAGGAGCCCGAGGAGTACGGCCTGCCGCGCCTGGGCATCAACGAGAACTACATCTTCGCCAAGGGCGACAGCTACTTCGTCTACCCGACCAACTACAACCGCTACGTGAACCAGTACCGGGACACGTTCCAGCACGGCGGCGTGACGATGGAGGAGTGCCTGCTGCCCGTCGTGACGCTGCGGCCGAAGGGGTAGGAAGCCGCCGTCTCATTCCGGGAGGAGCAGCCGTCGGGCGCGTGGTCGTCACGGCTGCCCTACACTGTGGCATGGACGCCCCGCCACCCGGCTATCTCGAGGCGGCCGTCGCGCGTCGCCTCGACGTGACCGACGACCTGGCCGTGTTCTGGCTCCGCCCGGCCGAGCCGCTGTCGTTCGAGCCCGGCCAGTACGTCACGCTGGCCGCGCCCGGCACCCGCGGGTCAATCGTCAAGCGGGCCTACTCCGTCGTCAGCGCGCCCCACGAGCCGCTGGTGGAACTCGTCATCGAGCACGTGGCGGACGGGGCGCTGACGCCGCTCCTGTGGCCGCTCCGCGAGGGCGACGCGGTCTGGGTCCGGAAGAAAGTCGTCGGCCAGTTCGTGCTGGACGTCGAGCGGACGCGGCACGTGATGACCTGCACGGTCACCGGCATCGCGCCCTTCCTGTCGATGATCCGAGCCCACGCCGCGGCGCTCGACACGGGTACGCCCGTGCCAGAGCATCGCTTCCTGGTCATCCATGGCGCCAGCCACGCGGCCGAGCACGGCCCGTACCGCGCCGAGTTGGAACGACTCGCCGAGAGAGGCTGGGTAGAGGCCGTCCCGACGATTAGCCGACCATGGGCAAATCCCGAGTGGGCAGGCGAGGTCGGGCGCGTCGAGGACGTGCTGCGCAAGCACCTCGACCGCCTCGGCTGGGCGGCCGACGAGGTCGCGGGCTATGCTTGCGGCAACCCCAACATGATCGAGGCCGCGCTCGGCATCCTGCGCCGCGCCGGCGTCGACGCGGCGCACCTCCACGAGGAGAAGTACTTCACCATCGGCGAAGCCGGACCGTCTGCCGACGCGGCCTCGTCGTCGACACCGCCGCTGGCCCCACCGCCGGGCAGGCGGTCGTCGGGACGCGGGCCGGGGAGCGTCGTGCTGAAGACTGTCCCCCCAAAGCGTAGCTGATTGCGGGAACGCGCCAGGGCGCAGGCGGTGGAGTCCTGGGAGGCTCGGTGCTACCCCCGCCGCGCACCGTCATCGGCTGAGGAGAGGGGGCAGACCTGGGCCGTATGGAGCCGACTCTTCTGGCTCCACGCCGAGAGCTTCGGGCGCCGGATCGTGTGGGGCGGCATCCGGGTCGGAATCGTCCGCCTCGGTCGCCTCGTCGGTCGCTGCGGCCACAGGGGCGACCGTGAGCCGGGCGAGGTCCGGCTCCGAGCCGGGGGCGAGCATGAACGGCCCGAGGTGAGGTGTGTCGTCGCCGAGGGCGTCGTCCAACGTCCGCTCCGACCACGTCGGGGCGGGCAGCCCGAAAAAGCGGTGGAGCTGGCCGAACGTGGTCGTCCTCACGAACTCGACGGCGAGGTCGGGCGCCAGCGGAGGCGTCCGGGCGTCCGGGTCGAACAGGCGGTCCATGAGAGGCTGGAGGTCCGTCCGCACAGCCATGAACACGTGGTCGCCGGGGCGGAGCGCCGTTGTGCCTCGGGGGACGACGACGGCTTCGCCGCGCACGACCAGCATGACGGCGGCCCCGTCCGGCAGCGCGAGGTCGCGGAGCGTCTGCCCGGCCACACGCGCCGAGGGGGCCACGGTGTAGTCGACGACGTCGCCGTTGAGGTGCCGGAGCGCGTGGACCTCGACGCGGACCGACGGCGGCGGAGCGGCCGGCCGGCCGATGCCCAGCCACCGGGCCACGGCCGAGAGCGACCACCCCTGCGCCAACGCCGACACCAGGACGACGAAGAACACGACGTCGAACAGGAGCGCGGCGCCCTCGACGCCCGCGAGCAACGGGAACGTGGCGAGCGTGATCGGGACGGCCCCCTTCAGCCCGCCCCACGAGAGGAAGGCGATGTCGCGCGTGCTGAACCCGAACGGGAGGACGGACGCGGCGACCGCCAGGGGTCGGGCCACGAACACCAGCACGAGCGCGATCACGAGCCCCTCGGGCGCGACTGCCAGCAGCCGGCTCGGGAAGCTGAGCAGGCCGAGCAGGATGAACAGCGCGATCTGCGACAGCCACGCCGCCGCGTCCAAGACCAGGAGCGTCCCCCGCCGGAACACGAGCCGTCCGTTCCCGAGCACGATCCCGGCGAGGTAGACGGCCAAGAACCCGCTCCCGCCGAGCACGGCCGCGCCCCCGAAGGCGATAAGTCCAAACGCGGCCGCGAGCACGGGGTAGAGCCCGGGCGCGTCGAGTCCGGCCCGCTCGACGGCCCACGACGCCGCGCGTCCCACCCCGAGCCCGACCGCGGCGCCGACGCCAAACTGGAGCGCGAACAGCACGGTGAGCGACCCCGCCGAGTGAGCGGCCCCGGCGGCCAGGCCCGTGAGCCCGACCGTGAGGAAAAGGGCCATCGGGTCGTTCGACCCGCTCTCGACCTCCAGCGTGGCCCCGAGCCGGTCGGGCAGCGTGAGCCCGCTCGACCGCAAGACCGAGAACACGGCCGCCGCGTCGGTCGACCCGACGATGCCGCCCAGGAGCATCCCGTGCAGGAGCGGGAGCCCGAGCACCCAGGCGGCCGCCAGGCCCGTCAGCCCGGCCGTCAGCGCGACGCCGACGGTCGAGAGCGCCAGCGCCGGCCGCCACGCCGCGCGGACCGACGCGAGCGGGGTCTGGAGCCCGCCGTCGAACAGGATGAGCGCGAGGGCGACGGTGCCGACGGCGTTCGCGAGACCATAGTCCTCGAAGGGCACGCCCCCCAGGCCCTCGGACCCCGCTGCCATCCCCACGCCCATGAACAGGACCAGGACGGGCAGCCCGAGGCGGGCCGAGACGCGGCTCGACGCGACCCCGAGGGCGACCAGCGCGCCGACGAGGAGCATTCCGGCGGCGACGGACGGCATGGGTGGGGGGACGTAGAACGGGTCTCCTACGCCGCGCCGCGGTGATGTCTCCCCACCCGGTCTCTTCGCTTCTCGGCCGTCCCGTGAGCGCGCATCGTGCACGGAGCCGAGGGGCGCGAGAGGCGTGGCGATCAGTCAGGGGCCTGCGCGGGGTCACGCTCGGCCCGCCCGCCCGCCTCGGCCTCGGGTGGGGGAGAGGCAGACCTCGGCGAACACCCCTCGTCGCGGGGACGACCGGGGAGGTCCGGCGCGGGGCTCTCCGGCATCGGGCGGGCGGCGTCGACCATCGGGACCTCGTACGAAGTCCCGATGGCAGAGCGGGCGTCGGGGTCGGACGGGCTCACGGGGCGGACCGGTAG
This sequence comes from Rubrivirga sp. SAORIC476, assembly GCF_002283555.1. Lineage (NCBI taxonomy): Bacteria > Pseudomonadati > Rhodothermota > Rhodothermia > Rhodothermales > Rubricoccaceae > Rubrivirga > Rubrivirga sp. SAORIC476. Next base: position 1,764,200 of record NZ_MVOI01000003.1, on the reverse strand, counting down.
GTGAACCGGAGGACCACGGCCGGGCCGTCGGTCCCCTCGCTGGAGACGAGCGCGTCGCCGTTCGGGAGGAACGCCAGCCCCTCCGGCTGTTCGAGGCCCGCCGGGGAGAGGTCCCACACGTCCACGACGGCGCCGTCGGCGTCGAGGACGACCAGGGCCTCCCGCTTCGAGGACAGCACGACGGTGTGGCCGGTGATGGGGTGGACCGCCAGCGCCGACGGACGGAGCTTTTTGTCATCGCCGGGCACGTCGTCCCGGTCGAGCGCCAGGATGGGCGTGGGCACGAGCGCGTTCGCCGCGAGGTCGAAGGCGTAGACGCGGCTGCGGTCGTCGCCGTCGTCCTCCTTGCACGCGATGAGCAGGCGGCCGTCGCGGGCGCCGAGGCCCTCGGCGTCGCAGTCCTTCGCGCCGAGGCCGGTCTCGTACACGGTCGCGCGCGCCTCGGGGCCCGCCCACCCGTCGAGTTCGAGGACGGCCCCGTCGGCGCGGAGCACGAACAGGCGGTCGCCCACGCGTTCGACACCCTCGTAGTCGCCGGGCGGCCCGAACGGGACGACGGCGGTTACCCGGCCGGTCTCGGCCGAGAGCACGTAGAGGTCCCCGTCCTCGTCCTGGACGGCACCGAGGTGGCCGTCGTCCAGGACGGTGAGGGCCGAGATCTCGACAAGGTCGGCGGGCATCTCGAACCGGGCGTCGGGCTGGTCGAAGCGGTACGGGGTGGACGGCTCGGAGACGGCCGACACGGGGGAAGCCGACGGGGCGGACGTGGCGAGCGCGGTGTCGGTGGGCGCCTCGGGACCGCAGGCCGAGAGGGCCAGGCCGAGGCAGGCGGCGAGGAGGGGAGAGACGTTCATGGGATCGGGGGCTAGTCGCGTTCGGAGCACAAGACCTCGCCCGAGCCCGCGTCCACGACCACGTCGAACGCGGCGCGGTCCTGCGCGAGCTCGACCTCGTAGACCAGGAAGCCGTCCTCCTCGTCGAGGTCGACGTCGGTGACGGCGGCGCCGGGCGTGGCCGCGAGGGCGGCCGCACGAGCATCGGCCACCTGGACGCGGGCGAGATCGGCCGTGGCCTGGCCGTCCGCGACCGGGATCGTTCCTGTGATGGGACCGCAGTCCACATCGGGCGACGAGGCGCAGGCGGTTGTGCCGAGGGCGAGGGTGGCGATGGGGAGGAGGGCGGGGAGCTTCATGGGACTGGAGACGTGCAGACGACCCGCACAGGGCCGGGACTCGGTGTACCCTCCTACCCAGGCGCCCTTACCCGTCCCTTGCGAGTCCCTTACAGATCCGACAGCTTTCTCGGGTCCGCTCCTCTCGCGGTGTTCAGGCGGTCGGCAGGCGGAGCGTGAACACGGATCCCTGCCCGGGCACGCTCTCGGCCGTGAGGCTCCCCCCGTGCGCCTCGGCGACGGCGCGGGCGAGCCCGAGGCCGAGTCCGAGGCCGCGCTCGTGGCGCGTCCGCTCGGATCGGTAGAGCCGGTCGAACACGCGGGGGAGCTCAGACGAGTCGATCCCCACGCCCGTGTCGGCGACGGCGACCCACACTGCGGACGCGTCGTGACCGGCCGTGAGCGTCACGCGCCCCCCCGGCGGCGTGTACTTGATGGCGTTGTCGGCCAGGTTGGCGAGGGCGCGGCGGAGGCGCCGCTCGTCGCCCGAGACGGTCCCGGCCCCGCCGGTCTCCACCGTCAGCCCGACGCCCTTCTCGGACGCCGCTGTCTCGTAGAGGTCGACCACGCCCCGGGCGAGGGCGTCCAGCGAGACCGGCGTGAGGTCGAGGGCGAGCGTGCCCGCCTCCGCCTCGGCCGCCTCCATGACCGTGTCGAGCGTGCCCTCGGCGGCCTCCGTCGCCGCGATGACGCGGGCGAGCGCGGCCCGGTAGGCCTCGGGCTCGCGCTCGCGGGAGAGGGCCACCTCGGCCGTGCCCCGGACGGCCGTGAGCGGCGTTCGCAGGTCGTGCGCCACGTCATCGAGTGTGGACCCGAGCTGGACGACGAGCGCCTCGACGCGCCCCAGCGTCTGGTTGAACAGCGCGAACAGGTCGGCCAGTTCGCCCTCGGCCTCCGGTGACGTGACCCGCTGGCGGACGTCGCCGGTCGCCGTCATCGCTTCCAGCGCGCCGACGAGCCGGCGGACGGGGCGGAGCGCCCGGTTCGCCATGAACCACCCGCCCAGGAGCGCCAGCAGCACGAGCGGGACGGCGACGACGGGAAAGACGCGGGGGAGCGCCTCGAGCGTGTCCTCGCGCTCGTCCGAGCTCAGCCCGACCTGGAGCCGCCCGCCTGACGGAAGCCGTCGCGTGAGCACGTCGAGGGTCTGGCCCTCGCGCGCGTTCGCAATCTCGCGCGGGATCGGCGCCTCGGACGGGCCGTCGAGCACGCCGAAGTCGCTCTGCTGCCACGCGTCGGGCAGGACGAGGAGCCGGGCGGCGTTGTCGGCGTCGGCGATCCGGATCAGGACCTCCTCGCCCCGGTCGTCCTCTTGGAGCGCGGCGGCATAGCGGCGGACGCCATCGAGGCCGTCGCGGGCGTAGATCTGCTCGACCGCGCCGAGCTGGTCGCGGAGGTAGGCCGCGTCCTGGCGCACCAAGACGAGCCCGAGCGCGGCGTACGCGATCCCGAGCAGGACGCCCGCGCTGAGCGCGAAGAGGGCCGCGTAGCCGAGCGCCAGGCGGACGCCGAACGGCCGCCGCCGCCACGCCCGCACGACGCCGGGGCGCCCCGGCCGCGGGCGATCAGGGGGTGCGGAGGACATACCCGGCCCCACGGACGGTGTGCACGAGCGCGGGCTCGAACGGCTCGTCGAGCTTCTGCCGGAGCCGGTGAATCAGCACCTCGACCACGTTCGTGGTGGGGTTGAAGTCGAAGTCCCAGACACTCTGGTGGATGGCCGTCTTCGAGACGACACGCCCCGCGTTGCGGACCAGGAGTTCCAGTAGGGCGAACTCCCTTGGCTGGAGGTCGAGCGTCTCGCCCGCCCGCGTGGCCTGGTGCGCCAGCAAGTCGAGCGCGACCGGCCCGGCTACCAGTCGCGTCGGCTCGGCGGTCCCCGTGCTTCGGCGGACGAGCGCCTGCACGCGCGCCAACAGCTCGGCGAACGCGAACGGCTTGGTGAGGTAGTCGTCGCCCCCGGCCTGGAGGCCCGTCACGCGGTCGTCCACGGTCCGCTTCGCGGAGAGGATCAAGACGGGCGTCGCCACGCCAGATCCCCGCATCCGCTCGATGAGCCCCAGCCCGTCGAGGCGGGGGAGCATGAGGTCGACGACCGCCGCGTCGTACGGCTCGTTGACGGAGAGCGCGTAGGCGGCCTCTCCATCGGCGGCGTGGTCGACGGCGTAGCCGGCCTCGCGGAGGCCGGTCGTCACGAAGTCGGCGATGTGAGGGTCGTCCTCGACGACGAGCACGCGCATGGGACTAGAGGTCGAGTTGAGCGCGGAGGGTCACGAACGTCTCGGGCTCCGGGGCGCCTGCTACTCCGAACGGCTCGAACACGGTCCGCTCGGCCGTCAGTCCCAGGCGGGCCTGGGCGACGGGCGACCAGTGGACGGCGACCCCGACCGCGGTCGCACGCCGCGCGCTGGCCGTCGGGGCCAGCGGACCGGCGTCACGATCGAGCGTCAGGCCGTGGACGCGGGCCGAGACCTCCACGGCGCCCGGTCCGCCCTTCGTCACGGAGCGCTGCGGGATCGGCCGGCCGTCGCCCCGGGCGATACCCACGAGCACGACGGACGCCGCGGCCTGCCAGGCCCGGTGCGCGAGCACGGCGGGGCCGTCGGGTGCGTCGAGCCGGTGTCGCGCGAGCGCCCACTCGCCCAGAACGTGGAGCCGCCCGACGTTCAACGTGGCCTGGGGCAGCACGCGGAGACGCGCGCCGTCCGCCCGGACGCCGGGTGCGTACGCGAAGACCGCCCGTCCGCCCGGCGTCTCGTAGTCGTCGAGGGCGGACGCCTCGTCCGTGCCCCGCTCGGTCCCGGCGACGACGGCGAGCCCGAGGCCGAGGCGGACGCCCGTCGCTTCGGAGCCGACCGGGTAGCCGAACACGCGTGCTGCGCCGTCGAGCGTCGTGCTCCCGTCGTCGCCGTCCGCGCTTCCCCCGTCCGCGACGCCGTTGAACACGCCGACCTGGACCTCAGCGCGTGGGGTCTCCCAGGCCAGCATCGCGCCGAGGTCGCGGCGGGGCGAGAGCGCCGTCGGGAGCGCGCGCTCGGCGAAACGGAGGTCCGACGACGACCGGAGCGACTCGTACCCGGCGGGCGTCTTGAACTGGCCGACGCGTGCGGCCAGCGTGCGGCCGAGGTCGGCCTCGACGTAGCCGTCCTTCAACTCCACCTCGCCCTCTCCAAAGTCAGGCTCCAGGACCAGCCGGTACCGGTTGTCGACCTCGGCCGTGACCTCAATGCGGGCGCGGCGGAGGAGGACCCCCGGCGCCTCGCCCACAGGTCCACCGGGGAAGGCGCGGACGTCGGCGTGGACCTTCCCCTCGGCCGAGAGCACGACCGCGGGCGGAGCGGTCTGCGCCGAGACGGACACGACGAGGAGCGTGGAGACGAGGGCGAGGCGGCGGCGCACGACGGGGAGGAGACGTGAACCGGGCGTACGACCCCGGCCTTGCCCGGGCCTTGCCGTTGCCTTACAGTCGCGTAAGGGGGCGAGGCCGTGAACGTCCGACGGCGAGCGGGGACGGCACGTGCGCTACGTTCCTTGCCACCCACTGCTCCGCCCATGCGCGCTCTCCTCGCCCTCGCCCTCCTGCTCCCCGCTGCCTCGGCACAGCCATCGGCCGACCCGGCGGACGTGTCGACGATCGACGGCATCATCGCGGCCTACTACGAGGTCGTCTCCGGCCCGGCGGGCCAGCCGCGCGACTGGGCCCGAGACAGCACGCTCCACCATCCGGCCGCGCTCATCCTGATCCCCGGCACCGGGGCCGACGGCGAGACGACGCTCCAGGCGACGGACCTCGCGGGCTTCCACGCCCAGAGCAACAGTCTGGTCGAGGCGGGCTTCTTCGAGCACGAGATCGCGCGGCGGACCGAGCGGCACGGCGCCGTCGCCCACGTCTGGAGCACCTACGCGTGGCGGCAGACGGAGGACGGGCCCGTCGGCGGGCAGGGCGTCAACAGCATCCAACTGGCGCACGACGGCTCGCGCTGGTGGATCGTGTCGTGGATGTTCGACGGCCGCGCCGATGCGCCGCCGGTCCCCGAACCCTACCTGCCTGAGTGACCTCAGCGCGGGGCGAGCGCCCAGCCGCTCTCGCCCCGGCGCAGCATCCGGCCGACCGGCGTGTCCGAGGCCTCGCTGGCCCCGATGTCGACCGACCGCATCCCCTGCGCCGGGCCGTCCTCGGCGACGAACGCGCCCTCGTAGCTCACGAACTCGGCGACGCGGCCGTCTGGGCCAACGAGGGCGATCCCGTCGGGGTCGCCGTTCTGCAGGCCCGGCGTGTCGGTCCACCGTGTGCCCGAGGGGGGCAGGGTGCCCGAGAGCGAGACCGTGTCGTACACCCGCCCGCCGCTGCCGTTGACGAGCACCAGCCGCCAGCCGTCCAGCGCCGCGCCGGGCGGGCCGAAGACTTCGATCCCCTCGCCGGTGTCCTCGCCCGCGTTGTCGTAGTGGAAGGCCGAGATCCGCAGGTCGTCGGTCGATGACGTGGGAACGGGAGGCGCAGCGGGTGGAACCGGAGGGGGCGCCGACGTGACCGGGCCGCCGCCCCAGATCCGGTCTGCCAGGCGGGGGTCGCGGACGAACGGGTTCTCGGTGCCCTGGAGCGTCGCGATCCACGCGCTCCGGGCGCGCTCGGCGGCGTCGGGCGGATCGGCACGGTTCCAGGCCAGGAGGTCGGCCCGCATCGTCTCGAAAAAGCCCGCCTCGGCGCACTCGGGGTAGACGGCGGCGACGTAGAACACGGCCCGGGCGATGTCGCCCTTCTTCGACTCGGGCGGCTCGAAGCGGCCCTCCCCGCGCTCGGCCCACGCGCCGATGCCGGAGGTCGGCGGGCGCGACTGGCTGTCCGCGTCGCGATACCACGCGTCCGCCCGGTCGTCGCGAACCTCGCCGAAAGGCAGGTTGCCGCGAGACGAGTTGACGGACACGCGCGACGGGAAGAGGTGGTGGAGGTCGCTCTTGAGCGGCTCGGCGCGCGCGCCCCGCGACTGCGGCCAGACGTGCTCGGCGTTGATGTCGAGCGCCATCGCCTGGGTGGACTCGTCGCCCGGCCCGAGCGTCACGCAGAAGTTGGAGTAGACGCCGCACAGCGCACCGTACGTGTCCTGCTCGTAGGCGTAGAGCACGTCGCGGGCGCGCCCGTAGCCGAGCGTCTGGTCCGGCGAGAACTCGCGGTCGATCTCGGCCAGCAGGGCGGCCGCCTCTGACGCCGCGGCGGGCAGTGCGGACTCGTCCACGAACGGCCCCGCGGTCGAGGCGCCACCCTCGTCGAACGCCCCGGCCGTCGATACGCCGTCGCCCCCGCACGCGGAGAGCAGGAGACACAGGACCGCGAGCGACCCGCCACGGGCGATCGCCCTCGTCCCGCGTCCCTGGGCTCTGGTCTTCATCGTCTCACGTCTCCTCATCCACATAGGCCACGTGCCGGAAATAGGTCTGGTCCTCGAACGACGCACCCAGCGCGCCGACGCCGATGCCGAGCGACGACGCGAAGCCCGCGAATGCCATCACCTCCAGCGGACCGACGGAGTGTCCCAGCGATGCTGCCCAGCCGTCCAGGATCGCGCCGTCGAAGAAGAGCAACCGCAGGATGAGGGTGGCCCCGAAGAGGAGCGCCCACGTCGTGGTCATGCCCAGCCCGAGCGCGAGCAGGATCGAGGCCGACTGCACGACCTGCTGCTCGCTCCGCACCTGCCCGTGCCGCCGCGCTAGCAGCCCCTGCTTGCGCACGAGGTAGGCACTCGTCCCGGCCACGGCGACGATCGCGAGCCAGGCGACGTGCCAGAGCGGCTGCCGCGCGCCCAGATCCCACGCCTCCGCCGTGATCACGAGCACGATCAGCGTCGAGGCCGCGGCCGTGGTGAGCTTCGAGAGCTGGAAGGGGAAGCGCCACGGGCGGATCTGGAGCACCGTGTCGGCCACGTCGGACCAGTTGGCGAGCAGCGCGCGGAGGGTGAACGCGAGCGTGCCGAGGCGGGCGACCGACGACATCTCCTCCATGCGCGGGTCGGCCACGTCGGCCACCTCGGCCTCGATCTCGGAGCGGTTGGGCTCGGTGAACGACAGCGACGAGCGGTCGAGGTCGGCGGGCGACTGGGGCGGACACATCACGGCGTCCTCGCGGTCCTCGTGGTCGAGCCCGTTGAGGTGGCCGAAGGCATGGAGCGCGAGCGCCGCGAGCCGGCGGGCGAAGCGCTCCGTGCTCTCCTCGTCGGAGAGGAACGGGTTGCGGGCGCCGGGGTCGAGGCGGGCCAGCGAGAGCGCCGCGACGTCGAGCGCCTGCGAGGGCGTCGCGAGCGTAAACGGTCGGAAGCGGGCGCGCAGGTCGGCGCCGGTCACGACCAGCGCGAAGTCCCACCCCGCCACGCGCCGCTCGGTGGCGCCCGCGTCCAGCAGGTCCACCGGCTCGACCTCCTGGCCGCCCGCGTGCAGGTCCACCCGGCGGATGAGCGGGAACGACCACGCGAAGCCGGGAAGCTCCGCCCGGAGGGACTCCCGGAAGAGCGCCCGCGCCCGGACCAGCGCCGCATTCTGGCTGTCGTCCAGCGGCCCCGCCTGCACCCAGCCGACCACCACCGCAGGCACGTGCGGCGCGATGGGGACCGGCGGGGCGACCGCGTCGGGTGCGGGGAGGGGGGCGTCGCTCGTCTCTGGCATGGCCGCATGGTACGCCCCTGCGCCGACTACCTTCCGCGGGTTCACGACCGGTCCCGCCTCGGCACTGAGGCGGGCGGGCTCGGAGCCTTGAGGCATCCTGCAACCCGACGCGATGAATCGCGTCGCTACGATGCTCCCGATGATGCATCTTCGCCGACCACGGATCACCGACTCCTCCATGCGCCTCCTCGCTGTTCTCGCCCTCGCCCTGCCGCTGGCCGCCTCCGCGCAGGCGCCGCCGATCTCGGTGGAGGTCGAGCGCTTCCAACTCGACAACGGGCTCGACGTGATCCTCCATCGTGACGCCTCCGTGCCAGCGGTCACGGTCAACACGTGGTACCACGTCGGCAGTGGGCACGAGGCGCCGGGGCGGACCGGCTTCGCGCACCTCTTCGAGCACCTCATGTTCGAGGGCTCGGGGCACGTCCCCGAGGGCGCCATCGACACGTGGCTCGAAGAGGCGGGCGGCGGCGCCAACGGCTCCACCACCCGCGACCGCACCAACTACACCACCGACGCGGCGGCCAACGGCCTCGAACTGGCCCTCTACCTCGACGCCGACCGCATGGCCTCGCTCCTCGACGCCATGTCGCCCGAGAGCGTGGACGGGCAGCGCGACGTGGTCAAGAACGAGCGCCGCCAGAGCTACGAGAACCGGCCCTACGGCATGGCCTTCTCAGTCCTCGGCCAGACCCTCTACCCGCCCGGCCACCCCTACCACTGGCCCACCATCGGCTCGATGGACGACCTGACGGCTGCGAGCTTCCAGGACGTGGAGACCTTCTTTCAGACCTACTACACGCCCAACAACGCCAGCCTCGTCGTCGCGGGGGATATCGACCTGACGCAGGCGCGGGCGTGGGTCGAGCAGTGGTATGGTGCCATCCCGCGTGGCCCGGAGCCGCCCATCCAGCCCATCGCCACGCCCGTGCTGGAGCGCGAGCACCGCCTCGTGCTCGAAGATGCCGTCCAACTGCCGCGCCTCTACCTCGCGTGGCACGCCCCGGCCGCCTACGCCCCGGCGGACGCCGCCATGACGGGCCTCGCGGCGGTGCTCGCCGGGGGCAAGAACAGCCGCCTCTACCGTCGCCTCGTGTACGACATGGAGATCGCGCAGGACGTGGCGGCGTTCCAGGACGGCGACCTCCACAGCGGCACCTTCTACATCATCGCGACCGCGCGGCCAGGGCACTCGCTCGACGAGATCGACGCCGTGATCGCGGAGGAACTGGCGGCACTCCGCACCGAGGCGCCTGAGGCGCGCGAACTGCAGCGCGTCGTCAACGGCATCGAGGCATCCTTCCTGGACGGGCTGGAGACCATCGACGGCTTCGCGGGCAAGGCCGACCAGCTCAACGCCTACCTCTTCTTTACCGGCACGCCGGACTTCTTCGAGGAGGACCTCGCCCGCTTCCGTGCGCTCTCGCCCCGGGACCTCTCGGACGCCGCGATGACGTTCCTCGCCGACCGCCGCGTGGCGCTCTCCATCGTCCCCGAGGGAGCGCCCGAGCTGGCGCTGACCGGCTCGGAGACGGCCGTTCCGCTGTTCTAGCCTCGCCCGCCTCGGCCCCGAGGCGGGCCACCCCGACCCGACCCTTCCGATCCGACTTCGACCGATGCGCGCCCTCTTCCTCGCCGTCCTCTTCGCCGGGGCCACCGCGGCGCCCGCCGCCCAGCCGACCGCGCCCGACTGGGGCACCCGCCCGGCGCTGGCCGAGGCGCCCGTGTTCGTGCCGCCCGTCGCCGAGACCCGTGCCCTGTCGAACGGGCTCCGGGTGCTGTTCGTCGAGAAGCCGGGCGTGCCGCTGGCGCAGGTCAACCTGCTCGTGCGCGCGGGCTCCGTGGACGACGGCGCGCAGGACGGTCTCGCGAGCCTCACGGCCGACCTGATGGACGAGGGGGCGGGCGACCTCGACGCCCTGGCCCTGGCCGACGCCATCGACTTCTTGGGCATCGGCCTGAGCGCCGGGGCCGGGCTGCACAGCCTGCAGGTCCGTCTCCACACGCCGCTCTCGAAGCTCGACGACGCCCTCGCGCTGATGGCCGATGTCGCGCTCCGGCCGACGTTCGCACAGGCGGATCTGGACCGCGTCCGCACGAGCCGGGTGACGGCGCTGGAGCAGCGGCGCGACGAAGCCCGCTCCATCGCCTCGGTGGCGTTCGACCGGGCCGTCTTCGGGCCGGACCACCCGTACGGGCGCTCCGGCGACGGCACGCCCGCCAGCCTGGCGGACCTCTCGCGGGACGATCTCGCCGCCTTCCACGACCGGGCGTTCGAGCCCGACAATGCTGCCCTGGTGGTGGTCGGCGCGCTGACGTGGGAGGCGGCCGAGCCCCGGCTGGAGGCGGCGTTCGGCAGCGAGGCGTGGCCTGCGAGGCAGGGCGCGGCCTCGGCCATGGGCATCGCCGAGCCGGCGCAGGTCGGCCCGCGGGCGATCACGTTCGTCGACAAGCCCGGCGCGGCGCAGTCGGTGATCCGCATCGGGCGCATCGGCGCAGCGCGGTCCACACCCGATTACGAGGCGCTCCTCGTCCTCAACACGATCCTGGGGGGCAGCTTCACGAGCCGCCTCAACCAGAACCTCCGCGAGCGCAACGGCTACAGCTACGGCGCCCGCTCGTCGTTCGACTTCCGGACGGTCTCGGGCCCCTTCCTCGCCTACGCCGACGTGCAGACGGACGTGACGGCGCCCGCCCTCACCGAGTTCGTCCACGAGCTGACCGCCATCCGCGAGCCCGTCCCGGCCGACGAACTGGCGAAGGCGCGCGACAACCTCGCGCTGTCGTTCCCCGAGCCGTTCGCCACCGTCGCGGGCACGGCGGCGATGGTCGGCGCGCTGTGGCTGGACGGGCTCCCGCCCGACACCTACGCCACCTACGCCACGGCCGTCCGCGCCGTCACGGCCGACGACCTCGCCCGCGTCGCAGCCCGCTACATCGACCCGGACCGGATGGCGATCGTCGTCGTCGGCGACTGGTCGGTCGTGGGCGACGAGGTCCAGGCTCTCGGCCTCGGTCCTGTCGAGGTGCTGTCCGTCGAGGACGTGCTGGGCCCGATGCCGTAGGGACGGATCGCGTCCGCTCGTCCACCCGCCTCGGGCACCTCAGCGAGGGGGGCGGAGCCGCACAAAAAAGCGCGGGGCGCGACTCGAAAGCCGCGCCCCGCGCCGGGTCCTTCCCCAAGGACGATCGTTAGCGCGTCACGGTCATACGGCCGGTGAGCGCCTCGGTGCCCGCCTGGAGGCGGTACACGTAGGTGCCGGAGGCGAGCGCGCCCGCGTCGAGGCGGACCTCGTGGCGGCCCTCCGCGAGCTGGCCGTCGGCGAGGATGGCGACCTCACGGCCGAGCAGGTCGTAGACCGCGAGACGGGTCGGGCCGGCCTGGGCCAGCGTGAACGCGATCCGCGTGGCACCCGCCGTCGGGTTGGGCGCGGCGCCCTCCAATTCGAGGCCGGACTCGGCGGCCGTGGCCAGCGCGGGGACGCCCGGCAGCACGCTCTCGCCGTCTCCGGCGGAGGCGGCCGACGGGTCGGCGCTGTCGTAGAGGCCGAACAGGCGCACGGCGGCGACGGCGTAGTCGGCGCGGGTCACCGTGGTGGCTGGGCCGAACGTCGCCGTGACGGTCGGCTCCAGGTCGAACGGACCCTGCGTGATGCCGAACTGGGCGTTGAGCAGGCCCGCGTCGAGGGCGAGCTGGACGTAGCCCCGGAGGTCGGCCGGGATGGCGTCCGAGTCGGTCAGCGGGACCCGCTCGCCGTTGAACGTCGCCGAGACGGTGCCGCTGTAGCCGGACGCGACCTCGTGGAGGCCGAGCGCGGCGACGAGCGAGGTTGCCAGCTCGGCGCGGGTCACGGTGCCCGCGGCGTCGAAGGCGCCGTTCCGCAGGCGGATGAGCCCCGGGGCGCTGCCGCGCAGATCCTTGAGCGCCGCGCCCTGCGCCGTGACGGCCTCGGCGAACGGGCGGAGGTCGCCGGTGGCGTCGGCGAAGGCCGGGACGGCGCCCGGCGTGGCCTGGCGGACGCCCGTGCCCATCACGAGGTAGTCGGCCAGGTCGGCCCGCGTCAGCGGGGCGTCCGGCGCGAAGCCCGACGCAGTGGCGCCGTCGGCCAGGCGCTCGATGATGGCCGTCTCGATGAAGCCGCGCGCCGGGTGGCCCGCGATGTCGCCGAGGCCGGCGAAGCCGCCCGTCTCCACGAGCGTGATCCGCGCGGTGACGGTGCCGGGGACGGCGTAGCCGTTCGTCACGCCCAGCGGGTCCACGTCCTGGCCCGACAAGCCGCCGATGCCAGACACCGAGTAGGTCCACGTGCCAGCCTCGCCGGGGGCGGAGACGGACGCGATCTCACCGAGGACGGGCAACGTGATGCCCGAGCCGTACCGCTTGCCGCTCGGCGAGGTCAGCACGATCGCGACGGTGTTCTCGGACACCTGCGCGCGGGCCTTTACAATCGCCACATCCGCACCGACCTCGAAGGGGACCGTCTCCGGCTCGCCGACGGGCACGAAGAAGACGCTCGCGTCGAACGAGGCGCCCTCGACCAGGATGGCGTTGGCGTCGAACGTCCGGAAGCCGTTGACGGTGGCGAGGCTGCCGACCGGCTGGCCCAGCACGTGGGCGACCGCGGCGTGCGCGTTGACGTAGCCAGCGCCGGTCTCCCAGCTCTCGCGACCCGGCATGTTGGTCGCCGTCGTCTGCAGGATCCGGCGGACGTCGTACACGTCGAGCGTCGGGTCGGCCTCCAGCATCAGGGCGACGATGCCGGAGACGTGCGGGCAGGCCATCGACGTGCCGCTGAGCGACGCGTAGAACGGCGCGAAGCCGGGCTCGATGTCGGTCGCAGGCTCCGTGGTGCCCGCCGAGGCCCGCGCTGAGACCACGTCCACGCCGGGCGCGACGACGGTCGGGCGGTCGGACCACTCGAAGGTCTCGCCGCCCACGACGACGGTGCCGCCGTTGTCCTTGAGGCCGCGGCTGGAGAAGCTGGCCAGCGCGCCCAGGTCGTCACCGGCGCCGACCATCACGACCCAGGGGGCCTTCTTGAAGTTGCCCGTCACCGTGCTCTCGCCCGGCCCGGAGTTGCCCGCCGAGAAGACGACGATCACGCCGCGATCGGCGAGCGCCTTCGTCGCCACGTTGGTCGGGTCGTTGGGGTCGAAGTCGGTCCCGATGTCGCCCGTGTTGCCGAACGAGTTCGAGATGACGCGGATGTTGTACTGGAACTGGTGGGTGAGGGCGTAATCGAAGCCGCCGATCGTGTCCAGGATGAACAGCCCGGCGCCCGAGCCGTAGCCGATGATGTCGGCCCCGGGGGCGACGCCCTCGTACGTGCCGGCGCTCTGCGCACCGTTCCCGCCGATGATGCCCGCGACGTGCGTGCCGTGGCCGCCGCCGATGTCGGTGTTGGCCACGCCCTCGGTGTAGGTCACCGGGAGGAGGTCGGAGAGCGAGTGCAAGTTGGTCTGCGCGAGCACGTTCTGGACGACGTGGTCCGGGTACTTGATGTCCGGGTGCGTCCCGTCGATGCCCGAGTCGTTGACCAGCACGCCGATGCCGCGGCCAGAGTACGGCATCCCGAGCGCGTTCCGGAGGCTGGCGTCCGTCCGCAGGCGGTCGACGCCGGTGAGGGCCGTCGGGCCGTCGTTCTCGTACTGGAGCGCGTCGTTGTGCCAGACGGAGCGCACGCCCGGCAGGCCGACGATCTGGCTGATCTGGGCCGGGGTGGCAACCACACCCGCGATGGGCAGGTTGTTCATCAGCACGCCGCCCAGCCCGAGGCCGCTCAGCGCGGCGCGTTGCTGGACCGTCAGCGGGCCCTCGCCCTCGAACGTCACGATGACCTCCAGAAGGTCGGCGGGGGCGGCGACCGAGAGCGCGTTCTGGAGCGACCGCCCGAGCTGCTGCGCGTTGGCGGCGGTCGCCAGCGCGACGACGGCCAGGGTGAGGAAGAGGGCGCGGCCCAGACGGCGGGCGCGGGAGTAGAGAGAGTCCATCGGGGTGAGCGTGTGGGAGGCGAGAGGGAGTGAGCCCAAGAACCAGGGTCTCGGGCCCGCCGACCATCGGTCAACCCGACCGCTCTCGCGTCGGAGCCCGACCACGCGCCACCGTGGGGGATGTCCTACAGTCGTAGCACGTTGGCCGACGCCGCCCGCCACCCTGTCCGCCTCGGCGGACTCGTGGATGGCCGCACCGGCTAGATTCGCTTTGCCCCCTGGGCTGATTCGATTTCGTCTCTCTCCTCTCCGACGCCATGCCGCACGATGTCTTCGTCAGCCACGCCTCTGCTGACAAAGAAGCCGCGGCGGTGGTCGTCTCCGGCCTCGAGTCGGCGGGCGTCCGGTGCTGGGTCGCGCCGCGAGATGTCCCGGTCGGGGCCAACTACCAGGGGGCCATCGTCCGAGCCGTTCGAGACGCCGGCCTCCTCGTTCTCATCTACTCGGCCCGTGCGGACGCCTCCCGCCATGTGCTCCGCGAACTCCAACTCGCCGACGACTCGGGCAAGGCCGTCCTGCCTCTGCGGATCGAGGACGCGCCGATGGGAGACGACATGGCGTATTACCTCGGGACGCCCCACTGGCTCGACGCGCTTAGCGCTCCTCTGGCGCCGCACGTGGACCGGCTCGCGCGAGCCGTCCAGAAGCGTCTCGGTCTGCAGGGGCCCCGCGAGGTGCCTCCTGTGTCGGAGCCGCCCCCCGGTGCCTCTCTGGTCGCGCAGGCGGAGACAGCCTTCCGACTGCGTCAGGACACGGAGGCCGAGCGGCTCTGGAGACGCGCGGCCGACATGGGAAACCCGGAGGCTCAGACTCGCCTTGGAGACTTGTACTACAGCCGGTTCGCGGAGCGGGACCCCTTCGCGTACCTCGAAGACCCGACAGCTCCGGAGCGAAGCGCCCAACTCGCCATCGAGTCCGTCCGCTGGTACGAGAAGGCCGTCGCGCAAGGAGACGTCGTGGCGATGTGCAATGTGGCTGCTGTCTACCGCGACTCCGACTACTGCAGGTACAAGCGCGACGATGCAGTGGGAGGCGACGAGGCGGCAGCGGCGATGTACGCCGAGGCCTGCAATCGTGGGAGCATGGACGGGTGCTTTCGCCTCGCGACGATGTACCTGACCGGCGTCCGGCAGTGGGAGAACCCGAGCGAGGCCGAGCGTCTCCTGCGAGTAGGCGCTGAGCAGGGGCACGAGCCATCCAGGAAGCAGCTGACGAGCCTCTACCTGGACGGGGTGTTCGGAGTGGACCCGCGACCGGCGATGGCCCTCCCCTACCTCACGGCGACGGCCGAGACGGGCGACGTCGAGGCTCAATGGCAACTGGCACACCTGTACGAGACGGGCTACGGGATGTCGGTTGACCTTGAGGCAGCGGCGCGGTGGTACGAGAAGGCCGCGAGCCGGGGAGATGCGTCCGCCCAGTACGCCCTGGGTCGGCTGGCGGAAGCCGGTCAAGGCACCTCCCGTGACCTCGAAAAGGCGCGCGAGCTGTTCCGCCTGGCAGCGGGTCAGGGCCACGAGAAGGCGGTGGCGGCTTGCGCGCGGCTCGGCGGCTGAGCCGGTCGGCCTGCCTCTCCCTGGAGAGGAACGGAGGTCCGCCTCGGCGCCGAGGTGGCGGAGGTTGGGTTTTCGTGGCGGCTCCGCCGCGCACGGCGCTACCATCCGAGCCCCCCCGTGCTCTGCCATGCGATTCAGCGTCTGCATCAACCAGGTCCCCGACGTCGCCGCGCCGTCCCAGGTGCGCGACGGCCAGCTCATCCTCGACGCCGGACGCGTCGTGCTCGACGCCTACGCGGCCTCGGCCGTCGAGGCCGCGCTCGTGCTCCAGGAAGCTCACGGCGGAGAGGTCGAGGTCGTGCTGGTCGGGCCCGCCAAGGCCTCCGAGACCATCCGCAAGGCCCTCGCGATGGGCGCCGACACCGGCGTCCACCTGCTCGTGGCGGACGACGCGGCGCTCGACTCAGGTACCGTCACGGCGCTCCTGGCCGACCACCTCCGGGACGCCACGCCCGACGTGGTGCTCCTCGGCAAGCAGTCCCAGGACACCGACGCCGGACTCGTGGGCGGGATGCTCGCCGAGGCGCTCGGACGGCCCTATGCGACCAACGCTGTCGCGCTGGCTCAGGAGGGCGACGCGCTCGTGGTGACGCGCCAGGGCGACCGCGGGCAGGAGGTGATCCACCTCCCCGCGCCGTGCCTGGTGACGTGCTCGAACGACATGAACGACCCGCGCATCCCGAAGCTCAAGAACATCATGGCGTCGAAGAAGAAGCCGGTCGAGACGCGTGAGGTGATGCCCGGAGCGCCCGCGCTGCGGACCGTGGCCTACGAGATGCCGCCCGCCCGCGAGCCCGGCCGCACGATCCCCGGCGAGCCCGCCGACGCCGCCCGCGACCTCGTCCGCCTCCTCGCCGACGAGGCCCGCGCGATCTAACCCGTCGTGCGTGGGACGTCGGTTCGTGGGATTCCCACGTCCCACGCTCCACGTTCTACGCCCCTGCCCCATGCCCTCCATCCTGACCTTCCTCCCCGTCGCCGACGGGCAGCCGAGCCGGACCGGCCTCGAAGCCCTCGCGCGTGCCCGCCAGATCGCGACCGCCCAGGGCTGGACCTGCGCCGCCGTGGCGCTCGCGCCCGACGCCACCGCCGTCGCCGAGACGCTCGGCCGCTACGGCGCCGAGACCGTCTACGCCGTCTCCGACCCCGCCTTCGCGGAGCCGCTCAACGCGCCCGTCGTCGAGGCGCTGGCGACCGTGATCGCGGAGGCCGGGCCGTCGGTCGTCGTCTTCCCGTCGAGCGAGGGCGTCAAGGACGCGCTCGGGGCGCTCGCCCAGCGGCTCTCCGCGCCGACGCTGCCCGACGTGGCGGCGTTCGACGTGGCCGGCTCCACCGTCGAGGCGGTGCGCCCGGTGATGGCGGCCAAGTTCCGCGCCCGCGTCCAGGCGGACCTCGCCGACGGCACGCCGGTGCTGGTGTCGCTCCGCGCCGGGTCGGCCACGGCTGAGGAGGCGCCGGTGACGCCCGAGGTGATCGAGGTCGCGCTGGCGATGGATGCGGGCTCGCTCCGGCAGACGCTGCGCGAGATCGTCAAGGCCGCCGGCGGGGCGGTCGACCTGAGCGAGGCCCAGGTCGTCGTGGCCGCGGGCCGCGGCGTCCGCGACGAGGCGAGCAAGGCGCTCGTCGAGGAGCTCGCCGACGTGCTCGGCGCGGCGATCGGCGCCAGCCGCGCGGTCGTGGAGCTCGGCCTGTTCCCGCCGGAGGCGCAGATCGGGCAGACCGGCAAGGTGGTCGCGCCCGACCTCTACGTCGCCGTCGGCATCTCGGGCGCCATCCAGCACGTCGCCGGCATGACGGGCAGCCGCACCATCGTCGCCATCAACAAGGACGCCGACGCGCCCATCTTCGACGTGGCGACCTACGGCATCGTGGGCGACCTGACCCAGGTGCTGCCGCCGCTGATCGCGGCACTCCGCGAAGCGAAGGCGGCCTAGGCCAGCGGGAAAGGCCAGTGTGTGGGGGCCAGTCGCCAGTGGCACGCGACTCCCTCTGCCTCGGCGCCGAGGCGGAGGGAAAGCGCTTCCGGGTGTTCGGCGACGGTAACTTTCGGCCCCCCGCGATCGCCCCCGACGGCCCGACATGGACGACGACGACCTCTTCGACTGCATCATCGTCGGCGGCGGCATCGCTGGGCTCTCGGCCGCGATGACGCTGGCGCGCGGCGGTGCCAAGTTTTTGCTCGCCGAGCGTGGCGAGTGGAGCGGCGCCAAGAACGTCTCCGGCGGCGTCCTCTGGGGCACCGACCTGAACCGGCTCGTCCCCGAGTACTGGACCGAGGAGGACGGCGGCTGGGAGCGGTTCGTCAACCACCGGCGCCTCTCGCTGATGGACCCCGGCGCGTCGTTCTCGCTCGACTTCAAGAGCGACCACTTCGACACGCCGCCCTACACCGGCGTCACCGTCCTGCGCTCGCGCTTCGACGCGTGGCTGGCCGGCAAGGTGGACGAGGCCATCGCCGAGAGCCCGCACCCGGACGAGTCGTTCCTGGCGACCGACGTGCTCGTCGAGCGCATCCTGCTCGACGACGCCGGGCGGGCCGTCGGCATCCAGGCGGGCGGCGAGGACTTCCACGCCCGGTGCGTGATCCTGGCCGAGGGCGTCAACAACCTGCTCACGCGGCAGGTCGGGCTGGAGAAGGACTACGTCCCGGCCGACCACGTGGCGGTCGGCGTCAAGGAGGTCATCCGCCTGGGGCGCGAGACCGTCGAGGACCGCTTCCAACTCCGCGGCCGGAGCGGGCTCACCAACGAGTTCGTCGGCGCGGCGACCGACGGCATCGACGGCGGCGGCTTCTTGTACACGAACCTGGAGAGCCTGTCCGTGGGCCTGGTGATCGGCATGAAGGCGCTCCGCGAGTCCGGGCGGACGCCCTACGACCTGCTCAACCAGTTCAAGGCCCACCCCGCCGTGGCTGACATGGTGCGCGGCGGCGAGGTCGTCGAGTACAGCGCGAAGGTGGTCTCGACGGGCGATATCCGCGGCGTGCCCAAAGACCTGACGATGGACGGGCTGATGATCGCCGGCGAGGCCGCCCACCTCGTCCTCAACGCGGGCCGCGCCATCCAGGGCATGGACTACGCCATGCGGACCGGCATCCTGTCGGCCGAGACGGCGCTCGCCGCCGTCGCCGCGGGCGACACCTCGAAGGCCGGGCTCTCCGGCTACCGGGACGCGCTCGACGCCAGCTACGTGATGCAGGACATGACCGGCTTCCAGAACGCCGTCCACCTGCTCCACTCGCCCCACATGACCGGCGCGCTCCCGCGCATGGCCTGCGACTTCGGCCGGGAGTTCTTCACCGTCGACAACCGCCCCACGCGCAAGGCGACCGCCATCCTGCGCGACGTCCGCAAGAAGCACATCGGCCTGCTGGACTTCCTCAAGCTCGGCGCGAAAGCCGGGCGGAGTCTCTAAACCCACACCTTGTCATCCTGAGTGGAGGCCGCAGGCCGGAATCGAAGGATCTCTGCCGGGCACACCGCTCCATTCGCGCTTGTGTCGTCGATCCAAGACACCGTCCCACCAGAGATCCTTCGACTCGCTCCGCTCGCTCAGGATGACACGAGTGAGCCCTGTGCTCCCTCATACTTCTCGCTCCGATGACGCCCGATCCGACCGCCAGTCCCGTCCACCCCGTCGAGACCCTCAGCCTCGCCGAGCGGCTGGGCCGCGTCGCGTACCGCAACCAGGGCCGCAGCGAGGCCGAGCCCCACATCGTGGTCGACACCGCGATCTGCAACTCGGTCTGCCCGCACAAGTGCACGACCTACGTGTGCCCGGCCAACTGCTACACCCTCGACGAGATGCAGCAGGTGCACTTCCAGTTCGAGGACTGCATCGAGTGCGGCACGTGCCTCTACGCCTGCGACCAGGGCGCCGTCGCCTGGTCCTACCCCGACCCCGAGGCGGGCCGAGGCGTCAACTGGCAGCGTGGCTGACCCCTCGGGCCACGTGCCTACCTTCCTCCACTGACTCAAAACTGAACCCCGACCGACATGGCCAAGCAGCCCTTCAACCTCGACGACGCCTTCCTTTTCGAGTCCATGCTCGGTGAGGAGGAGCGCCTCATCATGGAGTCCGCCCGGGAGTACGCGCAGGCGAGCCTGGAGCCGCGCGCGCTGGAGGGCAACCAGGACGAGGTGTTCCACCCCGAGATCCCGCAGGAGATGGGCGAGATGGGCCTGCTCGGCATCACCTGTGCCGAGGAGCACGGCGGCGCGGGCGCCAGCGCGACCGCCTACGGGCTCGTGGCCCGCGAGCTGGAGCGCGTCGACTCGGCGTACCGCTCGTTCGCCTCCGTGCAGTCGTCGCTGGTGATGTACCCCATCGAGACGTTCGGCACCGAGGAGCAGAAGCAGCGCTTCCTGCCCAAGCTGGCGACCGCCGAGATGATCGGCTGCTTCGGCCTCACCGAGCCCGACCACGGCTCCGACCCCGGCTCGATGGTCACGACGGCCCTCCGTGCCGACGGCGGCTGGGTGCTCAACGGCGCCAAGATGTGGATCACCAACTCGCCCGTGGCGGACGTGGCGGTGGTCTGGGCCAAGGCCAAGGAGACGCGCGACGACCCCGGCGTCATCCGCGGCTTCCTGGTCGAGAAGGGCATGGAGGGCTTCTCGGCGCCCAAGACGCACAACAAGATGTCGCTCCGCGCGAGCATCACCGGCGAGATCGTGCTGGAGGACTGCTTCGTGCCCGAGGCCAACGTCTTCCCCGAGATCCGCGGGCTGAAGGGACCGTTCATGTGCCTCAACAGCGCCCGCTACGGCATCGCCTGGGGCGCCGTCGGCGCGGCCGAGGACTGCTTCCAGCGCGCCCGCCAGTACGTGATGGAGCGGAAGCAGTTCGGCCACGCCCTCGGCTCGATGCAGCTCGTCCAGACCAAGCTGGCCAACATGCTCACCGACATCACCCAGATGCAGCTCCTCGCGTGGCGCCTGGGCACCCTCAAGGACGAGGGCCGCCTGCACCCGTCGATGGTGTCGCTGGCCAAGCGCGCCAACGTCGGCAAGGCGCTGGAGATCGCGCGCGTGGCGCGCGACATGATGGGCGGCAA
The DNA here is from genome assembly GCF_002283555.1 of Rubrivirga sp. SAORIC476. Classification (NCBI taxonomy): domain Bacteria; kingdom Pseudomonadati; phylum Rhodothermota; class Rhodothermia; order Rhodothermales; family Rubricoccaceae; genus Rubrivirga; species Rubrivirga sp. SAORIC476. The sequence continues at coordinate 1,743,772 of NZ_MVOI01000003.1, read as the reverse complement.
CGGCATCACGGGCGAGTACCGCGTGATCCACCACATGGTCAACCTGGAGTCGGTCAACACCTACGAGGGGACCTACGACATCCACGGCCTGATCCTGGGCCGCGAGCTGACGGGCATCCAGGCGTTCACGCCGCTGGGCAACGACCTGCCCTCGGGCGACGGCGCGGCCACGGCCCCGCCGCAGGTGGCCAAGGAGGTCGGCTCGAACTGACCCCGCCCGCCTCGGTGTCTCTGCGGAGGTGCCGAGGCAGAGCGTCTCGCGCCCCGTCGGCTTCGGTCGGCGGGGCGCCGTCGTGTCTGGGGACTACCGCATCACCCGCCCGCCCTGCACCACGCGCCGGACCTGCCGCAACGCCGCCATGTCCACCGACGGGTCGCCCTCCACCACCACCAGGTCGGCCAGCATCCCGACGCGGACCGACCCGATCCGGTCCTCCAGCCGCAGCATGGCCGCATTGCCGCTGGTCGCGGCCCGCAGCACGTCGAGCGGCGCCATGCCGTAGCCCACCATCAGCTCCGCCTCGACGGCCTGGTCGCCGTGGTCGAACACGCCCACGTCCGAGCCGACGCACATCGGGACGCCCGCGGCCAGCGCGGCGGTGAACTGCCGCCGCTTGACGGCGATGCGGCCGGGCGCGGGGTCTGAGCCGTCCCACCCCTGGTAGCGCGAGATCGCGTCGACGGCACCCAGCGTCGGGCAGAGCCAGGTGCCGCGCCTTGCCATCTCGGCCCACACCTCCGGCGTCCCGGCGTCGCCGTGCTCGATGGAGCGGACGCCCGCGCGGACGGCCCGCAGCATCCCCTCGGCCGTGCTCGCGTGCGCCACCACGTCGCGCCCTGACGACGCAGCGGTCTCGACGACGGTCCGGATCTCCTCCTCCGAGAACGTCGGCCGGGCCTCGCCGTTGGGGCCCCAGCGGTAGTCGGCGTAGAGCTTCACCCAGTCGGCCCCGCCGCCGATCTGCTCGCGCGTGACGCGGACGAGGTCGGCGCCGTCGGCCTCCTGGGCGCCCAGCGGCACCTCCATGTCGGGGCGGAAGCCCTTGGGTCCGTACGAGCCGGTCGCCACGATGGCGGGCCCGGCTACCAGGAGCCGCGGACCCGGAATGACGCCCTTGTCGATGGCATCGCGCAGGCCCACGTCGGCGTAGCCCGCGCCCTCGGAGCCCAGGTCGCGCGTCGTCGTCCAGCCCGCCATCAGCCCCGCCTCGGCGTGGACAACCCCCCGCGCGACGCGCTCGGCGACGGACTCGTTGAGCACCTGCTCGGTCCAGCCGGTCTCGTCGTACGGGTGGAGGAGCAGGTGGCTGTGGCCCTCGATCAGGCCCGGCAGCAGCGTCGTGCCGGGCATCTCCATCGTCTGCGCGCCGCGCACGTCGCCCAGCGTGCCGGGCGGCCCGACCGCCGCGATCGTGTCGGCGCGCACGAGGACCGCCCATCCCTCGTGCATCGCCTCGCCGTCGAACACGCGGTCGGGGACGAGCAGCAGGCCCCGCTCCTGCGCCGAGGCGGGCAGGGCGAGCAGAAGGAGGGCGGCAGCGAGGAGGCGCATCGGGGCGTGGAAGGGGGCGCAGACAGGGTACCCGTTCGCGGTCGGATCTGCACGACGAGATCCCCGGTGCGGGGGAGGTGGTGCCGGTCTCGGGGCGGTCACCTTGCGGCCCCTCTCTCCCCGTCCCCGATGCGCCTGGTTCTCTGTCTCGCCGCCTTGCTCCTGGCCCCGTCGGCCGCTGCCCAGGGCGTCATGGTCGACTACGGCATCGGCGAGGCGGGCAACCTCGCCGACCTCACCAACCCGTTCACCGGCGACGACGGCGCCTCGCATGGGCGCCACGAGTCCATCTCGCTGCTGCTCGGCGTCCCGATGGACAGCGGGACGGCGGGCATCCGCATCGACTACACGCGCGTGACGGACGACAGCACCGGCGACGTGCAGCAGTTCCCGGGGCTCTTCCTCTACGCGGTCGGTGCGCCCCGCGACGGCAAGAACCTCGACCTCGTGTTCATGGGTGACATCGGCTACGGCATGTACAACCGCGAGGCGCTGACGTGGCTGGCGTGGCTGCCGACGGTCGGCGTCGGGGTAGGGCCGGCCGTCAACGTCGGGCCGATCCAGGGGACGGTCCTCTTGGGCGGGCAGCTCACGTCCATCGGGCAGGGGCTGGCGATCTACCTGCGCGGCGTCGTGACGGTGCGCTGAGCCGAGGCGTAGGGGCCGGCGGGAGTACGTTGGGGCTTCTCCAGCCCGCTTTCTGATGACTCTCACCTTCTGGGGCGCTGCCCAGACCGTCACCGGCTCTCTCCACTTCCTGGAACTGGACGACGCCGGGCCGGGTGGCCGGCCGACGCGTCTCTTCCTCGACTGCGGCCTCTTCCAGGGCCGCCGCTCCGAGTCGCGCGCGCGCAACCAGGACTGGCCCTGCGAGCCGTCCACCGTCGACGCCGTCCTGCTGTCGCACGCCCACATCGACCACGCGGGCCTGCTGCCCAAGCTCTACCGCGACGGCTTCCGGGGGACCGTCTATGCGACCCACGCGACCGTCGACCTGTGCGGGCTGATGCTGCGTGACAGCGCCTACATCCAGGAGAAGGACGCCGAGTTCTTCAACCGCAAGATCCGCGACAAAGGGGAGCCCGAGGTCGAGCCGCTCTACGACATGGCCGACGCCGAGGGCGTAATGGGCCTGTTCCACGGCGTCCCGTACGACCGCACGTTCCAGGTGCCCGGCGGCATCGACGTGGTCTACCGCGACGCGGGCCACATCCTGGGCTCGGCGTCGATGACGCTGGACCTGCCCGGCGGCAAGCGCCTCGGCTTCACCGGCGACCTCGGCAACCCCGGCCGCCCCATCCTGCGCGACCCGACCCCGATGCCGCCGGTCGACTGGCTGATCTGCGAGAGCACGTACGGCGGCAAGACGCACGAGCCGGCCGACCTGACCAAGGACCGCCTCGCGGCCATCGTCACGGAGACCGCCGCCCGGGGCGGGCGCGTCGTCATCCCCGCCTTCGCCGTCGGGCGGACCCAGGAGATCGTTCACACCCTCGACCAGCTGTGGAACGCGGACCGCCTGCCCGCCATCCCGGTCTTCGTCGACAGCCCGCTGGCGGTCAACGCGACGGCGGTCTTTCAGACGCACCCCGAGTGCTACGACGCCGACCTGCTGGCGTACCTGATGACCGACCCGAGCCCGTTCGGCTTCGAGCGGCTGGAGTACGTCCGCGAGGCGAAGCGGTCGAAGGAGTTGAACGGGCTGCGCGTGCCGTTCGTGGTGATCTCGGCGAGCGGGATGTGCGAGGCGGGGCGCATCCTCCACCACCTGCGCAACACCATCGAGGACGACAAGAACACCGTGCTGATTGTCGGCTACCAGGCCGAGCACACGCTGGGGCGGCGCATCGTGGAGCGGCGTGACACGGTCAAGATCTTCGGCCGCCCGCACACGCTCCGCGCCCGCGTCGAGGTCATGAACACGTTCTCGGCCCACGCCGACGAGCCTGGCCTCGTGCACTTCGTCGGCTCCCTCGACCGGGACCGGTTGAAGACCGTCTTTCTCGTCCACGGTGACCCGGACCGCCAAGCCCTCCTCATCGACGCCTTCGCCGAGGCGGGCCTCGCGGCCGACGTGGAGGCGCCCGCGCGCGGCGACGGCGTCACGCTGTAGCGGCGTACGTTCCAGCCGTACCGCCCTCGCCGTCATGGACCCCGGAACGCTCGCCCTGCTGATCCCCATCGTCGCCATCCTGGCCGGGGCCTACCAGCGCGTCACCAAGATCAAGGCCGACACGGCCGCCTCGCTCAAGGACGCCACCGGCCACCTCGACGACGAACTCGCCGACGCCCGGGCTGACCGCGACCGCCTCCGCCGGCGTGTCGAGGCGCTGGAGGCCATCGTCACGAGCGAGGGCTTCGACCTGGAGCGCGAGGCCCGTCGCGCGGGCATCACCGACGCCGCCGGACGCATCGACCCGGCCCTCCTCCGCGACGACCCCGAGGGCTTCGGCGCCGAGGCCGACCGCGCCGACCGTCGCCGCACCCGATGACGCGACGCCGCACTCGACTGAATCGGAGCGCCGAAACGGAACGAGGACGGCCCATCGCCTGAATCGCGACAACTCCGACACACGAATCGCCGGGCGGCGGCCCACCTTGCGGCACGCTTCCCTCCCTGAGCCCATGTCCCGACTGCTTCCTCTCGCCGCCCTCGTCCTCGCCCTCGCGGCCTGCGACGCCTCCGCGCCCGAGCCCCAGCTCGCCACCGCCGACCTCGATGACGCGGCCGTCACGCTCGCCAGCGCCGTCGCCTTCGACGCGGGCGGTCTGCTCGAAGACGCCGCCGCCAGCGCCGCCCTCGCCACGTCGTTCTCCGGCGCCGCCCGCACGTCCGCCCTCGACCGCCCCGGCTGCCGCGCCGACCGCACCTACGACGCCGCCACCGGCGCCTGGACCGCCGTCGCCGACTGCGAGCGCGGCGACCCCGACGGCCGCTTCTACGTCGCCTTCGCGCGCACCTCGACGTACCGCTTCCTCGACGGCGACGGCCAGCCGCAGGAGACCCGCCAGGGCGCCGTCACCGCCGAGCACGCCGTCCTCTCCGGCTCCAGCACGTTCCGCTCGCCCTTCGGCGTCCACGTCCTCCAGTCGCTCACGACCGACCTGACCGTGTCGGACCTCGACGCCGAGTTGGTCACCATCGACGGGACCGTCCAGCGGGCGGCCACCGACACGCTCCGCGGCCCGCGCGGCGAGCGCACGCTGGCCTACGAACTCGACGCCACGCTCGACGGCATCCAGGGCCCGCGCGGCCTCGCCAAGCGCTGGCGCCGCGCCGTCGACGGCACCATCACGGGCACCCTGCGCGCCACCCTCACGCGGACGCCCCGCGACGGCGAGACCTCGCTCGTGGAGATCGATGAGGCGTTCACCATCGAGTTTCCCGTCACCGGCTCCGGCGACCGCGTCGCCGAGATCCTGCTCGGCGGGCGCCGCTACCGCGCCGACATCGACACAGGCGAGATCGGCGGCCTGGCGCTCTAACCTTCCCGCCTCGGCCCCGAGGCGGACAGGCCGACGGCCGTCTCCAGCGCGGGGCGGCCGTCGCTGTGTCGCCCGGCTATCGCGCCCGCTTCGCGCACCACGCGTGGAGAAGCCCGGCCTGGAAGACCTGAACAGGAGGCTCGAACCCGCCGGACACGATGATGGACGCCACCTCTGCCGGAGGCAGGACCGCCACGTCGCGTGCGTATGCCGCCCGCGCGTTCTCCATCCGCTCCGGCGACACCTCCGGTCCAGCCATCAGCACCAGCCAGGCATGGAGCAAGGCGTCGAAATCCGCTGGGTTTGCCCCTGATGCCAGGTCCGCGCTCGCCAGCAGGCCGTCCGGCCGCAGGCGCTCCGCGATCCCGTGGAAGAACGCCGCCCGGTCCGCCCGGTCGAGAATGAACTGGGACACCAGGAAGCACGTGGCCGCGTGGTACGGCTCGCTCGCGGGCAGCGAGTCCAGGTAGCCCTCGTGGAAGACGCATCGGGAGGCGACGCCTTCGCGCTCCGCCCGCTGGCGGCACACGTCGAGCATCGGCCCCGAGGGCTCGACCGCCGTCACGTGCCAGCCAGGAAACCGGTGGGCCAGATGCGTCACTTCCGCCCCCGTCCCCGCGCCGACACAGAGCACGCGAGCGTCGTCGGGCAGGTCCGCGAAGGACCCCGTCACGAGGAGGTAGAGCCCGGCGCGAATCGGCGCCATCGCCTCCCACTGTGCGTCGTAGCGCGCCGCCTGCTGGTCGAAAGCGGCCCGGAGTTCGTCGTCGGTCATGGATGTGGAGGCTGGCGAGCCGCTACGATACCCCGCCTCGGCGCCGAGGCGGGCCTCCTCACGCCCCTAGGGCCGCCCGCACCGCGGCCACCCGCTCCGCCAGCGTCCCGCCCACCACGGTGTACGGAATCCCGCGGATCGTCAGGTCGTTGCGGATCGCCCCGTCCATGTACTGCTGCACCTGCGGATGCACCCGCGTCCCGTCCTGGTCGAACGGGATGTCCGCCGCGCAGACGAACACGTGCGTGTAGCGCTCCCGGCACCGGTCGGCATACGCCTGGACCTCCGGGGGACACGTGCCGAAGAAGAAGAACGCGTACTGCTGGGTCGTGATGGCGTTCGTGTCCACGAACACGAACCGCCGCGCCCGCTCCGCCGCCGCGTCCTCCAGGGCCACGTGCTCGCGGCAGATCGTGACGTAGTCCGCCAGCGGCAGGTCGCCGTCGGCCGCCACCCAGAGCGTCCGCCCGACTTCTTCGACGTACGGCTCGTCCAGCGCCTCGGCCACCGCCTGCGCCAGCGTGCTCTTGCCTGTCGACTCGGCGCCGAGGAAGACGACCCGCTCGACGAAGTGGGCGCGGACGACGGGATCGAGGTGCTCCATGTGGCCCGGAAGATCGGCCCGGATCTGCGTCCCCGACAACGGCACCCGCTCCCGGGCCGGGTCGACGGAAACGTGCACGGCGCCGAGGTGCGCCGCCAGCGCCTCGCCGTAGGCCTCGCTCGTGAACACCGCGTCGACGGGATGCGGAAGGCGGGACGCTGTGAAGGCCCGCTGCACCGCGTCCGGCGCGTCGTCCGGCGGGCACTCGGCCGCCTCGAACGCGAGCACCTCCACGTCCGGGTAGAGCCGCCGCACCCACCCCGCGCGCACCGAGGTGGGCATGGTCGCGATGTCGGGGTTCGCCCACGTCATCACCGTCACCCGGTCGCACGCCGCCCGCGCCGTCTCGATCACGAGCTGGTGCCCCGGGTGCAGCGGCGCGAACGAGCCGACGACGAGGCCGCTAGCGTACCGCATCTGCCGGGGCGATGCCCTGCGCCGCGTAGAGCCGCCGCCACTCCACGACGCCCTGCACGCACAGCACCAGCAGCACGCCGTACACCGCCGAGGTCAGGTACAACCCCTTCAGCGCGTACACCCCGATGGCGACCCCGTCGACCGTGATCCAGATCCACCAGTGGTCCCGCTTGCGGCGCATCATCAGCAGTTGCGCGACGACGCTGCCGCCGAGGATGTACGAGTCGGCGTAGGGCAGCGCCGCGTCCGTGAACTGCCCGAACATCGTCCCGAAGAAGAGCGCCGCGCCGAGCACCGCCGCCCCGGCGATCCACCGCTGGCGGTCCGTGAGGTCCGAGATCGGCAGCTCCCCGCCGCCCGCGCCACCGTGGAGCCACTGCCGCCACCCGACGACGCACGTCCCGAAGAAGAACACCTGCAGCACCACGTCGGCGTAGAGCTTGACGCCGAAGAACATGACGCCGTAGAGCGAGACCGCCACGAGCCCCGTCCACCACGTGTGGACGCTGTTGCGGCGGGCGAGGGTTACCGACGCCAGCGTGAACACGTTGCCGGCGACTTCGAGAGGCTCCATGCGCCGAAGCTACCCCGCCTCGGCGCCGAGGCGGGAGATCAGGCGGACTCCGAGGGCGTCCGCACGCGCCGGGCCCGGGTGCCGCCGCCCCACGCCGCCGGGCGGTCGGCCTCGCCCGCATACGTCGCCGTCTCGCGGACGGCTCCGCCGTCGATGGCGAGGTGGCGCTCGAACGCCGCGTGGTAGCGGTCGCCGCCGTGCAGGATCACCAGCAGCGCCGCGCCCTCGGTCTCCTCCAGGATCGTGTCCATCAGCAGGTCGCGGCCGCGGGCGTCTACGTTGGAGAGGGGCTCGTCGAACACGTAGAGGGCCGCGCGCTTCGTGAGGGCCAGCAGCACCTGGACGCGTCGCTTCTCGCCCTGGGAGAGCCCATCCGGGTCGCGGTCCAGGAAAGGGTCCAGCCCGAGCCGCGACGCGAGGCGCAGGATGCGTGCCTGCTCGACGCCGGACCGCTCGTCCAGCTGGAGGTACTCGCGGACCGTGCCCGGCGGGAAACCGAACGGCAGCAGCACCGAGCTGATCGACGCCAGCGGCGGCACGATCGCGTGGCCCGCCGTCGGGGCGAGCGCGCCGACCAGCAGCCGCGCCAGCGTCGACTTGCCCGACCCGTTCGGGCCGGAGATCAGCACCCGCTCGCCGGGGCGGACGGCGAGGTCGAGGTGCTCGAACAGGGCATCGGCGCCGTGTCCGAACGAGACGTCGCGGAGCAGCGTGACCGGCGTGTCGGCCTCGTGGAAGGGGCTCGGCGCCTCGCTCGCTGCGTCGGTCGTGTACGCGAGGTAGCGCTCCACCTGCCCCTTCGCCGTCGCCACCTCGGGCAGCAGGTCCACCAGCTTGCGCGTCGCCCCGACGACGTGCCAGAACGCCTTCGTGAAGCCGAACAGGCCGCCCACCGTCAGGGCGCCGCGCAGCACCTGGATGCCCGCGCCGACGAGCACGAGGTTCTCGGCGTAGGACAGGAAGAGGGCGCTCGCCGACCGCAGCCGCGAGGCCTCGCGCGTCCGCCGGTAGCGCGTCGCCAGGAGCCGGTCGAGCGCGCCGCCCACGTAGCGCTTCACCACCGCCCCCAGCCCGAACGTCTGCGTGGCCACGTGGCCGCGCACCGAACGGCCCACGTGGGACCGGAGCGTCGCCTCCTCCTCATCGCCCCGGACGGTCTCGGCCGCCACGCGGCCCCCGTACCGACGCGACAGCGCGACGAGCACCGGCACCACCACGGCCAGGCCCAGCGCGACCTCCCACGCGAGGTACAGGCACAGCCCCAGCGCGCCGACCGCCAGCAGCGCGCTCCGCACGATCGACGTCGCCACGCGGACCGTCTCGGCCACGCGGCGCGGCTCGTCGAAGATGCGCGAGAGGTGGTAGCCGGGCTCGTGGGCCGCGACCTTCGCCGGGGCCCGCTCCGAGAACGACTCGAACGCATTTCCCACAAGGTCGGCCGTGAGCGCGTTCGTCAGCTTCCGGTGGACCACCGACGAGACGTAGGTCAGCCCGCGCAGCACGGTCGAGACCACGACCGCGGCCACGATCAGGCGCACGAACAGGCCCGTCGCGCCGTCGGTCAGGCTCTCCACGATCCCCGCCATCAGGAGGGGGTCCACGATGCCCGCCGTGGCCGCCGCCAGCGCCTCGACCGTCAGCACGACGGCGAGGAGGCCCTTGTGCGGGGCCAGGTGGCGCGCCGCCCAGCGGGCGAGGTCGCGGGTGGACAGCGAGGGGGGAGTCGGGCTCACGGGAGGTCGAGGAGGTCGCGGGGGGTGTCGGTGGCGACGCGGTGCAGGAACAGCCCGCACCCGGCGGCGCCGGTGGAGAGGTCGTTGGAGAGGCGGCGGAGGTGGCGGCTCGGGAAGGCGAGCCCCTCGGGCCGCTCCACGCGGTAGCAGAGCACGCCGTCGGCCGCAGCGCAGGCGCGCTCCCGGTAGACCGCCTCGCCCGTCGCGTGGGCCAGGTCGAGCAGGAACTCGCCGATGCCGGAGAGCCCCCACATGCGCCCGTGCGTGGGCGTCAGAAGCGCGCGGGTCCCGTCCGCCGCGCGGCGGGCGGCGTCGAGGTAGGCTGGCTCGTCCAACTCCCGGGCAGCGTGGACGAGGACCTGCCCCACGCCTGCGGTCCCGCCGAACCAGTACGGGCGCGACCCGGCGTACTCGACGTCGCTGCCCCACCGCAGCGCGCCGTCGACCGACGTGGCGTGGGCCAGCTCGAAGTCGAGCGCGTTGCGCGCCGCCTCGCCGTAGCGGACGGCGTCGGTGGCGCGGGCGAGGGCGAGGAAGAACAGCGCCGGGCCGCTGGCGCCGAGGCCCAGCCCCAGCGGCGTCGGGACCGGCCCCTCGGGGCCGTCGGGCGAGGGCCAGCTCCAGCCGTCGTCCGACCGCTCGGCGCGGTCGATCAGGCGCTCCGCGGCGTCAACGGCGCGCTGGAGGGCGTCGCCGTGTCCAGTGCGAGTGTGGTGCACCACGTTCGCCCAGCCCCAGCCCGCGAGCCCCTGGAAGAGGCTCGGGTCGTCGAGGACCGCGGCGGCGGGGGCGGCTCGGGCGAGCAGGCGCTCCGCCTCGGCGCCCTCCCCGAGGCGGGCGAGGACATGGGCGACGCCCGCCGCGCCCGTGTAGAGGCCCGGCGGCAGCGACACCTCGCGGACGCGGTCGAGCATCCAGCTCCGAGCGGCGTCCGGAACGCGCCCGGTCACCTCGTCGAGAAACAGGGCGATGCCTGCCGCGCCGTAGACGAGGTTGAGCGGGTTCGTGTCGTAGACCCGCGCGTCGGCGGGCCACAGGCGGTCCGTACGGTCCGGGTCGGCGGTGGCGAGCACGAAGTCGACCGTGCGGCCGACGGCGTCGGGCAACGCGGGGACCGGGTCGGGCGTGGCGCGGGTGAGGGGGCTGGGAGGGGCGGAGGCGACGGGCATCGGTTCAGGCATACGAGGGGACAGAGAGCGTGGGCGCCCAGGTGTCGAGGAGGTCGCTCGCGCGGTCGGCGTCACCGGCGGCCAGCGCCGCGATCACGTCGCGGACCTCCTCGGGCAAGCCCGCCGCCACGAACCGGTCGATGAAGCGCGGGGCGGCCTCGGGGTGGAGGCGGAAGAAGTGCTGGACGGGCATCACGAGGCTGTAGAGGGCCATCCCGGCCGCGTACAGGTCGTCGGCGGGGGTGACGGCGCGGCGGCCGGCTTCGTCGAGCGGACGGAAGCCGGGCGTGTACCAGCCTCGCGCCAGCGTCGCCACGCGGTCGTCGGGCCGGTGCGCGCTCTCCACGTCGATCAACGTCACGCCCAGCGTGTCCGCGTCGACCATGATGTTGTTCGGCGACAGGTCGCCGATCACGTAGCCCGCCTCGTGGACAGCGCGGACAGCGGCGAGCAGCCCACGGGCGACAGTGTGGAACACGCCGCAGAACTGGCCGACCCGCTCGGGGTCGTCCATGTGGGTCGTCAGGATGATCTCGGGGCGCCCGCGGAACGACCGGAGGGGCTCGCCCGGGGCGAACGACTGGGCCAGGAACGTGTGCTCCCAGGCGCGGTGCAGCCCGAGCGGCTGGACCGTCACGCCGGTCCCGGCGAGGTCGGTCAGCACGGCGTGCTCGTGCTCCAGCATCCCGACGGCGTCGAGGTAGCCGTCCTGCATCGACCACGAGCTGGTGTGCGGGCGGGCTTCCTTGAGCACCGCGTCCGCGCCGGTCGCGAGGTCGGTGGCGAGGTACACGCCGCCGGTGTTGCTGAACGCGAGCGCCTCCCGGATCTCGAATCGGTCGCCGATACGGAGGTCGCCCCCGCTGGCGGCGTCCTCGGGCGGGAAGGGGTCCGCGATGCCCTCGGGGAGGGCGAAGAAGGGCTGCCGCCGGTCGGGCAGGTCCGAGCCGTCGACGCCGCGGATGAGGTACTCGCGCGTCCCGTCGGGGCGCATCCGCGAGCGGCGCGAGAACCCGCCGTAGCGGTAGAACACGCACCGGCTGCCGGGGACGCGCCGGTCGGACAGGATGTAGGGCCCGTCGAACTCCGCCGTCGCCTCGGCGAGGCGCGCGGCCAGTCCTTCGAAGGCGTGGTCGGACTCCGGGTAGAGGGTCATGAACTTGCCCGACGAGCCTCGGCTGGCGCGCTTCGAGTTGATGTGGCTCAGCAGACGCGGGTCGGCGGCGCACTTGAACTCGGTGGCCGTCTCGCCACAGATCATGGCGACGCGGCGAAGGATCTCTTCGGCGTCGTCGGGGACGGCCGAGACGTGGAGCTTGAAGCCCTGGTCCGGGTACCGTCGCCAGGGCGGCCGGGCGGCCATCCAGACGCCGCTCCGCTCGACGGACCAACTCTCGAGGAGCACGTCGGTCAGGACGCGCTCGAACTCGGGCGAGTGGGCGTACCGGCCGATGGGCTCGTGGTAGAGAGGGTCGACGAAGGGAAAGGCGCTCATGGGGCAGAGAGAGAAAGAAGGGGGCCTGCGACGGGCGCGGGGCGAGTGCCGGGGGGCGAGGAAGGATCCTGGCCCCCCGGCACCCGCCCCACACGCGGCTATGAAAAGGCGCGGTGGGGCGAGAGCGGCCGACGGACAGCGGCGCGGGAGCGCCGGGCGTCCGGTGGCCTCGGGGCGTCTTAGCGTCCCACCTCAGCCTCGGCCTTGGTGTTGTTGCAGTTGACGCTGACGGTGCTCCAGCCGGCGTCTTCGTCGGTGTCGATGGCGAGGCGCTGGAGGTCGAGAATGTTGCTCATGGTGTAGAGGGGGTTGATTGAAGGGTGGCCGTCCCGGCGAATCCGGGAGACCGGTCTGGACAGGCAGTCGCCCGTCACAGGGGGGGTGGCGATGGCGCCCGGAGTGGGCGCCCGCCAGTCAGGGCGCCTTACCGGCCCACCTCGGCCTCAGCCTTGGTGTTGTTGCAGTTGACGCTGACAGTGCTCCAGCCGGCGTCTTCGTCGGTGTCGATGGCGAGGCGCTGGAGGTCGAGAATGTTGCTCATGGTGTAGAGGGGTTGATTGAAGGGTGGCCGTTCCGGCGAATCCGGTGGGCCGATCTGGGCGATCACTCGCCGCAGGAGGGGTGGCGATGGCGCCCGGGATGGGCGCCCGCCAGTCGAGGGGGTCTACTGACCGATCTCCTCGGCCTTGGTGTTGTTGCAGTTGACGCTGACGGTGCTCCAGCCGGCGTCTTCGTCGGTGTCGATGGCGAGGCGCTGGAGGTCGAGAATGTTGCTCATGGTGTAGAGGGGTTGATTGAAGGGTGGCCGTCCCGGCGAATCCGGGGGACCAGTCTGGACAGGCAGTCGCCCGTCACAGGAGGAGGCGCGGAGGGAAGGCCCTCTGCGCACGAGGGGGGTTAGTAGCGCGTGCAGGTCTCGGTGCAGCCGATGCTGACGTCGCTCCACACGGCGGTAGAGGTGTCGGTGTCGAGGACGAGGCGCTGGAGGTCGAGGACGTGGGTCATGGAATCGAGAGTGGAGAGGAGGGGGGACGAGAGGGGCGGTGGGTCAGCCGCCGAACCAGTAGCTGAGTTTGAGGAGGACGGTGTCGCGAGGCTCGGCCAGGAACAGGTCCGGGAAGCCGTTGAGGGGGTCGAGGGTGCCCGAGGGGTCGAACTGCGACTGCCCGCGGCTCCAGACCAGGAAGAGGGCCGAGCCGGGCCGGTACTGCCAGCGGAGGACGGCATTGGTGTTCATCTCCGCGACGGAAAAGTCGGGGCGTCCGATGGCGTAGTCGGCCGTGCCATCCGCGTCGGCGTCGACGGCGTAGGCCGCGCCGTCCGTGTCCAGGGTGGCGTCGAGGGCGCGGTAGCGGTCCTCGGGGCGCCGGGCGCCGGGGTCGGCGACCCGGGCGAATCGGTCGTAGCGGCCCGCAGCGAGGAACGGCTGCGCGTAGAGCTGCACCGTCAGGTCGGGCGTGAGGGCGATGTCGCCGCGGAGCGTGACCGAAACCGAGGACTGGTCCAACTGGCCGACGACGTAGTCGAGAGCGCTCGCCCGGCTCCGGGTGGTCACGTACTGGTCTGGGCGGGACACGTGCGCGCCACTCAGGCGGAGTGAGAGGGTCGCGTTCGGGGCGGGGCGGTACGAGGCCTCCAACCCGGCCGAGAGCGACCGGCCGGTCGTCCCGAGGCGCCAGTCAGCGGCACCATCGGCGATGAGGCGGAGCGGGCGGCGGCGGTCGGTCGCCACGGAGCCCGAGACGCCCACCGAAGGGTCTGTGCGGAGGGCCGGGCCGCCGCGCAGCGCGGCCACGTCGAGGGCGCCGGTGCGGAAGTCGCCGCTGATGGCCGCGCTCCACAGCGAGGAGAAGGTGGTCGAGACCGAGGGCGCGAGGCGGAGCAGCGTCTGCTCGCCGCCCCACGTCCAGCCTGCGCTCTGGTAGAGCGCGAGGCGGAGGTAGCGGACCGCCGGGCTCGGCTGCGTCAGGGTGTAGGCGACCGACGCCTCCTGGGCGATCTGGTCGGCCTGGCGGAGGTAGCCGATGTCGTTGAGCTCGAAGCCCGGCGACGTCCCGAGCACGAGGCCGCTGTAGGTGAACGCGCCCCGGATCTTCGAGACGCCCGCCAGCGCGCTGACGCCGGAGAGGCGGGTGCGCTCGGGGTCGTACGCGAGGTGGTCGGCGTCGGGACGCTGGTAGTAGCGGGCCGAGGCGCGCTGCAGTCGGGCGATGGACGCGGCCGAGCCGCTGACGGAGCTGCCGAAGGCGGCGGCGAAGGCCTGGTAGGTGCCCTGGCCGAAGCGGTGGTTGACGTCGACCCCGCCGGCGACGGCGTCGCCCGGCAAGCGGTCGGCGAGGGACGGCGTGTCGAGCTGCATCCGGTGGACGCCCGTCCCGATCGCGCCGACCGTGGTGGCGCCGTCGCGGAAGCGCCGCTGGGCGCGGACGACGTTGTAGGAGGTCGCGGGCTCGACCGCTGCGACGCCCTCGACGCCCGCCCCCGTCACGAACGGGGCCGACTCGCGGGCCGTCAGCGCGGAGAGCGCGCCGACGCTCCAGTCGCCGACCTGGCCGGAGAGCTTCGTCGCCCCCAGGATGGTCGACGCCTCCGGGGCGTCGAGGTAGCGCGCCTCGGGCACGATGGCGGAGGGCTCGCGTCCGATGCGCCGCGAGTAGAAGAGCGTCGCGCCCGTCGTCTGGAAGATGTCGGTGCCCTCCTGGAAGAACGGGCGGCGCTCCGAGAAGAAGGTCTCGTAGGCCGAGAGGTTGACCTCCGAGGGGTCGGCCTCGACCTGCCCGAAGTCTGGGTTCACCGTCGCGGTCACCGTCAGGCCGGAGCCTAGCTGGTAGGTCAGGTCGGCGCCGACGGAGCTGGCAAGGGCGGCCCGCTCGTCGAACGGGTTGCCCTCCACGACCGGCGCCCGGGTGGCGCGGGTGACGGCGTACGGCCGGACTTCGAGGCCGCGACCGGGCTCGGCGGTGGCCACGCCCGCCAGGGTGCCGAAGAGCGACACGTAGCGGTCGTCCTGGACCGAGAGCGGGCTCCACGAGCTCGTCTCGCCGAGGCGGGCCGTCCGGCGGGTGAAGTTGATGCCCCACTCGGGCGTGCCGCTCTGGAAGCGGATCTGAGAGAGCGGGATGCGGATCTCGGCCACCCAGCCGTCGGCGTGGACCGCGGCGGCGCCGTCCCAGACGGCGTCCCAGTCGTCGTCCTGCTGGGTGTCGTTGGAGAGGAGGTAGTCGCGGCGGACGCCCCGCGGGTTGAGGGCGAACGCGAAGGCCGAGCGGTCGTCGTCGTAGCTGTCGATCTGGACCGTGAACCAATCGGAGTAGCCGTTCGTGTCGCGGCGGAAGAGGCGGGCGACCACCGAGTCCGGGGCGCTGTCGTGCATCCGGGCACCGACGTAGAGCGCGTCGGCGTCGCGGACGACGCGGACCTCGGTCTGAAACGCGGGCGCCGCGCCGGGCTGGGGCGTCTGCTGTCGGAAGCCATCGGCCGGACGGGCGGCGGCCCAGGCAGCGTCGTCGAGGCGCCCGTCCAGGGTGGGGGCGACGTCGACACGGGGGGCGCGGACCACGAGCGACCCGTCGTCCGCTCGCACGGCCTCCGCCGCGGAGGGCGCAGGCGCCTGGGCGGTCACGCCGAGGGCGAGGAGGAAGGAGAGGGAGAGGAGGAGGGCGCGGGTCATGGTCGAGGGGCGGTCAGAGGCAGAGGAGGCAGGTGGGGACAGCGTTTAGCGAGCGCGAGACAGGACCCGGTGGGTGTCCAGGCGCCGCGCGGACCCGTCGTCCAGCTGCACCTCGTCCCAGCCGGTACCGCTCAGTCGGAGGGCGGGGCGGTCGAGGGGGGGCACGGCGGCGTCGAGGCGGACGCGGATCTCTGTACACCGCTCGACGGGCGTGCCGCCGGGCGTCGTGACCGAGGCGGGCTCGTCGGCCGTGAAGTCGTAGACGATCACGTAGACGTCGCCGTCGCGGTAGTAGTGGACCGACTCGGTGGAGTCGTCGGACTCACCGAACGAGGCGGAGTCGGCGTCCACGTGGCGCTCGGTCTGGACGACGCGGCCCTCGACGACGTACTCGACCGTCAGGTCGGTCCGGGTCGGTGGCAGGAAGTGGAGGTCGTGTCCGGTGTCGGTCGGGGTCTGGCGGAGACGCACGGCCCGGCGGTCCGGGCGGTCGGCGTCGACCAGGTCCAGGTCGAGGACGCCCTCGGCGCGAAGGGCCACGTCGAAGTAGGCGTCGAACGTCCCGCGGCGGGCGGCGTCGAGGACGACGGGCAGGCCGCCGCTCCGGCGGACCGTCAGACGCGCCGGGGGCGCATCGGCGGTCGTCTCCTGACTCCGAACGACGATGTCTCCGACCTGGGCGGGTCGCGCCTCACTCGGACCCATCGGAGAGGTGCCGCACGCGGCGAGCACGAGTCCTGCGAGCAGGAGGGAAAGCGAGGCAGGAGAGCGTCGGCGGGGGGCAGTCATGCGGGGCGTGCTGGAGGGGGTGGCGTGGGGACACCCTCAACAAACCGACCTGCAGGACCTCAAAACAGGGCGGTATCGGCATCGCCCCCTCAGCGTCATGCCCCATGCGGACTAGTCGGATTCTCCTGGTTCCCAGCGTGGAGCTCGATTCTTTGCTCGTGCTATGAATTCGTGCAGGTCAAGTCGGCACTTCAGATATCAGGTGTGCCGTGTTTGCCACTGCCCCTGGCCGCAGGTCGAGGCATGGGCGGCGTCCTGTGACGCGTCCCGATGCGAGAGGCGTGGCTGTGTCTCTGCTGCCCGGCTCGGGCTCGTCTATTTCTCGCCGATCCCGTGTTTCCAGGCCCAGGCGACGGCCTCGCGCGACGACGTCAGGTCGAGCTTCTCGTAGACGTTCGTGAGGTGGTTGCGGACGGTGTGTTCGGAGATGTCCAGCTCGTCGGCGATCTCGGTATTGGAGCGTCCGCCCGCGAGCGACCGGAGGACCTCGGCCTCGCGGTCGGTCAGCTCGGCGAGGGCGTCCTCGGGGGGCATCACGAACCAGCGGGTCTCGCCCCGCGAGACGGCCCGGACCGCCTCGGCGATCACGGCGGCAGGCTTCTCCTTGGTCAGGAAGCCCGCGACTCCGCATGACTGGAGGCTGTGGAGGTAGGCGGCATCGTCGTAGGCGGACAGGACGAGGACCCGAGTCGGGAGGGCCTCCTCGTGGATCGCCCGCGCGAGGTCGACGCCGGACATGGCCGGGAGGTCGAGGTCGGTCACGACGACGTTCGGGCTCAGGCTGCGCACGAGGTCGAGGCCCCGCTCGGCCGTCCCGGCCTCGCCGACGATCTCGACGGCCCAGCCGCCGCGCTCGGCCTCGCGCTCGATGAGGGCCCGAATGCCGGAGCGCATCGGCGGATGATCGTCGACGAGGACGACGCGGATGGAAGCGAGCATGGGGGGGGGAGTCAGGCGGGGCGGGGCGTGCCGTCGAGGCGGAGGCGGGTGCCGTGGCCGGGGCGAGAGGCGACCGTGAGGCGGGCGTCGACCGCCTCGGCACGCTCACGCATCCCGAGGAGGCCGAAGTGGCTGCGGTCGTCGTCGGGGTGGCGCTCCGGGTCGAACCCGGCGCCGTCGTCGCCGACGGTCAGGGCGTACCGGTCGGCACGGGCGTCGAAGGCGATCTCGACGTGGTGCGCTCGGGCGTGAGCCCCGATGTTGTTGAGTGCCTCCTGTGTGAGCCGGTAGAGGGTCAGGCGAAGCTCGTCCGAGTAGGCGTCCACGGCGTCTGAGTCGGCGGCGAGCGTCGCATCGACCTCGATGCCGGGGTTGTGGCGCTCGAACCGGCGGATGAGGGAGCGGAGGGCGTCGGCGAGCGAGTACCGGTCGAGCGCGGGGGGACGCAGGTTCTCGACAACCCGCCGCAACTCGCGGACGATCTCCAGAAGGTCCTGCTCGAAGGCCGTGTGGCCGTCCGCCTCCAGGAGGCGGCGGAGGGCGTGGAGGGCCTGGAGGGGGCCGTCGTGGATCTCGCGCGCGATGCGGAGCCGCTCGCGCTCGCGGGCGGCGGCGAGCGTCTGGCGGTACATCTGGAGTTCGGTCTTGCGGCGGTCGTCGCGGGCGATCCGCCGGAGCGCCCAGACCGCGAAGGCGATCCCTCCCAGAGTGAGGAGGCCGAACACGCCGAGCGCCACCGGGACCGGGATGCGGCGCGCGTAGTAGAGCGACAGGTCCCCGCCGTCGATGTCGACGCCGCTCCGGACCTCGGCGCCCGAGCCGGTGAGGTCGCCTCCGTAGGCCGCCGAGATGCGTCGAAGGGCCGACGGCTCGATGCGGAGCGAGTCGCCCCGGCTGGAGCGGATCAGGACCGACGAGTCGGGACGGGTCTCGAACTCGTACAGGAGTCCGCTGCTGACCTCCCCCACTGCGCCCCGCGTCGGGAGGTCCGTCGGCTGGGCGGCCGGCGCGGCGGCGAGCAGGCCGAGCGCCAGCCACAGGCCGAGTCCGGGCGCGTGCAGAAAGGGAGAGAAGCGGGGCACCATCGGGTCGCCTGGGGAGCGAGGCCGCATACACCCCTAATGAACAGCGATGTATGCGGCGGACATCGTGCGTCGAAGAGCACGGGGCTCCGATGCAGACTCCCCGTGCTCACGGATGATCCCTCGCACGCGCGGGCCTGCGGTGCCGTCACCGATGCGTCGGTGCTCGCGTTCCGGGGCGGCACGCCGGCGTGCCGCCCTTCACCTCGGCGCCGAGGCGGGGGGCGGCTTCTGGCTCGTCGGCCTCGGTTACGATCTCGTGGAAGACCGTCTGGCCGGTCCGCAGCATCCGCCGGGCATACGGGTGGCACAGCTTGCACTTCTGCCCGAACGTGGCGCAGGCCTGCAACTGGGGCACCGTCTCGGCGCCCGTCGCGTCGGCGACCTCCGCCAGCGCGGCGAAGGTCGTGTCGAAGCAGAAGCAGCGGTCGATCCTCATCGGGCGACCGTCAGCGGCAGCGTCACCACGCCCGCCTCGGTGGCCGCGCGGACGAGGTAGGTGCCCGGCGCGAGGCCGCTCGCGTCCACGCTCAGGCGGTGCGTGCCTGCGCCGAAGCCGCCGTCGGCCAGCCGGGCGACGGGGCGGCCGAGCACGTCGAAGAGCTCGACCCGGACGTCGGCGTTGCGGTCGAGCGTCAGCGCCAGCGCGGTCCGCGTGTGGGCCGGGTTGGGGCCGTCCAGCGCGAGCCCGAGGCCGGAGGCGTCGACGGTCTCGACGGTCGTGCCGAAGCCGTTGGGGCTCGTGGCGACGTACGACGGAAAGACGCCTGCCGCGAACGTCTCGACGAGGGTCCCATCGTCGCGGTGCAGCGTGACCGTCCCGTTCGCGCCGAACGGGTTGTCCGGGTCCGGCCTGCCGAGGATGAAGCCGCTGCCGTCGGCCGAGGCCGCCAGCGCCGTGATCGGCAGCGTGTCCGCGTCGTCGATCTCCACGAGCCGGTAGTCGCCGTCGGAGCTGGTGAGCACGATCACGCCCCGCTCCGACGAGATGGCTGCGAAGGCGCCGTCTCGTGTGAGGCCGCGACGGGTAAGGATGCCCGGCATCGAGGCCGCGTCCTGCCCGATGCCGTTGGGGTCGCCGATCTCGAACCCGAACGCGATCCGGCGCGTGACCGTCCGCGTGGCCGGGTCCACCAGGACCGCCTCGTCGGTGTCGGTGCAGACCGCCCACGCCGACGGCGACACCCCCACCACGAACCGCGCCGCACACTCGATGTCGATGTAGCCGGTCAGCGTGTCCGTGGCCGGGTCCAGGACCGCGAGCGAGTCTTTGCCTCCGAACGCGCCCAGTGCGACGATGGCGTACGTCGCAGTCCCCACCGAGACCGTCGTCACGTCCTCCGGCGTGCCCTCCACCGGGATCGGCGTCCCGGCCGTGTTGGTCGCCAGGTTGAGGGGCGTCACGAACGACGCGCCGCCGCTGTAGTCCTGGTTCGTGACGTAGGCCTTGTCCGTGCCCACCTCGGCCAGGTAGCGCGGGTTCTGGACGTTCTGCGTGATCTGCCCGACGAGCGCGCCCGTCCCGAGGTCCAGCACGTCGACGCGGCTGGTGCCCGAGAACGAGTCGCCCGCGGTCAGGTAGAGGTGGTCGCCGATGATCTCGGCGCCCTGCGTGTAGATCCGCCCGCCGGCGAGCGTGGAGGACGACGGCGGCGCGAACACGCCTGAGACCCGCACGACGGAGCTGTTGTTGGCGCCGAACGCGCCCTGACTGAGGACGAGGCCTTCGAACTCCTGTGCCCACGCGGGCGCGGCGAGGAGGACGAGGAGGAGGAGAAGCGAACGAGACATGGTCTAGAGAGAGGAGAGGGTGAGCCGCACGCGGACGTGCCGCGGCGGCATGGGGTACTGGCGGACGAGCGCGTACCGCGCGTCCAGGAGGTTTTCGAGGCGCACCGCCAGCACGGCGGCGGCGGGGCCGACGCGCAGGCGGCCCGACAGCCCGGCGTCCACGACGGTCGCGGGCGGAAGGCGGGCCGTGCCGTCTGCGGCGGTGGCGCGCGTGCCGGTGTGCTCCAGCCCGGCGTCGAGGCGGAGCGGCCCGGCGCCCAGCGCGAGGTCGGCGCGGACGAGGCGGGCGGGTACGTACAGCAGGCGCTGGTCGAAGGACGACGCCTCGGGGTCGGTGCGGTCGCGGGCGTCGGTCCACGTCATCAGCCCGCCCACCTCGGCGAAGCGGCGGGCGGTGCCGAGGCGGAGGCGGGCCGACAACTCGGCGCCGCGCGTCCGGGTCTGGCCGATGTTCTGGGGCGCCCAGTAGAAGCCGTCGTCGAACCGGCCGGGCCTCCAGACGATCTGGTCGGCCAGCGCGCTCGCGAAGACGGTCGCCTCGGCGGTGGCGGCGAGCGGACCGAGGTGGGCCTCGGCGGCCGCGCCTGCGTCGGCCGTCCAGCCGCGCTCGGGGCGCAGGGCGGGGTCGCCGCCGGGCATCCAGAAGCGGTCGTTGAACGTCGGCGCGCGGAAGGCGCGGCCCGCGCTCGCCTTCAGCCACAGCCTGCGCACGACGTGCAGGTTGACGCCGGCCTGCGGGCTGAGCGCCGTCAGCGTCTCGCCAGTCGGCGCGGCGACGCGGTCCAGGCGGAGGGCCGGGTAGAGGTGGAGCGGCCCGTGCTGGCCGACCGCGCTCGCGAAGACGGCCTGCGCGGTTTCCTGCGCGTCCTCGGTCAGGCTCGGGTGCTCGGCCCGTCCGCCGCGCGCCTCGACGCCCGCCGCGAGGTGCCAGCGTCCGCTTCCGAGGCGGACCGCCCGGTCGGCCTCGATGCGAAGCGACGCGGCCTCGGTCTGCCCCGTCTCGTCGAGGCCCGACGCCGGGCTGAGGTAGCGGAGCGACGACCGCTGCGCCAGCCCGCCGACCCGCACCCGCGTACCGCCGAGGCGGAGCGCGTGGTCGGTCCAGACGCGCAGCGCGCGGTCGGTTTGGCGGGCCTGCGAGACGCCCGAGAAGGCGAAGATCCCCCGCTCGGCGTCGGTCGCCAGCAGGCCCGCCGTGCCTCGCCACCGGCCGATCTCGGACGACACGCGTCCGAACAGAGCGTCCCGCTGCACATCGGCGTTGGCGCGCGGCGCCGTCACGCCGACGGTCTGGGTGGCCGGGTCGAAGCGCGTCGAGTCGACGTAGAGGTAGTCGCCGGTGGCCTCGTCGTGGTCGAGGGCGAGGACGGCCGAGAGGCGCGCCGAGCCACCCGAGAGCAGGAGCGCGCCGCCGCGCTCACCCCAGGCGCCGGTCCGCAGGTCGAGCCGGGCGCGGGGCTCGCCGGGGGCGGGCGTCCGGACCTGCACCACGCCGCCGACGCCGTCGGTCCCGTACAGCGCCGACGCCGCCCCGTGGGCGACCTCCACGGCCTCGACGACCCCGGCCGGGAGCAAGCCGAGGTCGAGCTGCCCGAGCTGCGGGTCGGCGATGCGGTGGCCGTCGAGGAGCACCAGCGTCTGGGCCGCGCCCGTGCCCCGCAGCGACAGGCTCGCGAGCCCGCCCGGCCCGTAGCGCTTCACGAACACGGCGGTGCGTGCTTCGAGCGCGTCGGCGACGGTGGTGGCCCCGGCGGCGTCGAGCGCGTCGCGGCCGAGGACGGTCACGCGGGACGCGGCCTCGCGCGTGGCGACGGCCTCGCGGGCGGCCGTCACCGTGACGGCGCCGAGCGTCGAGTCGGGCGCGGCCGTCGGTGCGGACGGTTGCGCGGCGACGGCCGACGGCAGGAGGAGCGAGAAGAGGAGGGCGCGGAGGCGCCCCGCAAGCGGGCCTTGCAGCATCAAAAAACCCCGCGCCTCAAGCAGGCACGGGGTCACACGCGCGCGGGCCGGTCGGTCCGCGTCGGGCACACCGCACCTCTGGTCCCGGAGGCGGTAGGGAGCGTCGCGCTCGGGCAGGTCTCCTGGCTCACGGCCCGGTCCCGCCATGCGGGACGTGCGTCTGGCTCGGCCCCGACCTTCCCCTCCCGAGGGAGAGTGGTCGCGGGCGTCGTCGCCGACGGCGGGCCGCCTACAGTTGCGGGGACAGCTCCGGAGTGGCCGCGAGGCGGCGTCACCGGATTCCCTTTTCATCCGCGCCGACGCGCGGAACCCGAGGCGGGGTGAAAGAGCAGGCTCCAAGGTAGGTCTGTCCGTCCGCCAGCGACCGGCCCCCCATCGGATTCACACGCATCCCCGTACGGAGTCGATGCCTGCGCGCCCCGCTCTGATCGTCGCCCGTGTCCTCCCGAGCGGTAGAGGACCTCGGCCCCGGCCACGAGCCCGTCCTGCCGCCGGTCGTGAACGGGAGGGCGACGCAGGGGGGGGGCGCCAGACCCGGGGTGACACGCGCGAGGTCGCGAGGACTCGTTGTCGATGCGGTACGCTCTAATCGTGTAGTCCCCCGACGCATGATTGGGGTGTGGGTGCGGTATTGGAGGCATCCGTTCGCCCGACAGGTCGTCTCGGCGGAACGGTCCTGTTCCTCACCCGCAGGTAGCCCATGTCGCTCGTCTCTCGCCGCTCCTCCGCCCTGGTGCGGAGTGTCCTCGCCGCCTCCGCGCTCCTTCTGGTCGCCACCGGCTGTGACCGGGACACTCCCGCCCCCACGCCCGATACCGACCTCGACGCGTCGGTGTTCGCCTTCGCCGACGCCGTCGGGGAGGCGCCGGAGGGGTGGACGGGCCCCGTCTTCGAACTCAGCCACGACTACCCGACCGCCGACCCCGGTCCCTGTGCCCCGGCCGACTGCCCCTGGCTCGGTCTGACTGCCGCCACCGACTTCGAGTCCCAGAGCGACTCGTCGATGGCGCCGGGCGCCTGGGAGAACTCGATCTGGCCGGAGTGGATGGAGACGGTCAAGACCGTCATCCGCCAGGGGCAGGACGACCAGCTCTCCAACGAGGCGGGCTTCCGCAGCACCGTGAACGGCCAGACGGCGTGGTACCACGTCCCCTGGATGGCCTACGACCCGACGGTCGGGCGGGAGTTCATCCACGGCACCACCAACGAACGGACGGCCCACCTCTCGGACCTGCTCGGCGCGAGCGCGCGCATCGCGGTCCACGAACTGCCCCCCTCGGTCGCGACCCGGGACGGGAGCCCGGGCCAGGACCCCATCGGGGCCGATGACTGCCCCGAGGCGAACGCGGCGGGCTTCGAGACCTGGGCTGTGGGGATGTACAACACCTACGGCGGCTACGCGCTCGGGCAGGCGTTCCCCGCCAGCGGCGAGGCCCAGGTGGTACAGGTCGACGGGCGGCCCGCGCCCGCCGGGCTCCCGTTCCCGACCGGGACGCTGGTGACCAAGTTCCTCTTCACGACCGCCCCCACCTCCTGCGTCCCCTACCTCGAAGGCGCGCCCGAGTGGACAGTCGACCGCCACACGCTCGACGAGAGCGACTCGACGTTCGCGTGCCGCCGGACGCCCCAGACGGTCCGCCTGGTGCAGGTCGACGTGGCCGCGGTGGACCCGAAGTCGCCGACGCGCTGGATCTATGGCACGTTCGCGTACAACGGTCTGCTGCCCGGCGACACGATCTGGGACCGTCTCCAGCCGGTCGGCATCCAGTGGGGCAGCGACCCCGACACGTTCCCAGCGGTCGAGGAGGCCGACAGCGTGCCCGCGCGCCAGGGCGTCCTGAACGTGGCGATGACCGAGGACTCGACGGCCATCTACGAGCACTTCGGGTGCCGAGGTCGGCTGGCCGGGCCAGTCGACAACAAGCTATCGTCTTGCATGTCGTGCCACGCGTCGGCGTACGCGGCGGCCTCGGGCATCTCCGAGATGGGCACCAACGTGCCGCCGTCGTTCGGCTACTCGGGCATCTGCGAGGAGTACTCGGCCGAGAACGCGGACTACTTCTTCAACAACCTCTTCCCGGACGCCTACCACGGCGGCCAGTACCCCGACGCGCTGAACCTCGACACGTCGATGCAGCTGTCGGTGGCCTTCACCCAGTACCAGACGTTCACCGTGAATCAGGAGCCGAAGGGCTGCACGCTGGACGGTGGTGCCACCCCGACGGTCGCGTCGGCCTGGCGTCCATGAGCCGCTACTCCCGCCGCTCGTTCCTGAGCACCGTCGGCGGGGCCGCTGCGGCCGCCCCGCTCCTGCCGCTCGCCGGCTGCCAGGCCGTCGAGGCGGCCACCGCGCCCACCTCGGGCGACGGCTCGGCCGGCGCCGCCCCCGAGGTCGTCCGCTCCGGGCGCGTCGTGGACGTGACGCTGACGGCCGAGCGCGTCGAGCGCACGTTCGAGGCCAGCACGGGCACCGAGACCCGGGCCCGCCTCCGCGCCTACAACGGCCAGATCCCCGGGCCGCTGCTCGAACTCCGCCCCGGCGACCACCTCCGCGTCAGGCTGGAGAACCGCCTCCCGCCGACCGACTCGGCGGGGTGGACGGGCGACCACAACGTGCCGCACGCGCTCGACACGACCAACCTGCACTTCCACGGGCTGAGCGTCATCCCGCACCTGTTCCAGCCCGTCGGCACGAGCGACCCGACGGCGGAGATGATCGCGGTGCGGCCCGGCGAGGACCTCGTCTACGAGATCCCGATTCCGGACGACCAGCCGGACGGGCTCTACTGGTATCACCCCCACCACCACGGCTCGACGGTGGTGCAGGCGGTGACCGGCATGGCGGGGGGCATCGTGGTCCGCGGGCCGGTCGACGAGGTGCCCGAGGTGGCCGCGGCCGCCGAGCACTTCCTCGTGTTCAACGACATCGGCCTGTTCCCCAGCGAGGACGGGTCGGACGTGTGGGAGTACGAGCCCAAGCAAAACAGCCTGTGGGACACGCTGGGCAACCAGGTCGAGATCTGGGATCCGTCCACCGAGACCATGATCCCGGCGCCCGACCTCAAGGGCGGGTTCTCGACGGGCGACTACAAGCGGCGCTACTACCTCGTCAACGGGGAGCCGTTCTTCCGCGAGGACCACAACTTTGGGACCGGTCCCAAGGTGACGCCGCCCGGCTGCCCGCCGACCGTCCAGTTCGACCCGGCGGCGATGCCGCTGGGCACGCAACTCGCGGTCCCGCGCATCACGATGCGGCCGGGCGAGGTGGCGCGCTTCCGGCTGCTGAACGCGATGTCGGACAACGTCATGCCGATCGCGGTGGAGGGGCACGACCTACAGGTGATCGAACTCGACGGCGTCAACTTCCCGACGCCGCAGCTGCGGCCCGCGGTGCCGATCACGAACGCCTACCCGGACCAGCAGCTCCTGCTGGCCCCGGCCAACCGCGCCAGCTTCATGCTGCGCGCGAACGCCACGCCGGGCGTCTACAAGGTGATGCAACTCGCGCAGTGCGCGCAGTTCCTCTACAGCAGCCCGCGCGTGCTGGCCGAGATCGAGGTCGCGGGCGACCCGGTGACGATGGCGATGCCGACGGCGCTCCCGGTCCCGACGCGGGAGTACCCGCTGATCTCGCCCGACGAGGTCAAGCGCGTCCGCAACGTGGTCTTCAGCATGCAGTTCGAGGGAGGACTGAACCCGCTCATCAAGCTGGACTTCATGATCAACAACGCCGTCTACGACGAGCGCTCGGTGCAGGCGGTCGTGAACGTGGGCGACGTGGAGGAGTGGCACCTGACCGTGCCCAGCATGATGGAGGGCGGCTCGGAGGGCCACCCGTTCCACATCCACGTCAACTCGTTCGAGGTGATCTCGATCAAGAACCTGTCGACGGGGGTGGTGACACCGTTCGCGCCGGGCACCATCCAGGACACGATCTGGATTCCGGCCGACCACACCGTGGTCATCCGGTCCAAGTTCAAGCAGTGGACGGGCAAGGCGGTGTACCACTGCCACATCCTGCCGCACGAGGACACGGGCATGATGCAAAACTTCCTCATCCTCCCCGAGCACTCCGGTCACTGACCTCATCCACCTCGGTGGCTGTCGGGTCGGCGTGGGGCGTGCTAAGGACACGCGCCGCGGCCCGCGCCCCCGTGGCTCGTTCCTCTTTCTCCCTCTCCAATGGCCCGCTCCGCTCCCCACCCGTCGAAGAAAGCCTCCGACTCCGGCTCGTTCTACCCGCCCGAGGACGGCCTGCCGACGCTCCCGGCCATCGACTGGGGCAGCATCGGGGCGACGGCGCCGACGGTTTTCCCCGCCTCG
This sequence comes from Rubrivirga sp. SAORIC476, assembly GCF_002283555.1. Lineage (NCBI taxonomy): Bacteria > Pseudomonadati > Rhodothermota > Rhodothermia > Rhodothermales > Rubricoccaceae > Rubrivirga > Rubrivirga sp. SAORIC476. The sequence continues at coordinate 1,717,414 of NZ_MVOI01000003.1, read as the reverse complement.
GGCGACGCGCTCCCCGAGGCGGACGTGGTGGTGATCACCTGGGCCGAGGCCGAGTGGGCGGCGCTCCAGCACGTCTTCGTGAGCAGCGGCGAGGCCATGACGCACGACCAGTCCAAGGACGACCACGAGTGGACCCAGTGGACTCGGTACGACAAGGGCATGCCGCCGTACTCGGGGCACGACGCGGAGTCGTGGACCTACTGGGGCCTGTACTGCCTGGTGCAGATGGGCTCGACGCGGGTGCTGCTGTTCAAGTCCAACACGCACCTCGACTGGCCGGGCGCGGCCTACCTCGGCTCCATGATCGAGCAGATCGTCAAGGAGTCGAGCCCGTCGATGCTGTTCTCGATCGGGACGGCGGGCGGATCGCGGCTGACGGACCACCTGGGCGCGGTCAACGTGGTCAACGCGGGAACGCTCTACAGCGCGTCGGACCCGACGAGCGACTGGCCGACCTACGCGAGCGACTACACGCCGGACTGGACCACGATCTCCAAGAGCGGCTTCGATGCGCTGCTGGTGGACATCCCGGCGACGGAGGACCGGCTCCAGGCCCTCGCCGATGCCTTCAACGCGCACTACGGGACGGACACTCCACTCCACGGCACAGACCCCGACACGCCCAGTTTCGACCCGCTGGACCTGTGCACGCCGACGAGCCCGGTGGCGCTGAACGATCTCGTCACGCCGACCAACGTCCCGCTGCTGACGACGGCCACGTTCGTGGTGGGCACGACGGACGGGCAGTACGCGGACTACGCGGTGATCGAGATGGACGACGCCGTGATCGGGAAGGTGTGCCAGGAGAAGGGCGTGGCGTTCGGGTTCGTCCGCAACGTGTCGGACCCGGCGCAGAACGCGGTGCTGCCGTCGGAGGTGCAGGGCAACTGGGGGAGCGCGGTGTACGAAACGTTCGGGCTCTACACGAGCGTCAACGGCGCGCTGGCGACGTGGGCGCTGATCGACGCGATGGCGTCCAGCGATGCGTGACCCCGTTCCACCTCGGGGACTCGGTCGGCCGGGCGCCCGAGGTGGGAGGTCTCAGGCGCGCGGTAGGTCCCCCTCGCCCTTGAGCGGCAGCGGCGAGGCGCCCCGGAGGTACACGTCCACGGCCTGGGCGGCCTCGCGGCCCTCGGTGAGCGCCCACACCACGAGCGAGGCGCCGCGCTGGGCGTCGCCCGCCACGAACACGCCCGCGTCGGCGGTCGCGTACTGCGTCGCCTGGACGCGCCCGCGCGGGTCGAGCGTCACGGCGGTCTGCTCCACCAGCGCCTCGGTCTCCGGTCCGGCGTAGCCGATCGCCATCACCACCAGGTCGGCGTCCCAGACGCGCTCGGTGCCCTCGATCACCTCGACGTGGAAGCCCCGCGACAGGTCCACGGTCGCGTCGAGGGTATGGACCTGCTGGACGTGGCCCTCGCCGGAGAACGCCTGGGTGGCGACGGACCAGACGCGGTCGCCGCCCTCCTGGTGGGACGACGAGGTGGACAGGGCCGGGCTGCGGAAGGGCCACGCGGCGCCCTGCGGCACGCGCTCAGGGGGCTGCTCGGTGATCTGGAAGCTGACGACCGACGCTGCGCCCTGCCGGTGCGCCACGCCGATGCAGTCGGACGCCGTGTCGCCGCCGCCGATGACGAGGACCCGCTTGCCCGCCGCGTCGATGGTGGGTGCCTCCGCGTCGCCCGCGGCGACCCGGGCGTGGCTCGTGAGGAAGTCCCAGGCCGTGTGGATGCCGCCCAGCTCGCGGCCGGGAACGGGCAGGTCGTGGGCGCGCGTGGCCCCGGTCGCGATCACGACCGCGTCGTGCCGGGCGCGGAGGTCGGCATAGCTCAGGTCGCGGCCGATCTCGACGCCGCACGCGAAGGCGATGCCCGAGGCGCGCATCACGTCGAGTCGCCGGTCGACGACGCCCTTGGCGAGCTTGAAATCGGGGACGCCGTAGCGGAGGAGGCCGCCCGGCTTGTCGTCGCGCTCGTAGACCGTGACCGCGTGGCCGACAGTCGCCAGCTGGGCCGCCGCCGCCAGCCCGGCCGGTCCGCTCCCGACGACCGCGACGCTGTGGCCCGTCGGCGGGACGCCCACGATGGGCTGCACCCAGCCCTCCTCGAACGCGCGCTCGCCGATGGTCCGCTCGATCTGCTCGATGGTCACCGGCTCGGCCAGCAGCCCGAGCACACAGGCCGACTCGCACGGCGCGGGGCAGATCCGCCCGGTGAACTCGGGGAAGTTGTTGGTGGCGCTCAGCAGGTCGTACGCCTCCCGCCAGCGTCCCTCCCGGACGGCCTCGTTGAAGTCGGGGATCGGGTTGCCGAGCGGGCAGCCAGACTGACAGAACGGGACGCCGCAGTCCATGCAGCGCCGCGCCTGCACGGTCACCTCGGGGGCGAGGAGCGGCAGCTCGACGGGCAGGTTGTCGGCGATGCGCTCGGCGACGGGCCGGTAGGGAGCCGTTCGGCGGGGGAGGGCGAGGAAGTCGAAGGTGGACATGAGGCGTAGAGCGTCGTGTGTCGTGCGGACTCGGTGTCCGGTTCATGTCATCCTGAGCGGAGGTCGCAGGCCGGAGTCGAAGGATCTCTGGTACGACGGGGTCTCGTCTCGTTGGCGAGAGCGTTGGTCAGCGCTCGTGCTCGTCAGAGATCCTTCGACTCGCTCCGCTCGCTCAGGATGACACGGTGGAGAGGCGTGCCGAGGCGGGGGAGGTCGGGGGCGTCAGGCGGCGCGGGGCGTGCCGTTGAGGACGAGCGCCTCGGCGTGCTCGGCGGGGCGGTCGGGGGCGTGGTCGAGGGGCGTCCCGGCCTCGGCGGCGAGGGCGCGGCGGTACTCGGTGGGGAAGACGAGCACGAAGCGGCGGAGCGCGGCGGGCCAGTCGTCCAGGAGGAGGCGGGCGAGCTCGCTGCCCGTCTCGGCGGCGTGCGCCTCGATGAGGTGGCGCAGTTCTTCGGCCTCGGCGGAGGCACGCGACACCGGCAGCAGGTCCACGGTCTCCGGGTTGACGTGGTGGCTCACGAAGCGGCCGTCCACGTCGAGCACGTAGGCGCGGCCGCCGCTCATGCCCGCGGCCACGTTGCGGCCGGTCGGCCCGAGGATGACGACGCGTCCGCCCGTCATGTATTCGAGCGCGTGGTCGCCGGTGCCCTCGACCACGGCCGTGGCGCCGCTGTTGCGGACGGCGAACCGCTCGCCCGCGCGCCCGGCGGCGAAGAGAGCGCCCGAGATCGCGCCGTAGAGGGCCACGTTCCCGATCAGCACCTGCTCACTCGGCACGAAGGTCGACTCGCGCGGCGGCACCACCACCAGCCGCGCGCCCGAGAGCCCCTTGCCGACGTAGTCGTTCGCGTCGCCCTCCAGGCGGATCGTCAAGCCCTGCGCGCCGAAGGCGCCGAGGCTCTGGCCCGCCGACCCGCGGGCGCGGACGGTCACGGTGTCGTCGGCGAGGGGGGGCGCCCCAGCGACGGTGCGCCGCGCGATCTCGCCGCTGATGCGGGTGCCGAAGGCGCGGTCCGAGTTCCTCACGTCCAGGGCCGCCTCGGTGCGCTCCCCGGCGTCGAGCGCGTCCAGGATGGAGCGCCGCGCCTGCTGGCGGACCGCCGGCGATACCGGTCCGGCCTTCGAGTGGCCGGTGAACGGCTGGAGCAACGCGGGCGTGGGCACGTCCGAGAGGACCGCCTCCAGGTCGAGCCCCGCCTCGGCGGCCGCGTCGGCCGCGCGGAGGAGGTCGACCCGGCCGCGCGCCTCGGCCAGCGAGGCCAGCCCGAGGCGGGCGAGGAGCGCGCGCGTCTCCTCGGCGACGGCGTGGAAGTACTCGACCACGTTCTCGGCCGTCCCCCGGAAGTGGGAGCGCAGCGTCGCGTCCTGCGTCGCGATGCCGACCGGGCACGCGTTGAGGTGGCACTTGCGCATCATGATGCAGCCCATCGCCACGAGGGGGGCGGTCGCGAAGCCGAACTCGTCGGCCCCGAGGAGGGCGCCCACGACCACGTCGCGGCCCGTCTTCAGGTGGCCGTCCACCTCCAGGCGCACCCGCTCGCGGAGGCCGGTGGCGAGGAGGGCCTGCTGCACCTCGGCCAGTCCGAGCTCCCACGGGAGCCCGGCGTGGGCGATGGAAGTCTGCACCGCGGCTCCCGTCCCGCCGTCCGAGCCCGCCACCAGGATCGTATCCGCCCCGGCCTTCGCCACGCCCGCCGCGATGGTCCCGATGCCTGCCTCGGAGACCAGCTTGACGCTGATGCGTGCGTCCGGGTTGACCGTCTTGAGGTCGAAGATGAGCTGGGCGAGGTCCTCGATAGAGTAGATGTCGTGGTGGGGGGGCGGCGAGATCAGCCCGACGCCCGGCGTGGCGTGGCGCGTGACCGCGATGTCGCCGACGACCTTGAAGCCGGGCAGCTGCCCGCCCTCGCCCGGCTTGGCACCCTGCGCCATCTTGATCTGGATCTCGTCGGCCGTAGCCAGATACTCCGCCGTGACGCCGAAGCGGCCCGAGGCGATCTGCTTGATGCGGCTCCGCGCCGGGTGGCTCGCCGCGTGCCGCTCCGGCGCCTCGCCGCCCTCGCCCGTGTTGCTCTTGCCGCCGAGCCGGTTCATGGCCACCGCCAGCGTCTCGTGGGCCTCCTTCGAGATGGACCCGTAGGACATGGCGCCGGTCTTGAACCGCGTCACGATGTCGGTCCACGGCTCCACCGAGGCGAGGTCGGCGGGCGTCTCGGCCTCCACGAGGTCGAGCAGGCTGCGGAGCGTCGAGCGCCGCCGCGACAGGTCGTCGACCTCGGCGGAGAAGGCGGCGAACGAGGCGAAGCGCTGGTCCGGCGACGCGCCCGCGCGGACGGCTTTCTGGAGGTGGACGATGGCGCCGGGGCCCCACGCGTGGCGCTCGCCGCCGCGCCGCCACTGGTAGCGCCCGCCGACGAGCAGCGCGCCGTCGACGGCGGCCAGCCGGTCGCGCGCCTCGGCCTCCAGGTCGGCGAACGTGGCGCCGCCGATGCGCGAGGGCGTCCCGGCGAAGGCGGCCTCCACGACCTCGTCGGCCAGGCCCAGGGCCTCGAACACCTGCGCGCCCTGGTAGCTGCGGAGCGTCGAGATGCCCATCTTGGAGAGCACCTTCAGCAACCCCTGGCCGAGCGCCTTGACCGTGTAGGCGACAGCCGACTCAGGCGACACGTCCACTACGCCCGTCGCCGCGAGGTGGCGGACCACCTCGACCAGCACGGTCGGGCAGATGGCGGCGGCGCCGTAGCCGATGAGCGCGGCCATGTGGTGCACCTCGCGCGCCTCGCCGGTCTCGACCACGATCTCGGCGAACGTCCGCGTGCCGCGGCGGATCAGGCCGTGGTGGACGGCGCCGGTCGCCAGCAGCGACGGGATCGGTGCGCGGCCGGCCGCGGCCGCGGCGTCGGAGACGATCAGGATGGTGGCCCGCCCCTCGATGGCCTCGGCCGCCTCGGTCGCGAGGCGGGCGGTCGCGTCGGCCAGCGACTCGTCGGGGTCGAGCGTGGCGTCGAGGGTGGCGGTGCGGAAGGCGGGGTCGGCCTCGCCGAAGGCGCGGATGCGCGCGAGGTCGGCGGGCGTCAGGATGGGCTGCTCCAGGCGCAGGCGGCGGCACATCTCGGGCCCGGGCTCCAGCACGTTCTGCGCCTCGCCGAGGTGCGTGAGGAGCGACGTCACCAGCTCCTCGCGGATGGCGTCGAGCGGCGGGTTCGTGACCTGCGCGAAGCGCTGGCGGAAGCGGTCGAACAGAAGCCGCGGGCGCTCCGACAGCGCCGCGATCGGCGTGTCGTCGCCCATCGAGCCGATGGCTTCCTTGCCGCCCATCATGGGCGGGATCAGCAGGCCCAGGTCCTCGTGGGTGTAGCCGAACAGCCGGAGCCGCGCCTCCAGGTCCATCTCGGCGGGCGTCTCGGGGGCGTCCGCCTCGGGCAGGTCGTCGAGGCGGACGAGGTTGCGGGTCAGCCACGCGTCGTACGGGTGGTCGGTGGCGAGGCCCGCCTTCAACTCGGCGTCGGGGACGATGCGGCCCTCGCCGAGGTCGAGCAGGAACATCCGCCCGGGCTGGAGCCGCCCTTTCTCGATGACGGTCGCCGGGTCGAGGTCGAGTACGCCGGTCTCGGACGCCAGCACCACCAGCCCGTCCGACGTGACGAGGTAGCGCGACGGGCGCAGGCCGTTGCGGTCGAGGACCGCGCCGATCACCTCGCCGTCGGTGAACTGGAGCGTCGCGGGGCCGTCCCACGGTTCGAGGGCGCAGGCGAAGGCTTCGTAGAAGGCCCGCCGCGCGGGGTCCATGTCGGGCGCGTGCTCCCAGGCCTCGGGCACGAGCGCCATCACGGCCTGCGGCAGCGGCCAGCCCGCGTGGACGAGCAGTTCGAGGGCGCCGTCGAGCGACTTCGAGTCGCTGTCGCCCGCCTGGAGCGTCGGCAGGACTTCTTTGAGGCGGCGGCCGAAGGCGGACGAGAAGAAGGCGGCCTCGCGGGCCCGCCACGCGTTGCGGTTGCCGAGGACGGTGTTGATCTCGCCGTTGTGGCAGAGCGTGCGGAACGGCTGCGCCAGCGGCCACTGGGGCAGCGTGTTGGTCGAGAACCGCGAGTGGACCATCGCGAGGGCGCTCTTGAAGCGCGGGTCGCGGAGGTCGGGGTAGAAGGCCGCCAGCTGCTCGGGCGTCAGCATGCCCTTGTACGTGGTCGTCCGCGACGAGAAGGCGACCACCTGGAACGGGTCGCCCAGGCCGATCTCGCGCTCGACCCGTCGGCGCGCGAGGTAGAGCGCCCGCTCGAAGGCCGCCCCGCGCTCGGCGCCATCGGGCCGCGCGACGACGATCTGGACGACCGCCGGCTGCGACTGGCGCGCGATGGGGCCGGGCACGTCCGCCTCGGTGGGCACGTCACGCCACCAGAGCAGCGGGATGCGCTCCTCGCGCAGGATGCGCTCGATGACGGCGCGGCCGTGGGCCACGGCGTCGGCGGGCAGAAAGACCATACCGAGCGCGTAGTCGCCCTGGGCCGGCAGCTCGACGCCCGCCTCCTCGGCGACGGCCGAGAGGAAGGCATCCGGGAGCTGGACCGTGATGCCGCAGCCGTCGCCCGTCGCGCCGTCCGCCCCGATGGCGCCGCGGTGGTCGAGGCGGACCAGGATCTCCAGCCCTCGCGTCACGATGTCGTGCGCCGGGCGGTTGGTCAGCGTGGCGATGAAGCCGACCCCACAGGCGTCGTGATGGTCGGCGGAGGAGAAGAGAGAGCGGGGCATGGCGGCGGGGGCAGGGCGCCCGCACGGCTCCACGACGGCTGCCAGGAGGTGACGACAGACCGATCGTGAAGCGCGTGCGAACGCAACCCCTCAAGAAGTCGCCGGAATGGCCGCAACGCCACAAAATGAAGGGCCGGAAGCGCTTCTCTCGAATCGGAAGCGCTTTTATTCACTTATGGCCTTCTGTTTGTTAGGCTTCATTCATCGATGGCCTTCTGTTAAGACGGCGTGGAGCGTCTACCCGGGGAGACAGCGTGCGTGTGGGGTGCACCCACGCGTGCCCTGTCTGCCCCTCGGCTCGGATCAGTCCACCCAGATCGTCTTCGCGTTGACGAACGCGCGGACGCCGTGGCGGGCCAGCTCGCGCCCGTAGCCCGACGCCCCGATGCCGCCGAACGGCAGGTTGGGGTGGCTCTTCGTCATCTCGTTGACGAAGACGGCGCCGGACCGGATCGCGCGGGCCAGCCGCTCCCCCTTCGCCGCGTCCTGCGTCCAGACGCTGCCGCCGAGGCCGAAGCGCGTGTCGTTGGCGAGCCGCACCGCGTGGTCGGCGTCGTCGGCGACGATGAGCGAGGCGACGGGCCCGAAGATCTCCTCCTCGAACGCGACCGTGCCCGCCTCGACGCCGCCGAGGACGGTCGGCGGGTAGTAGTAGCCGGTGCCGTCCGGGATGGCGCCGCCGGTCAGGATCTCGGCGCCGTCGGCCACGGCGCGCTCGACCTGGTCCTGGATGTCCTCGCGGAGGTCCTTCCGTGCGAGCGGTCCCAGGTCCACGTCCGTCATCGGGTCGCCGACGGTGAGCGCCTCCATGCGGGCGACGAAGCGGCGCGTGTACGCCTCCGCGATGGGCCGCTCCAGGATGAACCGCTTGGCCGCGATGCACGACTGGCCGTTGTTCTGGGTGCGCGCCTGGACACCCGTCTCCACGGCCGCGTCGAGGTCAGCGTCGGCCAGGACCACGAAGGCGTCGGTGCCGCCGAGTTCGAGGACGCACGGCTTGAGCGCCTCGCCCGCCTGCTTGCCGATGCTGCGCCCGGCGCCCTCGCTGCCCGTCAGCGTGACCGCGCGGATGCGGTCGTCGGCGATGGCGGCGGCCGTCTGGTCGTGGTCGATGATGAGGTGCTGGAAGACGCCCTCCGCGAAGCCCGCCTCGGCGAACAGCCGGGCCATGGCGTCGCCGGAACCGAGCACGTTGGCGGCGTGCTTGAGGACGCCCACGCCGCCCGCCATGACCGTCGGCGCGGCGAAGCGGAAGGCCTGCCAGAGGGGGAAGTTCCACGGCATCACGGCCAGCACCGGCCCGAGCGGTTCGTAGGCGACGAAGCTCTTCTGCGCCTCGGTCTCGCGCGGCTCGTCGGCCAGCATGGCCTCGGCGTGGTCGGCGTAGTAGCGGCACACCCAGGCGCACTTTTCCGCTTCCGCCACCGCCTGGTCGAGCGGCTTCCCCATCTCCTCGGTCATGAGGCGCCCGAGGTCGTCCTTCTGGGCGTCGAGCCGGTCGGCGAGCGTGCGCATGCGGTCCGCACGGTCGGCGAAGCTCGTCTGGCGGTGCGCCTCGAAGGCGTCGGCGGCGCGGTCGAGGGCGGCGTCGAGGCCGTCGTCGGAGAGGGCGTCGTAGGAGGCGATCTCGGCCTCGGTGGCCGGGTTGAGGGTCGTGGGCATCGGAGAGGGGCGGTAGGCAGGGGGCGAGTGGACGAGCGAGCCGTGCGATTGGCTCCGGGCCGCAGGGGTGCGCTCGGGCCAGGCTCTCGCTCACCTCTTCATCCTCGGGTCGCGCGCAGACCCGATCTGCAGTCCGGCGTGAAACCCCGGCGCCCCGGTTGCGGCAGACGCCGGGGATAGGGAGATTGGCGGCTCACCTCGTACGTCGTATGTCCTCTTCGGGTACTCTGCGCCGCAGCGCTCGTCTCGTCCGATCCTGGCTCGGCGCGCTTCGGCCGCCGGCGGATGGCAGTCCGCCGCCCGTCGTCGACGAGGTGACCGAGCGGGGAGTCTCCCGGCGCGACATCGAGGCGCTCGTGGGGATGCCCATCGGCGACCTCGACCTGTACGAGCACGCCCTCCGCCACCGCTCGCTGTTCCGCGGCGTGGCCACCGACGGCACGGAGTCCAACGAGCGCCTGGAGTTCCTCGGCGACGCCGTGCTGGGCGCCGTCGTCGCGGAGATCATGTACACCCGTTTCGCCGACCGCGCCGAGGGCCTCCTCACGCGGACGCGCGCGACCATCGTCAACGGCAAGGCGCTCGCGGGCTACGCCGAGGCCATCGGCCTGGGGGCGCTCATCCTGATGAGCGAGAACATGGACAGCTCCGAGGGGCGCTCCAACCAGACCATCCTCGCGGACGCGTTCGAGGCCATCGTCGGGGCGGTCTACCTGGATCTCGGCTTCTCGGCCGCGCGGCGGTTCGTGTGCGCCGTGCTCGACCAGTGCGTCAGCCTGGAGGAGGCCGCGGCGGACAAGAGCAACCACAAGAGCCGCCTGCTGGAATACGTCCAGGGCCTCGGCCTGGAGCAGCCCGTCTACGAGATGCTCTCCGAGGAGGGCCCGAGCCACGACCGGACGTTCACCGTCGCCGCCGTCGTCCAGGGCGAGCGCCTCGGCGAGGGCGTGGACCGGTCCAAGAAGGGCGCCGAGCAGAAGGCCGCCGAGGCGGCCCTGCGGACGCTCCGCCAGCGCGAGACGGCGCAGGCGTAGCGTCGCGCACGGGCGACCCGAGGCGGGGAGACCGGCGAGGCGGGCGGGGCGGCTAGCGCACGACGGTGACGACCGCGCTGCGGGCGCCCGTCGGTGCGGAGAGGCGGACGACGTAGACGCCGGGCGCGAGGCGGGGGAGTGGCACCTCCGTCACACCCGCCGGCACCGCGCCGTCCCGGAGCACGGCCACCTGACGGCCCAGCGCGTCATGCACGGTCGCCCGGACCACCCCCGAGGTGGGGATGGCCAGCCGAACCGTCGCGGTCCCCCGCGAGGGGTTGGGGAAGGCCACGACCGCGAGCGCCTCGGGTCCTGCTTCCGGCTCGGGCTCATTCGGGACCGGGTTCTCGGTCTGCAGCGCTCCGATCCCGATCTCGCCCCATCCCGTGAGTCCCGTGGCGCACAGGCGGGACCCCTCCCGCGTGGTGGCGTACGGCGTCCACGGGTGGCCTGTCGTTTCGCGGCGGAGCACCACCAGCCGATCCGGATTCTGAATGCCGTCCACGTCGGCGGCGTCAAGGCACAGGCCGTACGTCACGCCCGAGAGCCCGTCGGCGCGGAGGTCCCAGTAGCGGTCGGAGGCGACCGCGTCGGGCGTCACCGTGGACCCGTCGGGGGCCGTCGCGCTGCCCTCGAAGGGGCCGGGCTGGGGCGCGAGCCGGGGGCCGTAGCGCAGGGCGTAGAGCGTGCCGCCAGTGCTGACTGCACGCCGCGCGAGGCTGGGGTTGTCGGTAATCGTCACCTGGACGTCCACTTCGTCCAGCACCTCGCCGGTTTCGCCGTCGGCCACCACGGCCTCGGCCACGCTCTCCTCATCCACGATGCGGACGCACGTGCTGAACGCGCTCGTCGTCCCGTCGTCGCCGGGCGTCGTCACCGTCGCGGCGACGTAGGCCGTAAGGATCGGCGCGGCGATGGTGATGGGGACGACGACCGTGCTCAGGCCGGAGGAGCCCGCGACCCGCGTCATGGGCTCGCCGTCGGCGTGGCCTGCCGCACAGTCGGGCGAGGCGAAGATCTCGGCCTCGCCGGTCACCCCGGCCCGGAAGCGGACGGTCGCGCTCTGGCCGGTCGCGACGGCGGTGTAGACGGCGGGCGGCTGCGGCGCGAACGGGGGGTAGGCGTCGCCCTCGTTCGTGAGCACGATGGACGGCCCGGCGTTGCGCTGGAAGGAGGCCCCCCGTACCCGATTCCCGACGGAGGTCGCGTCGTCCAGCCGGAAGGTGACGCCCGCGCCGCCGTTGTCCTCGAACGTGTTGCCGACGGGCTCGCCATCGGGTTCCAGCGGGAGCGCCGTGAGCAGGGTGTGGTCGGCGTCGGACACGAAGACGCCCGCGGTCTGGGTCGCGCGGAAGGTGTTGCCTGCCAGCGCCGTCTCGCCCGGCGCCTCCGCCTCGGCCGTGCCGCCGACGAAGACGCCGAAGAGCCCCCCCGCCACGGCATTGCCGAGCAGCCGGTTGCCGCGTCCGTCCTGGACGAGCACGCCCGCGGCCCCGTTGCCGAGGGCCGCGCCCGAGAGGGTCTCGCCGATCCGGTTGGCCTCCACGAGATTGTTGGTGGCCCCATCGCCGGCGCGCGGGTGGCCCTCCTCCCCCGACGCCCTCGCGGGGCTCGCCGCCAGCCGGGCCAGCGACGTGCTGTCCGGCGCGGCGAGGTGCACCCGGGCGCGGTCGCTGCGGCCCGTCAGGAAGGGGCCGCTCTGGAACGCGACGGTCGGGCCGATGAGCAGCCCGATGGAGGCATTGCCCGAGATCACGTTGCCCGCGCCCGCCTCGCCGATCACGTTGTCATTGCCCAGCGCGACAGGGTCCCCGAGGCCGGTCGCCTCGCGCGGGATGACGATGCCGATGTCGTTGGCGCGCGAGACGGAGCCCCCCTCGTTCGTCCCGATGCGGTTGCGCGTGAGCACGTTCGCGTTGCTGGCCAGGACGATCCCGCGCTCGAACCCCGCCACGACGTTCCCGTCCAGCGTGACCTCGTTGGCCAGGAGCAGGGTGATGCCGTCCGCGGCGTCGTCTCGCGCGAGCAGCCCGTTGGCGAGCAGCCCGAGCACGTTGTTCGAGACCGTGGCCTGCGACGTTCGCCCACCGACGAGGAACAGGCCGGTCTCGGCGGCGATCCGGTTCCCGGCCGCGCCCGAGCCGCCGATCGTGACGTCCTCCACGCCCCGGTTGGTCTCGTTCCCGCCCACGCGGATGCCGTCGGACACGTCGCCGAGCACGGCCGTTCCGCCGAGGCTCATCCCGATGGTGTTGCCCGCCACGGTGAGGCCGTCCGGCGCGCCGAGGTCGGCGCCGAGGTCGATGGCCGCCACGGCCACGTCGCGGTCGGTGACGATGACGTTGCCGCCGCCCGCCTGGCCGATCTGCGCGTTCCGCACGAGCCCGCGGAGGAGGATGCCCTCCTCGCCCACGGGGATCGCCGCGGTCCCGCTGCCGTCGGTGCCGACGAGGTTGCCGAGGACGCGGAGGTCGTCGGCGGGGCCTTTGTCCGGGTCGTCCTCGCCAAGGACCGCGATGCCATTGGAGAAGGGCGCGCTGGCGACGATGGCGTTGCCCGGTGCCCGTCCCGGCACGTCCGTCGGTCCACCGATCGTGACGCCGCTCGCGTACTCGACGAGGATGCCGGTGAACGCCTCGGGGTCCAACTCGGCCGAGCCGTCGGCGGAGAGGTTGATGCGGTTGCCCTGGATGCGGGCCCCGTCGGCACCGGGGCCTTCGATGTGGATGCCGCCCAGGATGACGTTGCCCTCGACGGCCGTCTCGCCGCCGATGACGGCACCCGGCGCGCCGTCCACCACCACGCCCGTCGTCGTGGAGCCGCCGTTGGGGAGGGCCACGGTCCCCGTGGCGTCCGTCCCGATGGTGTTGCCCGCGACGGTCACGCCGCTGGCGCCCTCGCCCAGGATGCGGACGCCGAAGAACCCGTTGCCCGAGATCACGTTGCGCTCCGCCTCGGTGGCGCCGCCGAGGCGGGCCCCCGGGGCCCCCTCCACGCGAACGCCCTCGGCGCCGTTGCCGAGCGCCGTGCTGCCGTCGGCGGTGGTGCCGATGCGGTTGCCGCTGACGACCACCCCCGAGGCTCCGGCGCCCACGATGAGCACGCCCTGCTCGGTGTTGCCCGAGATCACGTTGCCCGCCCCCGTCGTCGCCCCCCCGATCACGTGGTCCGGCGAGCCGTCCACGACGATGCCCGTGCCGTTGGGTCTCGCGGCGTCCCCCACCAGCCCGATGTGGCTCGCTTCGACGCGATTCCCACCCGGCCCGCTCATCCGCACGCCCGCGTCGGAAAACCCGCCGATGGCAAGCCCTCGGAGGGTGGTTTCTCCGACCGCGAGCGTGAAGCCGGTCTCATGCGCACCCGTGATCACCAGGAGGGGCGACCCGGCGTAGCTCGACTGGGTCGTCGCGTCGAGGACGAGGGGCTCGGTGATCTCGGGGAGCGGGGTGGCGAGCGCGACCGTGTGGACTCCGGGGGCCGCGATGTCGACGGAGATGGAGTCCCGGCCGGTTCGCGCATTGGCCGTCTGGATCGCCGCGCGGAGGGTGCACTCGGGCACCTCGTCGCCGTCTGCATCCGTGACGGTCTGGCCTGTGTCACAGCGACTCACCCCCGGGTTCTGAGGGCGATCCGCGACCGAGTTGACGGCGATGTCATCCGAGAGCCCCAGCCCCACCCACTCGAACGTCGTCTGCACGATCGGCCGCGACGCACTCCGCTGTGAACCGAGCATGGTGTAGACCGTCCGCAGCGGCCCGCCGGTGACGGGCATCAGAGACAACGAAAACCGGATCTCCTGTGGCTCCACCCCGGTGTGAGAGAACGCGAGCTGCTCCCCGTCCAGGCTGAACTCGATGCCACTGGCTCCCCCGACACCCGTCCTGAATACGTCGCTCATGTCGATGGTGCGCGTCTCCCCGCCCCCGATGATCGGGACCACGACGACCTGCCCGACGTAGTCCGGGAAGGGGCCGGGGCTGTTGACGGTGGGGTACAATCGGTAGACGGCGACGGAGCGACCGTCGGGCGCCCAATCGGCATGGAGGTCGTTGTTGTCCATGTTCACGGCGTCCTCCGGAGGGACGGTCAGCTGGACTTCTTCTCCCGAGCCGTCCGTCGAGACCATGAAGGTCAGTTCCTGACTGCCACTCAGGCTCCGCACGTAGATGAGGCGTTCGCCATTCGGAGACCACTCCAGAAAGTCCCGTTTGATGGAGTTACCGCCTCCGACCGGAAGCGCCGTCTCGATGCCCGTCTCGATGTCCACCACCTTGATCCCCGCCTGATCGGTGTACGCGATGCGATCCGCTCCCGGCGAGAGGGAATAGCGTTGGGGGACGGTCGAGAACGCGACGCTCTGTGGGTCGCTTCCATCGAGGTCGCTGACCACAAAGGCCTCTTGGTCGAAATCGATTCTCGCCAGCCGGTCCCCCCCCGGGGAGATCGCGTACGTAGTGAACGCCGTCGTCCGACTCGGGTCCGTCTGTGGCGGCGCCTCGATGCTCACGAACTCCTGCCGTTCCGGGTCGAAGACGCAGAGCTGGTAGGACGGGCCACCGATGTAGCATCGCAAGTAAATAGAGTTCTCCTGCGCGAGCGCGGGTCCAGCGATGAGGACCACCAGCGCAGCGATGATCGAGGGGCGGAGCATGAGGGAGCACGGTGACGTACCCATCCCAAGCGAGATCCCGCCTCGCACCGGCTCATTCGGTCCGACACGGACCGCCTCGGTGCCTCAACGGACGCCCCGAGGCGGGACGGGACGAGTCAGGATGGCCACACTTCCGCGCCAGGAAGGGCGCGGATCGGTCCAAGAAAGGCGCCGAGCAGAAGGCCGCCGAGGCGGCCCTGCGGACGCTCCGCCAGCGCGAGACGGCGCAGGCGTAGGGGGCCGTAGCCGAGGGACTGCAGAACGAGCCCTCGGGCTGTGCCCGGCGTCTGGTGCGAGACCGACGCACCGGAATCCGGCTCTGCCACGGGCTCGTTCCCACGCGTCCCGGCCTCCCTTAGAAGTCCCTGTGAGGCGGACCGCCGGTCGCAGATCGGGCGTACCGTTCGGCCAAACCCAACCCCGGCCCCGATGGAGACGCTCGTCCGCACCGCTGCCCACCCCGACGTGTTCGCCGACCGCCACCTCGGGCCCACCGAGGCCGAGCGGGCTGCCATGCTGGAGACGCTCGGCTTCGACTCGCTCGATGCCCTCGCCGACGCCGCCGTCCCGGCCGACATCCGCTTCGACCGCCCGCTCGACCTGCCCGACGCCCGCTCGGAGCGCGAACTGCTCGACGAGCTGTCGGCCCTGGCGAGCCTCAACGAGACCGCCCGCAGCTACATCGGCATGGGCTACCACGGGACGCTGCTCCCGCCGGTCATCCAGCGCAACGTGCTCGAGAATCCGGGC
Source organism: Rubrivirga sp. SAORIC476 (assembly GCF_002283555.1). Lineage (NCBI taxonomy): Bacteria > Pseudomonadati > Rhodothermota > Rhodothermia > Rhodothermales > Rubricoccaceae > Rubrivirga > Rubrivirga sp. SAORIC476. The sequence continues at coordinate 1,702,084 of NZ_MVOI01000003.1, read as the reverse complement.
TGGTACACGCAGTACACGCCCTACCAGGCCGAGATCGCGCAGGGACGCCTGGAGGCGCTGCTCAACTTCCAGACGGTCGTGTCCGACCTGACCGGCCTGCCGGTCGCCAACGCGAGCCTCCTCGACGAGGGCACCGCCGCGGCCGAGGCCATGTCGATGTTCTGGGGTGCCCACCGCGGCAAACGCTCCACGTTCGTGGTCGACGCGCGGTGCCACCCGCAGACGATCGCGGTCGTCCAGATGCGGGCCGAGCCGATCGGCATCGAGGTCGTCGTGGCCGACGTGGCGGGCTACACGCCGACCGACGACCTGATCGGCGCGCTCGTCCAGTACCCGACGACCGACGGCGAGGTCATCGACTACGGCGCCGTGGCCGCGGCCGTGCACGGCGTCAAGGGCTACCTCGCGGTCGCCACCGACCTGCTGGCGCTCACGCTCATCGAGGCGCCCGGCGGCTGGGGCGCAGACGTGGCGCTCGGCTCCAGCCAGCGCTTCGGCGTGCCGATGGGCTTCGGCGGCCCGCACGCGGCCTTCTTCGCGACCACGGACACGTTCGCCCGCAAGATCCCCGGCCGCATCATCGGCGTCAGCCAGGACCGGCACGGCGACACGGCGCTCCGGATGGCGTTGCAGACGCGCGAGCAGCACATCCGCCGCGAGAAGGCGACCTCCAACATCTGCACGGCGCAGGTCCTGCTCGCCAACATCGCGGGCTTCTACGCCGTCTATCACGGGCCGGACGGGCTCCAAAAAATCGCCGAGTATGTCCACGGCCAGACGCGGCGGCTCGCCCAGGCGCTCACGGCGGCGGGCCACGAGGTGGTCCACAGCGCATTCTTCGACACCCTGCGTGTGCGTCCGGCCGACGACCTGGACGCGGTCGCGGTGGCGCGCGACGAGTACGGCATCAACCTGCGCCGCTACGACGACGGCACGGTCGGCATCGCGCTCGACGAGACCGTCACCGACGCCGACCTCGCCGACCTCGTGGACGCCTTCGCCGGGACGGTCATGCCCGAGGCGGACGACGAGGCCTACGCGGGTCCGCTCGCGCGGACGACCGGCTTCCTGGATCACCCGACGTTCGCGCGGTACCGGACCGAGCACGAGATGCTCCGCTACCTCAAGAAGCTGGAGAACCGCGACCTGTCGCTCGTCCACAGCATGATCCCGCTGGGGTCGTGCACGATGAAGCTCAACGCGACCGCCGAGATGATGCCGGTCACGTTCCCCGGCTTCGCCAACGTCCACCCGTTCGCGCCCGAGGCCGACTCCGAGGGCTACGAGGAGATCGTCGACACGCTGGAGGAGTGGCTGGCCGAGATCACGGGCTTCGACGCCGTCTCGCTCCAGCCCAACTCGGGCGCGATGGGCGAGTACACGGGCCTGCTCACGATCCGCGCCTACCACCTCTCGCGCGGCGACGACCAGCGCACGGTCTGCCTGATCCCGACCTCCGCGCACGGCACCAACCCCGCCTCGGCAGTGATGGCGGGCATGGACGTGGTCGCGGTCAAGGTCACCGAGGCGGGCGAGGTGGACATGGACGACCTCAAGGCCAAGGCCGAGCAGCACGCCGACCGGCTCGCGGCGCTCATGATCACCTACCCGTCCACGCACGGCGTCTTCGAGCGGACGATCCAGGAGATCGCGGACATCGTCCACGCCAACGGCGGGATGGTCTACATGGACGGCGCCAACCTGAACGCGATGGTCGGCCTGTGCCGCCCGGGCGACTTCGGGATGGACGTGTGCCACCTCAACCTACACAAGACGTTCGCCATCCCGCACGGCGGCGGCGGCCCGGGCATGGGCCCGATCGGCGTCGTCGAGGCGCTCGCGCCCTTCCTGCCCGGCCACCCGGTCGTGCCGACGGGCGGCGACTCGGCGATCGGGCCGGTCGCAGCGGCGCCCTACGGCAGCGCGCTCGTGCTGCTCATCTCGTGGGCCTACATCGCCATGATGGGGGCCGAGGGGCTGAAGAAGGCGTCTCAGACGGCCATCCTGAACGCCAACTACATGGCCAAGCGCCTGGAGGGCCACTACGACGTGCTCTACCGCGGGCCGAATGGCTACGTCGCCCACGAGTTCATCCTCGACGTGCGCCCGTTCACGAAGTCGGGCGTCTCGGCCGAGGACATCGCCAAGCGGCTCATCGACTACGGCTTCCACGCGCCGACGATGTCGTGGCCGGTGACGGGCACGCTGATGGTGGAGCCGACCGAGTCGGAGTCGAAGGCGGAGCTGGACCGCTTCTGCGACGCCATGATCGCGATCCGCACCGAGATCCAGGAGATCGAACTGGGCACCGCCGACGCCGACGACAACGTGCTCAAGATGGCGCCCCACACGGTCGCCGAGGTGACCGCCGATGAGTGGGCGCACCCCTACACCCGCCAGCAGGCGGCCTTCCCCGTGGAGGGCCTCCGCGACGCCAAGCTCTGGCCGACCGTCGCCCGCGTGGACAACGCCTACGGCGACCGCAACCTGGTCTGCTCGTGCCCGCCCATGGAGGCCTATGCCTAGGGGCGGTCCGGCCTCCTCCCCCAGGTCCCTCCGCCTCGCCGCCGAGGTGGCGAGGCCCGTGGCTCGGCTCGCCCTGCTGTCGCTGGCGCTCGGCGTAGCGGTCGCCGCGAGCGCGCAGGTGCCGGACGCCCTGCGCGGCACCTGGGACTCGGCCGACGGCCTCGAATCGGTCGCTGAGGGAGACGCGGGCTCCCTGGAGGTCCTCTACACCGCGACGACCTTCACCGACTCCGAGGTGATCTGGACGACGGTCTCGCGATGGGAGGACGCATGGATGGGCTGGCGCGAGACCATGGCGGCCCGCGTGAAGGGCGACCGGCTGGTCCTGGCCGACACCCTCGACACGCGCTACCGTCTGGCGGGCGACACGCTGACGATCGACTACGAGCAGCTGGACGACACCGTGGTCACGACGGTCCTCCAGCGATCCGACTCGCCGACGGTGCCGTCCGGCCTCGCCGGAGCGTGGAGTGCCGGGTACGTGAACGACGGGGCCGGCATCATGGTCGAGGTCGGGATCCGCTTCCTGCCCGATGGGACGGTGCAGACGGTCCCCGGGAGCGCTCGTCCGCAGCGCTATGCCCAGACCGGCCCCTATCTCCTGATGTGGGAGAAGCTCTCCCCGGAGCGGAGCGCGCAGGGCGAGGTCCCGCACTATGATGCGTACCGACTGGCGCTCGACGGAGACCAGCTGACGCTGTCGCGGCCGAGCGAGACGCTCCAACTGGAGCGCTACCCGCAGAACTGACGCAGCCCGCGCCCTCTCGGGTATCGGGGAGAGCGGGGCGTTGCCCGCCCCCGGCCCCCGAACGGGGCCGAGGGGGGCGAAGGCTTATCGCACGACCACCAGCCGCTGCGTCTGGCGGACGGCACCGGCGCGGATCACGACGAGGTAGGCGCCCGGCGCCAGGTCGTCCGTGTCGACGGTCGCCGTGTGCCAGCCGGCCGGGTATGCGCCGTCGGCCAGCCGCGCCACCTCCTGACCCAGCACCGACACCACGACCACCTCGACGGGGCCGTCGGCGGGGACGCCGAAGCGGAGCGTCGCCGAGGAACGGCTCGGATTGGGGAACGGCGCCGCGAGCGTCAGGGCCTCGGGGAGGGCGGTCGCCGCGGTCGACAGGCGCGTCGCGGGGCCGCCCGCGCGTTCCGCCGGGGCAGGCGGGCGGGCGGTCAGGTTGCCGCCCGCGAGCGCCGACATCTCGCCATAGGACGCGCTGGGGAGGTTGTCGTAGAGGACGCTGCCGTCGGCGTGCCAGACCTGGATGCGGAGCCGGTCGCCCTCGTTGCCGACCGTCTCGCCGTCCCGTGCCGTGATCAGGAACGTCACCGGGTCGGCGCCGATGGTGGTGGCGGTGCCGCGGACGCTCGCGTCCCGCCCGTCGATGACGATCCAGTCGAGCGCCGTCGACGTGAACGAGTACGGGGCCCCTCGCGTGCGGAGGGTCACCTCGCCGGTCGCCTGCCCGGCCTCGTAGCGAAGGTCGAGCGCCACGCGCGAGCGAGACGGCCGCGCGGGGGCCGCGGGATAGCTGCCCGGGGGCGACTCCACGCGGCCGCCCCCGTCAAAGGAACCGGCGCCGGGGTCGAACACGACGGCCTCCGCCGACGGGTTGCGGGCGTCGTTCCAGAACCCGCCCAGGCCGACGGTGCGCGCCGGCTGTCCGTCGTAGCTGACACGTGCGGCGAGGTCCACCACCCCGACGGGGAGCGTGAGGGACGCCTCGAAGCGATCCGACGGTCCGGCCTCGCCGGTGTAGCTGGCGGCCTGCCAGTCGGTCCACGTCGCCGGGTCGGTGCCGGGCGTCCCCCAGCCGATCTCGGCCACGACGCCGGGCGCCGCGCCCACCGCGTTGGTCTTGCCGTGCACGTAGGCCGTGACGCCGACCGAGATCGGCGTGCCCACCGTGACCACGCTGGCGGCCGGGGCGTCGAGCGACGAGGCGTCGATGCCGAAGTAGGACGGCGCGTCGGAGGCGGGTACGGGGCCTGCGTCCGGCAGCGTGTAGCTGGTCGGCACCCAGACGGTGTACGACTGCGGCGGGGCCCAGAGGCGGACCCGGTTGTCGCCGAAGACCTCCGTGGTACCGCCGCCCGCGTTGCCGGTCAGGTCCTTCAGCACCTGGCCCGTCCAGGCGCCGTTCTGCTGCGTGACGAAGACCTCCGCCCACTGGTCGGGGTGCTTGTTGATGGCGACGATGAGCCCGCGGCCCGGCCCGTCGCCGTTCCGTTGCCCGACGTAGAGCGACTCCCACGGGTTGGGCGGGTTGGACGTCGGCCAGAACGGGCCGCCCGTCGAGCCCCGCGTGAGCGCGTAGTAGGCGCCCGAGGCGAAGGCCTTCCGGATGGCGACGAGTTCGTCGATCGGGCCGGCGAGGTTGTAGTGGTAGTAGTCGCGCCACCAGACCGACGCCATGCCCGGGTGCGTGAGCATGTGGGCGTAGGCCAGCATCTTGTTGTTCACGACCGGGGCGTGCCCGTCGATCGTGACCTGCCCTTCGTAGTTGGTCCGGTCGAAGTCGTGGTTGTCGACGAATGTGACGATCTGGTCGAACGGGACGCCGAACTGGTTGTGGAGCCCGGTGTCGTGCCAGGTGAAGATGGGGGCTCCGTTGTCGAGCACGTCGCGGTAGGCGAAGCGCTGGTTGAAGTCGAACACGGCCGGGGCGCGGACCGAGCCCGCGAGCTGCCCGAGGTAGGTCTGGAGGCGGCCGAGGTCGCCGTCGTAGAGCTCGTGGACGTGGAACTTGCCCTGCATGGCGGGCGCGTCGACGAACCGCCGGAGGTAGTCCGGGTGGAGACCCTTGACGAAGTCGAACCGGTAGCCGTCGAGGCCGAGCTCGGTGGTCAGCCACTCGCCCCAGGCGATGAGGCTATCGCCGAGGGCGAGGTTGGCGCCGCTCCCGTCGTGGAGCGCGTTGTCGTAGGCGAACGAGTTGACGTAGAGCTGGTGGAAGCCAGCCAGCTGGCTGTCGGAGTAGAAGTCGAACGTGTTGTCGGGGTTGTTGGCCCCGTTGGGGAAGAAGAACTCGTCGCCGTCGGTCCAGGCCACGCGGCCGGAGCCGTTCGTGAGCGGGAAGGCGGTGTACGTCCGTCCGTCCTCACTGTAGAGAGATCCGCCGCCGGTGTAGTAGTTGCCGTAGACGTTGTCTTCGAGGGTGCCGCCCGAGCGGTGGTTGAGGACCACGTCGGCGTAGACCTCCAGGCCGTGCCCCTGGAGCGTGGCGATGGCCTCGCGGAGTCCCGCCTCGGTGCCGTAGCGGGTGGGGAGGCAACTCCCGGTGCCCTCCGTGTAGTCGCCGCCGCAGCTGTCGTAGCCCCCGAGGTCGTAGTAGTCGTAGGGCGTGTAGCCGACGTCGGAGCCACTCGCGGCGCCCTTGGTGGGCGGCGGCAGCCAGATGGCGTCGAACCCGGCCCACCCCAGGCGGGAGGCCTGCGTGGTCAGCGAGTCGTACCAGACGCCGCCGGGCTGGGCGTCCCAGTAGAAGCCCTGCATGAGGACCCGGTCCTGGGCGTCGGCGGGAGCCGCCAGCGCGGCCAGCAGGAGGGCGAAGAGAACGAGGCGTCCGCGCATGGGCTATGGAAGCGGTTACATGGAGTGAGAAGGTCTCTACAGGAGGCGGTTCTGTCAACTGGGCGTCACCCCGCTCGCCTCGGCGCCGAGGCGGGCGCGCTCGTGAAGACGGCGGGGCGGGCGGACCGGGACCTCGGCGCGCTGCGTTTCAGGCGAAACGACACCGCTCCCATGTCCCTCTCGCTCTCCGTCCTCGACCTCGTCCCCATCACGTCCGGCGGGACGGCCTCCGAGGCCCTCCGTCGCACCGTCGACCTCGCACAGTTGGCCGACCGCCTCGGCTACGCGCGCGTCTGGTACGCCGAGCACCACGGGATGCCCAGCATCGCGAGTTCGGCGCCCGAGATCATCATCGGGCACGTCGCCTCGCAGACCGAGCGCATCCGCGTCGGGTCGGGCGGGGTGATGCTGCCGAACCACGCGCCCCTGCTCGTCGCCGAGCGGTTCCACACGCTGGCGGCGCTCTTCCCGGACCGCATCGACCTGGGGCTGGGCCGCGCGCCGGGCACCGACCCGACCCACATCCGCGCGCTCCGCTCGTTCGACGCTGAGCAGTTCCCGCACCAGCTCGCCGAGCTGGTCACGCTGTCGCGCGGCGGCTTCCCAGCAGACCACCCGTTCGCGGGGGTCCGCGTGACGCCGGTGGGCGTGGACTTGCCGCCGATCTGGCTGCTGGGGTCGAGCGGAGCGAGCGCCCAGTTCGCCGGGTCCAACGGTCTGGGCTACGCCTTCGCGAGCCACTTCTCGCCGACGCCCGCCGAGCCGGCCTTCCGGGCCTACCGCGATGCGTTCGAGCCGTCGGCGGCGTTCCCCGTGCCACACGCCATCCTGGCCGCGACCGTCGTCTGCGCCGAGACCGATGCCGAGGCGCGCCGCTTGGCGAGCACGATGGAGCTGGCCTGGGCGCGCATCCGCACGGGCCGCTTCGAGCCGCTGCCGTCGCCCGAGGAGGCGCTCGCCCACGACTACTCGCCCGCCGAGGCGCAGGCGGTCGCGCTGTACCGCCAGATGGCCGTCGTCGGCGACCCGGAGACGGTGCGCGCCGAACTCACCCGTCGCGCCGAGGCCGCCGGCGCCGACGAGGTCATGCTGACCACGAACGTGTTCGACCCAGACGCGCGGCTGCGCTCGTTCGAACTGGTCGCCGAGGCGTTCGGCATCGAGGCCGAGGTCGCCGCGTAGCCCCGGCCGCCTCGGCGACTCGCTCGACCAGGAAGTCGAGGGGGGACGGGTCAGCGCATGATCGTCACCGGCAGGCTCCGGACGCCATCGGCGCCCTGCACGCGGACGAGGTAGGTCCCCGGCGCGAGGCCGTCGGGCAGGCGCACCTCGACGGTCCCGCTGCCCGGTGTCGTGCCTGCGAAAAGCGCCGCCACGCGTCGGCCGAGCGCATCGATCAGGACCCCGTCGAGCCGCTCGCCGGGTGCGGCCCGCGCGCGGAGCATCGCGCCGCCCGCCGACGGGTTGGGGCGGACCGAGACGTCCAACGGCTTGGCCTCCGGACTGATCTCGGTGGGCACGACGAGGTGGAGTGGGTAGGCCGCCACGAAGGTGTCCGTGCCGCCGTTGGTGCGCCGAAGCTCCTCGCCCGGTCCGGGGTCGAAGTCCACGAACACGCCCGCGGCGAAGGTGGTGAAGACCCCCGCGACCACCACGTCGTCGGTGCCGATGGCGACCGCCGTCGCCCGCTCGTTGCCCGTCCCACTGAGCAGGTCTGCCTGGACGAAGGCCCCCGTCGCCGGCACGTATGCGGCGATGAACGCGTCGTCGAACCCGGCCGCTCCAGCCTCTGCAGTCCCCGGTCCCGCGTCGAAGTCGGCCGTGCCGACGATCTGCCCGGCGGCGTAGAGGTACGGCCCTACGACGGCGACGGCCGCCGCCGATTCGCTGCCGGAGCCCGGGGCGGTCGAGGCGATGGGGTTGGCCCACAGGAAGGCGCCCGTGGGAGCGCGGTACGCCGCGATGAAGGGGTCGAACACGTCGCCCTGGCTCTGGTCGACGGTGTGCTCCTCGACGCCCGCGCCCGGGTCGAAGTCCACCGTCCCGGCCACTCGCCCGCCGACGTAGACGCGCGTGCCGTCGGAGGCGATGGCGTTGCCGTACTGGTTGTTCGGGCCGCCAAGCGCGCCGGCCCACAGGAAGGCGCCGTTGGTGCGACGGTACGCCGCGAGGTAGGCGTCCTGTGGCTGCGAGGTGCTCGCGTCCGTGCTGGTCAGCTCGGCCACCCCCGGGCCTGCGTCGAAGTCGGTCGTCCCCGCGAACTGCCCCGTCGTGTACACGCGGACGCCGTCGACGGCGAGGCCGAGGGGGAACGAGAGGGTCGTGGTCGCGATGGGGGCGATGCCCCACTGGTAGGCGCCGTCGCTGGCGCGATAGGACCCCACGAGGAGCCCGTACCGGAACGCCTGCCCGACGATCGCCTCCCCTGCGGAGGGGTCCAGGTCCACGATGCCTTCGAGGAGGCCGCCCACGAACACGTCCCCGTCGTCGAGGGCGACCGAGCGGAGCACGTCGAGATCCGGACCGCCGAGGGGGAAGGCCCACAGGTAGTCACCGTCGGTGGTGTAGGCGGCCACGAACCCGTCCGTTTCTCCGGACCGCGCGATGGTCGCCGTGCCCGGTCCGGGGTCGGCGTCGAACTCGGCGCTCCGGAACTGGCCGACCACCACGACGCGCTCGCCGTCCGTGGCGACACCGTTGACGGCGTCCACGCTCGTTCCGCTCAGCGGGATCGCCCAGCGGAAGGCGCCGTCGGCGGCGTAGCTGGCGAGGTACCCGTCGGAGGTGTTGCCCGCTGCCGTGAACGTGTCCTCGGCGTCATTCGGGTCTGCCGGGTCGAAGTCGACGGTCCGCTCGAAGGCGCCCGCCACGTAGACGGTGCCGTCCGGCGCGAGGGCGACCGAGGTCGGCACGTCGTCGTCAGAGCCACCGACGGTCGTGACAAAGGTCGGCTGCGCGGATGCGGAGAGGGCGAGCAGGAGCCCGAGAGCGAGAAGGCGAGGAGCAAGCGGCATCCGTGTCGAGAGGAAGAGGTACCCTCACAAGCGGAAGGCCGCGTGTGGCGGGCTCACAGCCCCATAGAAAAAGGGCGGCGCCCTCTCGGACGCCGCCCCAGAAACGGGCGCTGGTCGCTCAGTTGGAGCCCTGAACGGGCTCGCTCATGGCGTGCAGCGTGAGCGTGCTGTTGGTGTTCATCGTGTCGTCCCAGGCGCTGCCGCGCGAGGTGACCTGCTGCATGATGCGCACCATCGCGCCGTTCGCGTCGTACTCGTAGCGGACGCCGTTCAGGTACGGGTTGGCGTCGTCGCCGTACTGGACGGTCTTGGTCTCGCCCGCATCGAGCGACACGTCGACGTTGGTGAGGTGGTCCTTCGGGTCGCTACCCTTGCGGACGTCGAGGATGACCTGGACCGGGTAGCCGGTTTCGTTTCGGAGGGTTTTGCTTCCAGACATAAGAGTGTTCGGGCTGATTTGAGGAGGGGTGTCTGGTGACGAGGCCGCGGTTCCTGTTCACGAGATGGCATCAGGGTAGGAGTTTTGTGGCGATATACAAGGATCCTTGGCGTGATTCGTGAGATTGCACGAGATGGGTGAACGCGAGGGCGGCGCGAGGTGGCGAGCCGGGTCCGCGCGCGCTCCAGGGCGACGATGCCCCCCGTCCGGTGTCTCAGAGGGGCCTGTGCACCGCGCGTAGGTTGCCCTCCACTCGCCGATCGACCGATGCGCGTCCTCTCTCGCTGTGCCCTGCTCGCTGTCCTCGTGCCTGTCGCCGCCGCTCAGGGCTCGGCCACGCTCCGCGCCACACTGGACCTCCGGGAAGCGGTCGCGGCGGGCTGGCTCGACCCCACGACCGAGACCGTCGGCCTCCGGGGGAGCACGGCGCCGCTGTCCTGGAGCGCGACCACGCCCGCGCTCGACCCCGACGGCGACGGCCTCTACACGCTCGCCGTCCCGTTCGAGGTGTCCGGCGACAGCGTCCGCGTCGACCTCAAGATCAAGGTGGACGATGGCGACGGCGACGCGCCCAACGGGGGATGGCAGGAGGGGCCGAACCACGGCGTCACCCTGCGCCCCGGCGTCGGCGCCGACCTCGTGCTCGCCTGGGGCGACCGTCCAGTACTCCCTCCGCCGACGCTCACGGGCCACGTCGAGACCCTCGCGGGCGTCGAGGGCGCCGGGCTGGCGGCGCGCGACGTCCACGTGTACCTGCCGCCGGGCTATGCCGAGGGCGACCGCCGCTACCCGGTGCTCTACCTCCACGACGGCGCGAGCGTGTTCGGCACCGAGGCCGGGGCCGAGTGGGGCATGGACGAGGCCGCGCAGGCGCTCATCGAGGCGGGCGAGATCGAGCCCCTGATCATCGTCGGGGTGGCCAACACGGACCGGCGCATCGACGAGTACACGCCCACCGTCCAGGTGTGGCGCCGTGTCCTGACCCGCGTCGCGCCGCCCACCGGTACAGGCCGCCTCGGGGCGCTCACGGGCACCTTCGTCGACGACGGTGACACGCTGGGAGTCCGGGCCGACGCCGGCGGCTTGATCGTGGACGTGCCGGGCGAGGGCAGTCACCAGCGGCTGGAGGCGCTCGACGACGGACGGTTCTTCCTCCCCCAGGCGGGCATCACGTTCGCGTTCGAGCGCGACGCCTCCGGCGCCGTCCCGCAGATCGTCGCCACGAAGCCGTCGCAGGGCGGCCTGGGAGACACCTACGGCGCGCTCCTCGTCGACACCGTCAAGCCGATGATCGACGCCCGCTACCGGACGATCCCGGACGCGGCCCACACGGGCCTGGGCGGGTCCTCGCTGGGCGGCCTCATCACGATGCACCTCGGCCTCACGCGTCCCGACGTGTTCGGGCGGTTGCTCGTCGCGTCGCCGTCGGTCTGGTGGGACGGCCGGACGCTGCTCGCGACCGTCGCCGCGGCCACGCCGCCGCTCGGCCAGCGCGTCTGGGTCGACATCGGGACCGAGGAGACCGACACGATGGTGCCCGATGCGCGGCGACTGGCGGCGCTGCTCGTCGAGACCGGCTGGGACGAGGCGCTCGTCCGCTACGTCGAGGCCGAGGGGGCCGGGCACGAGACGCGCGCGTGGCAGGCCCGCGCGCCCGACATGCTGCGCTTCCTCTTCCCCCCGGAGGAGTAAACGCGCAGAGGCCTGGAGGGGAGGAAGGCTGTACGCCCTCGTCTCCTCCAGGCCTCGCCACCGTCGGCCCTCCCCCGCCTCGGCGCCGAGGCGGGGGAGATGGCGACGTCCGCTACCGGATCCGAACGGCGTCCGCGATGACGACCGAGCCGGACGTGGTCCAGCGCGAGAGGACCACGCGGTTCCAGCCCGCCGTGAAGGAGTACGTCCCGAGCGTGTTCCACTTGCCGCCGTTCGACTTCATGTTGGCGCTCGTCGAGCCCACCTGGCTGCCCCCGGCGTTGTACATCAGGAAGGGCGCCGTCGAGGAGCGGTTGGTGCCCGCCACCCACCACGCGTCGATGGTCTTGGTGGCGGCCGTCGGGAGGTAGAACCAGAACGTGGCGCCGTCCGAGACGGCGGCCGTCTGCGCCCACCAGTAGCCCGTCTCGTAGTCGGTGCTGTGGCTCGACGAGGACCAGTTGCTCGACTGCGAGATGTAGCCCACGTTGGTGTCGTTGAGCGAGTTGTTGCTGTCCACGATGATGGTGCCCGACGGCGGCGGGGTCGAGCCGCAGGCCGTGTTGATCCGGTTCAGGTAGTCCGTCCACGGCCAGTTGGCGCCCGGGTCGGTCCGGTTGTAGGGCTGGAGCTGCCCGTGGCCCACGAAGTGGTTGATGTCGCGCGGGATGCTCCAGTCGTCGCTGATGTCGCAGCTCAGGTCTGCCGAGGCCTGCAGCAGGCCCGCGCTCCAGGACGACTGCGAGGCGTAGCCCGCGTGCTCGATGCCGATCGTGAAGTGGTTGCTGGAGGCGCCGTTCAGGTTGCAGTCGGTGTTGCCGTTCAGCGAGCAGTTGTAGCTCGCGCCGATGTGCCAGGCGCGGTTCGCCTCGGTGACGAGCTGCGAGATCTCGCTGCCGCTCTCGTTGACGACGTAGTGGGCACTCGTGCCCGCCTGCGAGTTGGTCAGCCAGCCCCAGCATCCGGCGTAGCCGCCCTCACACGTGTGGATGATCACCATGCCCGGCGTGTAGCCCGACGGCCGCGAGTTGTAGTTCGGCGACGCGCGCCAGATGGCCGGGCCGTAGTCCGCGCTCATCGTGCGGGCCTCCGCGAGCCGCGGGACGCCTCGCAACTCGGTGCCCACCGCAGTCGCCTGGATGCGGCCGAGCACCTGGCCGTCGGCCTTCTCGACGACCGTGCCGGACCGGAGGACGCCGTACACGTCGCTGCGGACGTAGGCGGCCTGCGCCGCCGGGGTCTCGATGCCGCTGTAGCGCGCCACGACCGTGCCCCAGGCTTCGAGGTCGGTCCGGTCGATGCCCTCCTCGTCGGCCCAACGGCTCAGCAGCGCTGCCGCCGCTCGGATGTTGGCCGCGGGCTCCGTGCGGACCGCCTCGGCGGAGGCGCCGGCGAGGCGGGCCCCTTCGGTGACGCGCTCGCCGCGGAGCGCCATGATGCCGGACGCGGCGGGCATGCCCTCGAACTCCTCGTGGCCGACCACCATCTCCCAGCGCGTCTCGGTGTAGCCGATGGCCTGGAGGAGGGACGCCGGAACGCCGAACTCGGCGCCCGCGCGGGCGAACAGGGTGTCGAGGGGCGCCGCGTTGGAGACGGGGGGCGGCGTGTCGGAGGGCGAGAACGGGCTGTCGGAACAGCCCGCAGCGACGATCAGCAGGAGGGCCACGGGCAGCCCGAGGCGGAGGGAGCGAAGGGACATGGGGGTGAGGGTGGGTGGGTGGGGGGACGAGGGGGGGCTCACGGGGAAGACGGCACCCAGAGGGGCATCCAGTCTTCGGCGGGCGAAGTCGTGAGGCGGGTCGGGCCGGAGCCGTCCGCGCGCATGACGTAGAGCTCGCCGTCGCCGTCACGGTCGGACACGAAGGCGAGGTAGCGACCGTCGGGCGACCACACGGGCGCGCCGTTGGTGGCGGTCGAGTCGGTGAGCGCGTGGTGCTGTCCGTCGGCGAGGTCGAGGCGCCAGATCTGACCGGCGCCGGTGCGACTGCGCGTGGAGTAGGCGAGGGAGCGGCCGTCGGGCGACCATGCGGGCTCGGCTTCGAGGACCTCGGCCGCGCCCGCGTCCGGGCGGCTGGCGTTGAGGCGCCGACGGCCCACGCCGTCGGCGTCCATCAGGTAGAGCTCGTCGCGCCCGCGCTCGTTGCTGAGCACCACCACATGCTGCCCGTCGGGGGACCAGCGCGCCCGCCATTCGTCGCGGGGCGACGCAGGAAGGCGGGTCTGCGTGGCGCCGTCGGCCTGCATCCGGTAGATCTCGGCCTGCTGGTCGCGGCTGGAGGCGAACAGGATGGCCGCGCCGTCCGGCGAGACCGTCGGCTCGAAGTTGCCCTCCGGGTCGTCGGTCAGCCGCGTCAGGGGGCCGCCCGCGCGGTCGACGCGGTACACGTCGCTGAACGCGTCCAGGTCGGACTCGAACACGATCCACCGGCCGTCGGGGCTCCAGGCCGGGTGCCGGGCGCGCCGCCGAGGCGGGGTGAGCGGACGCGCCGTGCCGTCTTCCAGCAGGACCAGCTGCTCCAGCGCGCCGCCCTCGACCGGGACTGCCCGCCCGACCACCAGCGCGGCGCCGTCGGGGGAGACCGCCAGCGGCACCTCGTCGGCATCCGGTGCGCTCAGGCGGACCGCCTCGCCGCCGAAGTCGAGCCGGTAGACGCCGCGCGTGGCGGCGCGCTCGGAGGCGAAGACGAGCGAGCCGGGCAGGGCCGCCAGTTCGTCTGCGGGGAGGGGGGCGTCGGTGGTCGTGCAGCCACCCAGGGTGGCGAGCAGCAGGGCCGCCCCGGCCACCGTCCGCGCCCGCAGGCGACCCGGTGATGGGCGCCGCGAGGCGGGGGGAAGCAGAAGACCTGAGATCACCTCATCACGAAGAGTTCACGCAAAGGGTAGTCGCAGGAGGCTTGGGGCGCAATCGTTACCCTTCTGAAAAGGATTGCACGGAGCAACTAGGGGATTGGATGTCATCCTTTGTCCTACGCCTCTGGTGTCTCTGGCCCGGCTGGCCGGTCGGGATCGACAGAAAATGCGGCCATGTGCGCTGTTTTGGCCGCTTTTGTGGTCGCAAGGCCGATCGGTGCAGGGTGTGAGTCCAGGCCGATCCTGCTCAGGATCCATGCACTATCGGCCTCCGACTCAGGGGCTACACGCCCTGGGGCAGGACGGGGCACCGGGGTGCGGACCACCGGTTCCGCACGTCACCGCCGACGCTTCGCCGAGGCGGGTGGGAGCATCGCCGAGGTCGGGCGCGCCGCGCCACGGCCGAGCCCTCCCTGAGGCTCTCGGCGCTCGACCTTCGCCCTCGGATGAGGCTACCGGTCCAGTTCCAGCACCATCGGCGTGCGCGCGGGCACCGCCAGCGTCTCGCCGAGGCGAACCGTCGCGCCCGTCAGCACGTCGCGGCCGGACGTGTGATCGAGGATTCGCTCCGCGAACCGGTCGAGGGCCAGCGTCCGCGCCTCCTCGGCCGTGTTGAGGATCACCATGACGGTGTCCTCCTCGTCCCAGCGGAAGAACACGTAGACGTCGTCGCGGGGAATGAACTGGGTCAGGCGGCCGTGGTGGATCACGTCGGCCGTCTGGCGCCACGTCGCCAGGGCGCGTGTGAACCCGAAGGCCGCCTGCTCGACCTCCGTGCGGCCCGCCTCGGTGAACGCGTCGCGCGGGTCGCTCGGCCAGCCGCCGGGCATGTCGAGGCGCTTGTAGCCGTCGCCGCCGGTCTGCGGGCCATTGGGCAGCGCGATCTCAGTGCCGTAGTAGAGCTGCGGGATGCCGCGCGTGGTCAGCTGGAGCGCCAGCCCGAGGCGGAGCGCGTCGAGGTCTTGGCCGAAGGCGCGGGACAGGTCGTGGTTGTCGAAGAACGTCACCATGGCGTTCGGGTCCGGGTAGACGTGGT
Organism: Rubrivirga sp. SAORIC476; assembly: GCF_002283555.1. Classification (NCBI taxonomy): domain Bacteria; kingdom Pseudomonadati; phylum Rhodothermota; class Rhodothermia; order Rhodothermales; family Rubricoccaceae; genus Rubrivirga; species Rubrivirga sp. SAORIC476. The sequence continues at coordinate 1,686,953 of NZ_MVOI01000003.1, read as the reverse complement.
CCTGCGCCAGCGTCTCGTAGAACCGGAAGAGCTGGCCGGCGGGCGCGTCGCGCATCGCGAAGGCGAGCGGGAAGTCGGTGACGCTGGGCAGGTTCGAGTCGTAGCCGTCGCCCGGCGCCGCGAAGCCGTCCTGCCAGTAGGCCTCGTGGGGGACGTTCGTCACCCAGCTCTCGCCGACGATGTTGAACGTCGGGTACTCGGTCATCACGTGGTCTGCCCAGCGGGCCATGTAGGCCTTGTCCGGGTAGAGGTAGGTGTCCATCCGGATGCCGTCGACGCCGGTGTGCTCGATCCACCAGACGGTGTTCTGCAGCAGGTACTGCGCCAGGAGCGGGTTGCGCTGGTCGAGGTCCGGCATCTCGCGCACGAACCAGCCGTCGACCAACTGGCGGCGGTCGGCGTCGGACGCGTACGGGTCGATGGCCGCCTGGCCGGTGTAGTTGGTCTGCCCGACCGCCTCCCAGTCGTGGACCCAGTCGGGCGTCGGGAGGTCGGCCATCCACCAGTGCTGGTCGCCGATGTGGTTGTGGATCATGTCCATGATCACCGTCATGCCGCGGGCGTGGACGGCGTCGACCAGCCCGATGAACTCGTCCATCGTGCCGAAGCGCGGGTCGGTGGCGTACATGTCGGTCGCCGCGTAGCCGTGGTAGGCGCCGTAGGCCGGCGTCATGTCGTTCTCGAAGATCGGCGTGAACCAGATGGCGGTCATGCCCAGGTCGTCGAGGTAGCCCAGGCGCTGCTGGACGCCGGCGAAGTCGCCGCCGTGGCGGCCGTTCGGGTTCGAGCGGTCGGCGGGTTCCAGGAGCCCCGCGATGGTGTCGTTGGACGGGTCGCCGTTGGCGAAGCGGTCCGGCATCATCAGGTAGATGACGTCCTCGGACGAGAAGCCCTGCGCGTACGTCCCCGGCTCGCGCGTGCGCGGTCTCAGCTCGTAGTCGAGCGTCGTCGTCCCGTCCGGCCCGGCGAGCGTGAAGGCCAGCGTGCCCGCCTCGGCGGCGTCGCCGACGGTGAGGTCGAGGAAGAGGTAGTTGGGGCTGTCGACCGCCGTGACGCGGTCCAGCGTGACGCCTGCGTGAGGCGCCATCGTCACGCGGGCAGTGCCTACGCCCGCGCCGTAGAGCATCACCTGGAGCTCGTCGTGGACCATGCCGGTCCACCAGAACGCGGGCTCGACGCGGTCGACGGTCTGGGCGGTGGCCGCCAGCGGGAGGAGAGCGAGAAGGAGCAGCAGGCGGTGCATCGGCGTCAGGAGGGCGTCAGGGCCAAGTAACGACGCGTCGGGAGCGGGCGGTGCTAGGTTCGGGGCTTCCTCCACGCCGACCCATGCGCACCGTCTCGTCCCTGCTGCTCGTCCTCGCCCTCGCGGCCTGCGAGCCCGCCGACCCTCCGGGCGCTCCCGAGGCTGCCGTCGCGGTCGACACGACGCGCGTCGCCGAGCCCACCAGCAGGGTCGTCGTCGCCTACAAGGGGCGCCTGGAGGACGGGTCCGTGTTCGACGAGAGCGAGCGGGCCACGTTCAACCTGGATCAGGTGATCCAGGGCTTCCAGAGCGGCATCACGGGGATGCACGTCGGCGAGACGAAGTCGCTGTCGGTGCCGCCGGAGGAGGGCTACGGCGCCGACCCGCCGCCCGGCATCCCGCCGAACGCGACCCTGAACTTCCAGGTCACGCTGCTCGACATCGTCGAGTAGCACGCGGCGACGTCCTCCGCCTCGGCACCGAGGTGGGCGGGGTCAGTCCGCGATCAGCTCGTGCTCCAGCGATTCCAGCGACGTGTTCTTCGTCTCTGGCATCACGAACCACACGAACACCAGCTGGAGCACCATCATGCCGCAGAAGACGGCGAACACTGGCCCGCCGCCGAAGCGCCCCGCGATCACCGGGAACACGTTGGCGACGACGGCCGCGAGGATCCAGTGGGTGAAGCTGCCCAGGGCCTGCCCGCCCGCGCGGACCTGGTTCGGGAAGATCTCCGAGATGAACACCCAGATCACGGCCCCCTGCGAGAGCGCGAAGAACGCGATGTAGAGGAACAGCAGCGGCGGCACGACGGCGAACGTCTCGGTCGTGAACGCCCACGCGACCGTCGCCAGCGCCGCGATCAGGCCGACCGAGCCGACCAGCATCAGGCTCCGCCGCCCGAACCGGTCGATCACCACCAGCCCCAGCATCGTAAACACGAGGTTGACCAGGCCGACGCCCGCGCTCGACAGCAGCGCCGCGGCCTCGCCGAGGCCGGTCATCTCGAAGATGCGCGGCGCGTAGTAGATGATCGCGTTGATGCCCGAGAGCTGGTTGAAGAACGCGAACAGCACCGCCAGCATCACCGGCCGCCGGAACTGGGGCGCGAAGAGCCCGGCCTGCTTCCCCGCCGCCTCGCCGATCACGGAGCCCCGGATGTCGGCCACGAGGCCGTCCACCTCGGTCCGGCTCCAGCCGACGCGGTCGAGCATGGCGCGGGCCTCGGCCTCCAGGTCGCGCTTCACGATCAGCCAGCGCGGGCTGCGCGGCACGCGGGCCACGAGGACGGCGAACGCGAGGGCGGGGAGGGCCTCGACGCCCATCATCCAGCGCCAGCCCAGCCCGGCCGTGCCGAGGAGGACGTTCGAGACGTAGGCTACCAGGATGCCCAGCACGATGTTGAACTGGAACAGCGCCACCAGCCGTCCGCGCCGGTCCGGGGGCGCGATCTCGGAGATGTACATCGGCGCCGCCACCGACGACGCGCCCACGCCCAGCCCGCCCAGGAAGCGGAACGCCATGAACGACACCACCTCGGGTGCCAGCGCCGACCCCACCGCCGAGACGAGGTACAGCACGCCGATGCCCACCAGCGTCGCCCGACGCCCCAGCCGGTCCGACGGGATGCCGCCCAGCAGCGCCCCGATCACGGTCCCGTACAGCGCGATGGCGACGGCGAGGCCGTGCAGTGCATCGCTGAGACCCCACAGCGCCTGGATCTCCTGCTCGGCCCCCGAGATGACGGCCGTGTCGAAGCCGAAGAGGAAGCCGCCGAGGGCGACGGTGAGCGACCAGCCGATCAGGCGACGTTGGGAAACCATGCGAGGGGATGGGTCGTGAGTCCGTCGTGGCGCGGCCGCCTCGGTCGAGGTGCCGAGGCGGTCAGGAGCAGCGGTTGGCGGGGCGTGCCGTGAAGGGGCCGGGTGGGCGCGTACGGAGAGTGAGGTCGGCCCGTGCCTACTCCTGCGCGCTGAAGGTGAGCGCGACGCCGTTCGTCCAGCCGAAGCCGTCTTGATTCGGGTACTCGCCGCCGCCCGCGGGTCGGGTGATGTCCACCACGTCGTACTTCTCGGTCATCTTGCCGGTGGCCTGGTAGACGCGGCGGTTCTGGGCGAGCCAGCGGGCGCGCGCCGTGTCGGCGAGGTCGGCGCGGCCGTAGCGGCGGGCGCCCTCGGCGCCGAGCCACTGGAGCGGCGGCCAGCCGTTCGGGGCATCCCACTGCTGGCCCGACGGGATGAGCGTCGTCACGAAGCCGCCGGGCTGGAGGAAGTCGCGTTCCAGCATCCTCGCCGTCCTCGTGCCCTCTTCGGCGCTGGCAACCTCGAAGTAGAGAGGTGCAGCCATCGCCATCGTCGGGCGGTCGGTGACGCGCTCGCCGGTGCGCCAGCGAACGTCGAAGAAGGCGCCCATCTCGTCGTCGAAGGCGACCCGGCGGAGCGCCTCGCTCCGGGTCGCGGCCCTCGCAGCCCAGCGGGCGGCCTCGGCGGCGTCGCCGTTCAGCGCGTGGAGGCGGCCGATCGTCCGCTCGGCGTGGACGAGCAGGCTGTTGAGGTCGACCGGCACCAGGTCGACGGTCTCCAGCGTCCGCAGGTCGCTCGGGTCACGCATCCAACGGCTGGAGAAGTCCCAGCCGCTCTCGGCGGCGGCGCGAAGGTTGCGGTAGAGCGCGGCGCGCTGGCCCACCGGGAGCGTCTGCGCCAGCTCGACGTCCTCGCGGTAGGACTCGGGCCGCGGCGCGGGCACGTCGTCCCAGTAGCGGTTCAGGACCGTGCCGTCGGCCAGCATCACCACGCGGCGGTGGGCGGTGCCGGGCGCGAGGGCGTCGGCGCCCTCCATCCAAAAGGCGTGCTCGGCCTCCAGCGCGTCGAGGTAGTGGAGCGCCTGCGTCGAGTCGGTGGCGGTCGCGTAGAGGCCGACCATCGCCGCGAAGTAGGGCGGCTGGCTGCGGCCGAGGTAGTACGTCCGGTTGCCGTTCGGCACGTGGCCGACGGTCTCGATGAGGTGCGCGAAGTTGTCGAGCACGCTGCGCATCAGGGCCGTCTCGCCGCTCTCGGCCAGGCCGAGGAAGGTGAAGTACGAGTCCCAGTAATAGACCTCTCGGAAGCGCCCGCCGGGGACGACGTACGAGTTGGGCAATGGAATCAGCGACGTGATGCGCGCCGGGTCGTCCGGGGGCCGGGTGAGGACGGGCCAGAGCGCGCGGATGTGCTGCTCCATCGTCTGCGACCGGTCGGCCTGGTACCCCTCGCCGACGGCACCGGGGGCCTCGAAGTGATCCGCTACGAAGGCCGCGAGGTCGAAGCCGGGCGCGTCCTTCGCCTCGGCGTAGGCGACCACGATGTCGGCCGGGGGCACCAGGGGCCGGGCGTCGGCAAACGTTTTGGAGTCCTCGAACACGCGCGCCAGCTGGACGGCCTGGAAGAGCGGCCCCAGGTCCCGCTCGGGGAGATAGAGCCCATCCGCGGAGACCGACGGCGACGTCGCGGCCGGGCGGAGGGCGGTCGGCTGGCAGCCGACGAGCACCAGGGCGAGGGCGAGCGAGGCGTACGGGAGGCGCCCCGCGTACGGGATCCGGGACATGGGCAGCGGAGAGGGTCCTCGAACCTACACCCGACGAAAGCGCTTGCCCCACAGGGCTTCCGCGCCTGCCTCGGGCACGGCGCCGGCCCGGTCGGCCGGGATGCCGAGGCGGGGCTACTCACGGCCGGTAAACTCGGCCCACGGGTCGCGGTCCAGGACCCACACGTAGAACAGTGTCCCCAGCGCGCCGTGCGCGACGCCGAGCGGCCAGACGTTCCCATCCCGCAGGTAGAGGCCCGCGAAGGCCCCGCCGAGGGTGGTCGTGGCCGCGGTCAGCGGCAGGTTCGGCAGGTGCACCGACCCGAAGGTGGCGGCCGAGAGCGGGACGACGGCGACCGCGGGGAGCCCCGCGGCGTCGAGGTGTCGCGTCACGAAGCCCTGCACGAGGAGTTGCTGCGTGAGCCCCCACGCGGGGTAGAGGACCAGCAGCGGGACGAGCGAGGGCTCGACACGGAGCGAGCCGTTGACGGCCCCGTAGGCGCCCATCGCGACGACGGCGCCCGCCGAGAGGAGCGCCGTGTCCCGAGCCGACCGGCCGAGGGCCTCGCCGGTCAGCCCGAGGTCGGCCAGAAACCGGGGCTCGGTCGCGGCCCTCGCCCCCAGGTAGCCGCCCCAGCCCACGATCACGACGGGCACGTACCAGTTCGATACGCCCGCCTGCGACGCCGCGAGGTGCCCCACGCCCGTCAGCGCGACGGCGGTCATCTCGGCGACGGCGCGCGCGTCCAGCCCGGCGCGGACCGGACCGCCTCGGTCGAGCGGGATCGCGAGGCGGACCGTCTGGGCGTGAGCCGCGGGGACGAGGAACAGGACGACCCACACAAGGCGCATGCCGCAGGCTATCCGCCGCCGGGCGCCCCGGCCTGATGCAGATGGACCAGCGGTCGGGTAGGTTGCTGCCATGTCGAAGATCCCGCTCGCGGGGCCCCGCCTCGGCCTCCTCGTCGCCTTGCTCATGGCCTCCGCCTCCGCCCAGCCCGCCGAGGCGCCGTTCGTCGTCGTGCTCGGGATCGGGCAGGACGGCGGCGTGCCGCAGACCGGCGACCTCGACGCGCCGGGCTGGTCCGACCCCGCGTACCGGCGGCTCGTCGTCAGCCTGGGGCTGGTGGACCCCGCCAGCGGCGGGCGCTGGCTGTTCGAGGCCACACCCGACCTGCCCGAGCAGCTGGTCCGCCTGGACGCCGTCGCGCCCCGCACCGAGGGGCCTGCGGTCGACGGCGTCTTCCTCACGCACGCCCACATCGGCCACTACACCGGGCTGATGTTCCTCGGCCACGAGTCGCTCGGCGCGCGCGGCGTCCCCGTCCACGCGATGCCGCGCATGGCCGCGTTTCTGCGGACGAACGGCCCGTGGAGCCAGCTCGTCCGCTACGAGAACGTCGCGATTCGGGAGCTGGCCGACGGCGTCCCCGTGCCGCTGGCCGGCGGGCTGTCTGTGACGCCGCTCCTCGTGCCGCACCGACAGGAGTTCTCCGAGGTCGTCGGCTACCGCATCGACGGGCCTGACCGGTCGGCGCTCTTCATCCCCGACATCGACAGCTGGCACGAGTGGGACGACGCCGGGACGCGCCTCGAAGACGTGCTCGCGACGGTCGACGTGGCCTACCTCGACGCGACGTTCTTCGCCGACGGCGAGATCCCCGGTCGCGACATGTCGGGCTTCCCACACCCGTTCATCACGACGACGATGGACCGGCTGGCGGACCTCCCGGCGCGGGAGCGGGCGAAGGTGCGGTTCATCCACCTCAACCACACCAACCCGGCGCTGTGGCCCGGGGCGGCCCGCGAGGCCGTCGAGGCAGCGGGGATGCGGGTGGCGGAGGAGGGCGAGATGGTGCGGCTCTAACCCGTCGTGCCGTTCGGTGCGGGGCGGAGCGCAAGTGCGGCGCAGAGCGCCTCCAGGGGGCGGCCCGGTCGCGCGCGGGAGATGCGAGAAGGGAAGCACTCGTGTGATTCCGGGAGATCGGAGTTCAGGAGTCCGATTGGGGTGATCACGCGAGAAGAGGTCGATGTGTCGCGTCTAGTGTTGGGCGTGAGGCTTCTCCAAAGTCTCCTCTTCTCGCCCATACCCCGTTTCTCATGTCCGTCTCTCTTCCGTTTACGTTCAAGCCATCGGCCCCGGGAAGCCAGCACTCCGGCAACGGGGGCAGCCTCGCGCTTCAGGGGAGCACGCTGGTGTACTTCATGTCCGACGCGAACAACAACCTGCAGTTCGTCACCCTCGACGTGTCGGGCCTCCAGGAGGGCGACCCGACCAGCGTCGCCACCAACGGCAACTGGGCCGAGACGAGCGCCTCTAGCCGCATCTCTACGAAGAACGGCGCGTCTCTGAAGGCCAGGTATGGCACTGCGGCTGTCGAGCTGGGCGGCAAGGTGTACTGCTTCTGGGTCGACGGCACGAGCAACTCGGACGATGTCTACGCGATGATCCGCAATGCGGATGGGACGTACGAGACCTCCGCGTGGAAGGTGAGAGCGGGCAGCAGCGACTACAGCTCCAGCTCGTCGCTCGCGGCGACCGTCACGCCGGACGGCAGCCGGATCGTGCTGCTGCGGTTCGGGACCTCCTCCATGAACCTCCACAGCCTCGTCCTGGACCCGAACGACCTGTCGATGACCGGCAGCACCTGGACCGGTGCAGAGGGCACCGACCTCGACGTGCAGTCCTACAACTCCAACATCGACGGAGGCTACAGCCAGATGAGCGCGGAGTGGTTCCCGCAGGCGGGCGGCGTCAACTGGATGCTGGCGTCGTTCTACTCGAACACCGACGGCAAGGCCCGCTTCATCCTCTACAAGATCGGAGACGACGGGACGCCGGTCTCGACAGGCTCGTCCGACGTGATGAAGATCCAGACGCTCGCTGGCGTCACGGCCGGGTGCTCGATCACCCGCGATCCGGCTGGCCGGCTCTACGTCCTCTATTCCAACAGCGACCGGGACTTCCGGCAGCGGACGTTCGATACGAACACTCCGCCGACCAGCCAGTTCGAGTGGCCGGATAGCACGCTGCCGTACGGTGCGACCGAGTCCACGGACGTGATGGGCGTGCCCATCTTCATCGCTGCCAATCAGGTCTCGGACCAGTCGGTCTCGGGCACGCAGGACGGGACCTCGCTGTCGTTCACCGACACGACCACGATGGCCCAGTACGGGCTCATCCTCTACGACGATTCCATCCGCGTGATGGTGGGCCTCTACGGGCAGTCGGTGATGGTGCCGTCGGTCTCGCGGATGACGCCGACGAACCCCTCGTCGCGGCTGCTGTCGACGCTGATGGACAGCTTCCCCTTCCCCAACGAGAACCTCGGCTCGTTGGCGCCCTCCCAGTTCAACAGCCCCATCATCGCGTACACGTATGGCGCGTCGAGCCAGACCTCGAACCAGGTCGGGATGAAGGAGACGCTCCAGTTCGGCATCAAGACCGAGGTGGACGCGGGCGTGGCCGAGGAGACGGAGTTCCGTGCAGGGCCGGTCGGCGAGGCCACCGCGACCCAGACCGTCAAGACGACGTCCGGCTTCACGGTGTACACGACCCCTGTTCAGGACCCACCGGACTCTGGCACCGCCCGGATCGGGGCGACGGGCGAGTACTACGGGGCCAGCCCGCCGGACATCGTCGAGATGGCGACGCTCTTCATCGACGCCAGCGGGGTGATCCCGAACGGCGTCGACGCGCCGCTCTTCAGCGCCTTCCGGACGGTCAAGGACATCAACACGCACCGGGTGAGTGGCCAGTTCGCGGCCTACGCCTACACGCCCGGCGACATCGACACGTACCAGGCCTCAGAGATCGACGCCAGGATGCGGGCGCTCTACGACGGGTTGTCGGCGTCGGAGCAGGCGAACCTGGACCCCGGGTATGCGAGCGGCTACATGGAGAACATCGTCCGCCCGAACGCGATGGACCTGGGCGGCGACGGCTACCTCGAGTTCACGGTTGACGGGGCAGGAGGCTCGGCGTCCGAGTACGAGCAGATCGACGAGGTGATGGCTCTCGTCGGGCTGAGCATCCAGGGCAGCGAGTACATCGGCGAGAGCACCGAGACGACGGTCTCGGCGGTGTTCGTCGAGGAGACGTTCTCGGAGAAGGCGCTCGTCGGGATGGACTTCTCGGTCGAGCTGACCGCCCAGTCGACCCAGACGAACTCCTGGGGCATCTCGTTTTCGGCCAACGCGCCGCAGTCGGTCTCCGGCTCGACGGCCTACACGGTCCGCATGTACGTGCTCAAGCCCAGCAACATGTGGGCGCGCGAGCTCCAGTACTTCGGGTCGGGCTCGACCGTGCAGAGCTACGACAGCATCGACTTCGTGACCTCGCAGCCGACCAAGATCGTGTTCGAGGTGCTCGACCCGCAGCCGACCATCGCGTCGTAGCGGATCGAGGTCGGTGTCTCTGTCATCGGCCCGTCCCCGTTCGCAGGGGGCGGGCCGGTTGGCATCGGCGAACCCGGCGCGGCGCAGCGCGTGTGAGCGGCCATGGCGACCAATCCATCACGCGGCGGCGGCAGGCCTCCGAAGGGACAGCGCGGCGCGGCCGCTGCCGGCAAGAACCTCTCGATCAAGGAGCGGGTCGGCGCGCTGAGCAACGTGCCGCCGCTGTTCCGGCTCGTCTGGCAGACCAGCCCGTCGCTGTTCGCGGCCAGCCTGGCGCTGCGGCTCGTCCGCGCGCTGCTGCCGGTGTCGATGCTCTACGTCGGCAAGCTGATCGTGGACGAGGTGGTGCGGCTGGCGGGCGCGTCCCTCACGCTCGACGGGCTGGCGGCCTGGGGCGACGAGCTGAACGGGCTCCTGTGGCTGATCTCCATCGAGTTCGGGCTGGCGGTGCTCTCCGAACTGCTCGCCCGCGCGACCGCCCTCGTGGACTCGCTCCTGGGCGACCTGTTCACGAACGAGACGAGCGTCCGCCTGATGCGCCACGCGGCGGCCCTCGACCTCGCCCACTTCGAGGACGCCGACTTCTACGACCACCTGGAGCGCGCCCGGCGGCAGACGACCGGCCGGATCACGCTGCTGAGCCAGATCCTGGGGCAGGCGCAGGACGCCGTCACCATCGCCACGCTGGCCATCGGTCTGGCGGCCTACGCGCCGCTGCTGCTGCTGCTGCTGATCGTGGCGCTCATCCCGGCCTTCCTGGGTGAGGCCCACTTCAACGCCCAGAGCTACTCGCTGGCCTACTCGTGGACCGCCGAGCGGCGCGAGCTGGACTACCTCCGCTACGTCGGCGCGAGCGACGAGACGGCCAAGGAGGTCAAGGTGTTCGGCCTCAACGACTACCTCGCTCAGCGCTACCACGACCTCGCCGACGCCTACTACCGCGCCAACCGGACGCTCGCCATCCGCCGGGCGTCGTGGGGCGGGCTCCTCTCGATGGTCGGCAGCCTGGGCTACTACGTCGCCTACGCGTTCATCGTCTACCGGACGGCGGCGGGCGCCTTCTCCATCGGCGACCTGACGTTCCTGGCGGGCTCGTTCGGGCGGATGCGCAACCTGCTCCAGAGCATGCTCCAGACGTTCTCGACCGTCAGCGGGCAGGCGCTCTACCTCGCCGACTTGTTCTCGTTCTTCGACATCGTCCCGACCGTCGTCTCGAAGCCGGACGCGCGGCCGGTGCCGGAGGTGATCCAGGAGGGCTTCCGGTTCGAAGGCGTCGGCTTCCGGTACCCCGGCTCGGACCACTGGGCCGTCCGCGACCTGTCGTTCACGCTGCGCGCGGGCGAGGCGCTGGCCCTCGTCGGCGAGAACGGCGCGGGCAAGACGACGCTCGTCAAGCTGCTCGCGCGCCTCTACGATCCCGACGAGGGCCGCGTGCTGCTCGACGGAGTCGACCTGCGGGACTACGACCTCGACAGCCTGCGGTCGGCGGTTGGCGTCATCTTCCAAGACTTCGTCCGCTACCATCTCTCGGCGGCCGAGAACATCGCCGTCGGGCGCATCGAGGAGCGGGCCGACCGACCGCGCATCGAGACGGCCGCCGAACGCTCCCTCGCCGACGCCGTCATCGCGTCCCTGCCGGAGGGCTACGACCAGACGCTCGGGCGCCGCTTCAAGACGGGGACGGAACTCTCGGGCGGCCAGTGGCAGAAGGTGGCGCTCGGCCGTGCCTACATGCGCGACGCCCAGCTCCTGATTCTGGACGAGCCGACGGCCGCGCTCGACGCCCGCGCCGAGTACGAGGTCTTTGAGCGTTTCAAGGACCTCACGCAGGGCAAGACGGCCGTGCTCATCTCGCACCGCTTCTCGACCGTCCGCATGGCGGACCGGATTCTGGTCCTCGAACAAGGCCGCATCGAGGAGGTCGGCACGCACGAGGAGCTGCTGGCGAACGGGCAGCGCTACGCGGAGCTGTTCGAGCTGCAGGCGCAGGGGTACCGGTAGGACGGCGAGTCGTCCGCCTCGGCACCGAGGCGGGCGGGGTCACGGGCGGATCTCGATGGGCGTGCCGTCGGCGACGGCGTCCCAGATCTGGTCCATCTCCGCGTTCGTGACCCCGATGCAGCCGTCGGTCCAGTCGGCCAGGAGATGGAGGCGGCCGAGCCAGCCGAGGCCGTTCGTGATGCCGTGGACCATGATCTGGCCGCCCGGCGCGACGCCTGCGGCCTCGGCGCGCGCGACATCGTCGGCGTCGGGGTACGAGACGTGGATCGAGCGGTGGGCGATGCTCTCGGCGTTGCGCCAGTCGAGGACGTAGGTGCCCTCGGGCGTCCGCTCGTCGCCCTCCCGCTGTTTGTGGCCGACGGGCGCGGCGCCCAGCGAGACCGGGTAGGTCGCCAGGACGGTGCCGTCGCGCAGGAGCGTCAGGGTGCGGTCGCTCTTGTCGACCACGACGCGGTCGGCCTCGGTGCCGGGCGGGAGCGGGGCCGGCGGTCGGTTGGCGGCGACGAGACCGAGGGCGACCCCCGTGAGGGCCGTGAGCAAGAAGAGCAGGCGGCGAGACATGGGCGCGGAGCAGGGCCGTCGTCGGACGGAGCCTCGGTCGCGAGGTTGCCCGCCTCGGCGCCGAGGCGGTTGCATCTTTCCTGCCACCCTGACCCCTGTACCCGCATGTCTCGTCCGTGGTGGCAGACGGCCGTCGTCTACCAGATCTACCCCCGCTCCTTCCAAGACTCGACCGGCTCCGGCTTGGGCGACCTGCCCGGCATCACCGCGCGGCTTCCGTACCTCGCCGACCTCGGCGTCGGCGCGGTCTGGCTGAGCCCGTTCTACCCGTCCCCGCAGGCCGACTTCGGGTACGACGTGTCGGACTACCGCGACGTGGACCCGCCCTACGGCACGCTGGCCGACTTCGACCGGCTGGCGGAGACGGCGCACGGGCTCGGGCTGAAGCTGATCGTCGACTTCGTGCCCAACCACACCTCGGAGCAGCACGCGTGGTTCGTCGAGAGCCGCGCCTCGCGCGACAACCCCAAGCGCGACTGGTACGTCTGGCGTGACCCGGCGCCCGACGGCGGGCCGCCCAACAACTGGGTCAGCTACTTCGGCGGCCCGGCCTGGACGCTGGACGAGACCACGGGCCAGTACTACCTCCACTCGTTCCTGCGCGAGCAGCCGGACCTCAACTGGCGTACCCCGGCCGTCGTCGACGAGATGATGGACACGCTGCGCTTCTGGATGGCGCGCGGGGTGGACGGCTTCCGGATCGACGTGGCGCACCAGATCGCGAAGGACCCGGCCTACCGTGACAACCCGCTCGCCGAGAGGACCGGCCAGATGCACAAGGCGATGGGCATCTACGACACGCTCGTCCACGTCCACGACAAGGGCCACCCGGACGTCCACGACTGGTTCGCGCGCATCCGCCAGACCGTCGACTCCTTCGACGACGCCGAGCGCGTCACGATCGGCGAGATCCACGACTTCGACGACCTCGGCCGCTGGGCCGGCTACTACGGCACACCGACCGCCGGGGGCTCGCTCAGCGGGCTCCACATGCCGTTCAACTTCGGCCTCCTCCCGACGCCCTGGACAGCGGCGGACGTGCGCGCCCACGTCGACGCCATCGAAGCCGTGCTGCCGGAGGGCGCGTGGCCGAACTACGTCCTCGGCAACCACGACGAGCGGCGCCTGGCGACCCGGCTCGGCCCCGCGTCGGTCCGCCTGGCCGGGCTGTTGCTGCTCACGTTGCGCGGCGCGCCGACGCTCTACTACGGTGACGAACTGGGCCTGGAAGAAGTCGATGTGCCGCTGGACCAGCGCCGCGACCCGTGGGCCTTCCGCAGCGGCATCCCGGCGCTGAGCCGCGACGGCTGCCGCACGCCGATGGCGTGGGACGCCTCGCCCGGCGCGGGCTTCTCGGACGCCGAGCCGTCGGCCTTCTGGCTCCCGCTCCACCCGGACCACGCGACGGTCAACGTCGCCACCCAGTCGGCCGACCCGGACTCGCCCCTCGCGTTCTACAGGCGCGCGTTGGCGGTACGTGCCAGTTCGGCGTCGCTCCAGTCCGGCGACTACGCCCCGCTGGACGACGTGCCCGACGACGTGTTCGCGTTCACGCGCGGCGGCGACACCCTCGTCCTGCTCCACCTCGGCGACGGGGCGGCCGAGGTGACAGTCCCGCCAGCGTTCCGCGGCGGGACGGTCCGGCTGGCGACCGACCGTGCCGACGAGAGCACCGAGGTGGGCGGAACGGTGGTGCTCGGGCCGTGGGCGGGAGTGGTGCTGGTCCCCGCCTGACGACCACGCCGCGCGGGCGATGATCGTCAGGAAACGCGGAACGCGAGCGGGTCCGCTCCCGGAGGAGGCGGACCCGCGGCGTGCCGTCCCTGGCCGTTCCTGTCTACTCGCAGAGGAGTTGCGTGGCCCGGTACATCTGCGCCTCGGCGTCCCAGGCGACCCCGATCGCGTGACGGTGGTGGTCGGGGTTGAGGAGGTTCCGCCGGTGCGGCGGGCTGTTCATCCACGAGACGACGGGGGCCGCGCCGACCTCGCGCTGGGGCAGCCACTCGACGGACACCACCTCGTCGGCGTCGTTGACGTATTCGAGGCCGACCGCGTGGGCCCCGGCGATGTTCTCGGCCCGACGGCCCGAGCAGTCCAGGCTGGCGGCCTCCATCCGGTCCGAGAACGTCAGGCCCTCGGGCGTGTCGTGCGCGACGTAGCCCCGGCGGACCATGTCCTCGCTGTGGGCTCGGGCGACGGCGGCGAACGCGTCGGACCACGCGAGAGGGCCGAGGCCGGCCGCCTCGCGCGCCCGGTTCGCCTCGTCGTGTGCGAGCCGCTCGATGCACGCGATGTAGGCCACGTAGGCCGGTGTCGCGCCGGGGGGCAGCATCCCGCCTGCGGCGTCCTCGACCGGCGCGCAGCCCTCGACCGGGCGGAGCGCGCCGGTCCGAGCCGACCAGACCGGACCGGCCTCGGTGACGATCTGGAGGTCGCCGTCGGCCGAGATCGTGAGGGCGGCACCGGGGCCGGGCGCGTCCGCGAGCGCCGACCAGAGGCGCGCGCCGTCGGCGGCATAGACGGCGAGGGTGCCGTCGGGCTGCATCGCGGCGCGGTCGGCGCCCTGGACCGCGACGCCCATCCCACCCAGCCCCCAGACGATCTGGCCGTCGGTGTCGACCACGACGAGGTCTCCGTCGGGGCGGAAGAGGAGGAAGTGGCTTCCGCTCGGCGAGAGGTAGAGGTGGTCGCGAATCAACTCCGCGTTCGATACCGGGAGGGGGGTCTGTGCCCGCGCGGGAAGCGCGGCGAAGGCAACGAGGAGGAGCAGAAGGAAGCGGGTCATGGCGGGATCGGGGGCAGAGCAGGCCGCGCCTCGGCCGACGGCAGCACCGAGGCGCGGCATGGGACTAGCGGACGACCGTGAGCGTCCGCGCGGAGACGGCGCCGTCGGCCCGCACCCGGACCACGTAGACGCCCGTCGCCAGCGCGGCCACGTCGAGCGTCACCTCGTGGTCGCCCGCTGCGCGAAGGCCCTCGGCGGCCACGGCGACCCGGCGGCCGAGCGCGTCGAACACGGCCACCTCGACCTCGCCCGCCTCGGCGAGCGCGAACGCCACGCGCGCCCGGCTGGCGGTCGGGTTCGGCCACACCGCCAGCGCCAGCGCGCCCGCCTCGGGGGCGGTCTCGGACGCGACCGGCCCGGCGCCCGACCCGACGCCCGTCAGCGTGATCTGGTAGGCGCCCGACTGGCCCGTGAACACCGGGAACGCGGCGACGGTGAAGTCGCCGTTCGGGGCCGAGGCGGAGCGGACGGCCTCAAATTCTTGGTTCTGGACAGCGATGATCTGCTCGCCCGCCGCGTTGGTCGGGTTGGCGCCCGCGACCGTCACGCACAGCCGGTAGGTGCCGGCCTCCAGGCCGCGGCCGTCGAGGGCACCGGCGGGGATGCGGGACTGCAACGTGCCGTCGGCGTCGTCGTTGGCCACCACGGCGACGTTGCCGTCGGTGAACAGGATGAGGTCGGTGTCGACGGTGGTGCCGCCCAGCGTGGAGGCGCTGAACGCGCTCACGTCGGTGACCTCGACGGCGTAGCAGTCGGCCGACTCGGGGTCGTCGATCTCACCGGTGATCGTCGTCGCGCCCCTCGCGTCCTGGGGCGCGTCGGGCAGCGCCGGGGCGTCGCCCTGCTCGGCGACCGTGATCGGGCCGCCTGCGTCGTCGCCGACGCGGAGGATGCGGCCGCCGCCGAACTCGGCGATCAAGACGCTCCCGTTGGCAAGGCGCGCGAGCCCGGTCGGTCCGTCGAGGCCGGTCACGAAGTCGATCTGGACGCCGTCGGGGGTGAGGGTAGAGACGCGACCGGCGCCGACCTCGGCAACGAGCACGTTGCCATCGGGAAGGGTGAGCAGCCCGCGGGGGTCTCCGAGCCCGGCGGCGAACGAGGTGAGCTGGGCGCCGTCGAACACCGAGACCCGGTTCCGGCCCGCCTCAGCGATGAGGAGCTGCCCATCCGAGTTGATGCTGAGCCCGTAGGGCCGGTCGAGGCCGGTGGCGTAGTCGGTCCGGTTGCCCTGGGCATCCAGGATCGAGACCCGGTCGCCGTCGACCTCGGAAACGAAGACGCCGCCGCCGAAGGCCGAGAACGGGATCAGCGCGTAGGGGGCTTGGAGGCCGGTCGCGAAGTCGGTCCGGGCGCCGGTGGCAAGGTCGATCGAGGAGACGCGACCGCCCTGGGTCTCGGCCACCAGGAGGCGGCCGTCGAAGAGCGCGAGCCCGGCCGGACGGCTGAGCCCGGTGGCGAGCGGCGTGACGGTCCCGTCGGGGTTGACGAACGAGACCCGGCCACCGTCGACCTCGGAAACCACGATGCGGCCGTCGGGGAGGGCGAGGACGGTCTCGGGCTGGCCGAGGTCCTCGGCGACGACGACCGGCCCCTCGGGCTCGACCTCCACCTGCCCGATCACCGTGACCTGGCCGGTGCCGACCTCAGCGACCAAGACGCGGCCGTCGGCGAGCACCGCGAGGCCGGACGGCCCGTCGGGCCCGGTGGCGAAGTCGGTCCGCTCGCCCTCGGGCGAGAGCGCCGAGACCCGGTCTGCGAAGCGCTCGGAGACGAGGACGCGGCCATCGGCGAGCACCGCGAGGCTGTTCGGCCCGTCGGGCCCGGTGGCGAAGTCGGTCCGCTCGCCCTCGGGCGAGAGCGCCGAGACCCGGTCGGCGTTGGACTCGGTGACGAGGACGCGGCCGTCGGGGAGCACCGCGAGGCCCTCCGGCCCGTCGAGCCCGGTGGCGAAGACGGTCCGCTCGCCCGTGGGCGAGAGCGCCGAGACCCGGCCAGCGAAGCGCTCGGAGACGAGGACGCGGCCATCGGCGAGCACCGCGAGGTCCTCCGGCCCGTCGAGCCCGGTGGCGAAGTCGGTCCGCTCGCCCTCGGGCGAGAGCGCCGAGACCCGGCTGGCGAAGGCCTCGGCGACGAGGACGCGGCCGTCGGGGAGCACCGCGAGGCCCTCCGGCGTGTTGAGCCCGGTGGCGAAGTCGGTCCGCTCGCCCGAGGGCGAGAGCGCCGAGACCCGGCCGGCGAAGTACTCGGCGACGAGGACGCGGCCGTCGGTAAGCTCCGCGAGGCCGGCCGGCCCTTCGAGCCCGGTGGCGAAGACGGTCGGGCCGGGGTCCACCTGCCCGATCACCGAGACCCGGCCGGCGTTGAACTCGGCGACGAGGACGCGGCCGTCGGCGAGCACCGCGAGGGCGAACGGCCCTTCGAGCCCGGTGGCGAAGTCGGTCCGCGCGCCTTCGGGCGAGAGCGCCAAGACCCGGCTGAAGTTGAACTCGGCGACGAGGACGCGGCCGTCGGCGAGCACCGCGAGGCCGATCGGCTGGCCGAGCCCGGTGGCGAAGTCGGTCCGCTCGCCCTCGGGCGAGAGCGCCAAGACCCGGCCGGCGGAGGGCTCGGAGACGAGGACGCGGCCGTCGGCGAGCACCGCGAGGCCGTTCGGCGCGGAGAGCCCGGTGGCGAAGTCGGTCCGCTCGCCCTCGGGCGAGAGCGCCGAGACCCGGCCGGCGTTGGACTCGGCGACGAGGATGCGGCCGTCGGCGAGCACCGCGAGGCCTCTCGGCGAGTTGAGCCCGGCGGCGAAGTCGGTCCGCGCGCCCTCGGGCGAGAGCGCCGAGACTCGGCCGGCGTCAGCCTCGGAGACCAAGACGCGGCCGTCGGCGAGCACCGCGAGGTCGCTCGGCCCGGAGAGCCCGGTGGCGAAGTCGGTCCGCGCGCCCTCGGGCGAGAGCGCCGAGACCCGGTCGGCGTCGCGCTCGGCGACCAAGACGCGGCCGTCGGCCAGCACGGCGAGGGCGGTCGGCGAGTCAAGCCCGGTGGCGTAGGCCGTATTCTGGGCCGCGGCGGAAGGTGCGAGGGCGAGGGCGGCGAGGGCCGCCAGCGCGAGGAGGGTGGAGCGAAGGGTCATGGAGGGTGTCGGTGGGACGGGGCGGCGCAGCGTGGGCGTTCGGTCGCGCTGCGTTGCCAAAGAGGGTGTCAGTCCGATAGCGAGAAATCGAGGCCCCGACTGCCACGGCCGCGTCACGTCGGGCGGCGGGAGCGCGCGGAGGGCCGGAACCAGGGCGGCCTCTCGCTACACACGTGAGTAGATGTGGGGACCGGACAACCTCCCGTCCGCCCGGCTCCATGGCCCGGCATAAACCGCTGGGAATCGGACGAAAGCCGCCGGATTCCGGACGTCGGTTCGGTGTTCGGCCCCGGTGTCTTATGGGAGACCTGCGGGCACCGGGTCAGCCGTCGGGCGCGGGGCCCTCGAACGCGGAGGGCGCGACGCCGAACGCCGCGCGGAAGGCGGCCCGGAACCCCGACACGCTCCGGAACCCGACCCGGTGGGCCACCTCCTTCACGCACCGGGTGCCGCCGGCCAGGAGCGCTGCGGCGTGCTCCAGGCGGAGCCGGCGGAGAAACGCGCCGGGCGTCTCGCCGGTGGCGTCGCGCACCCGCCGCCGCAGCTGGCGCGGGCTGAGCCCGACGGCCCGGGCGAGCTCGACGGCCCCGAACGCCGGGTCGCCCAGCCGCTCGCGCGCGACCCCCACCATGTCCGCGATGAGGTGGGGGAGGTCGGGCGGGGTGGGGCGGCCTCGGGCGAGCGCCACGACGAGCCGGTCGTGGCAGGCCCGAGGCGAGAGTAGCACGACCGGCACGTCGCGCGTTCGGGGATCGGCCTCGAGCGCCGCCGTGAGCGCCAGGCCGTCCGCGTCGGGGAGCCGGAGGGCCGAGACGACCAGGCCGGGCACGTCGGCGGCCACGGCGGCCTGGGCCGCCTCGGCGGTCGGCGTGAGCACGACGGCGAACGCGTCGGCCAGCGCGGGCGCCAGTCGCCGGGCCTCGCCGACGAGCACGGCGACCGGCTTGCCGGCGGTCGGCCCGTCGGCGCGGGCGTCCGGGGCGGTCGCCCGAACCGAGGGGGGCTCGCTCCCCGGGTCGGCCGCCCGAGTCGTCGCGCGCCCGTCGCGGCCCGGCACCCCCGCGTTGGCCTGGGGGGACCACGGAGCGGGGCTGGGGCGGAGCAGGCGGGGGAAGGCGGTGTCGGGCGACCGGGAGAGCATGGGGGAAGGGTGAGCCACCCCGTAAGCGGAATCCTGGCGCGTCGACTGCCACCGTGCCTGAGAAAAGTGGCGGCCCGAATAAAAACCCGTTACCATCGAGGCCGCTCCCATGCTTCGTGCCGAGACCACCGCCCTCTTCCAGGCCGCCCGCGAGGGCGACGCACGTGCGGCGGACGCGCTGTTTCCCCACGTCTACGGCGAGCTCCGGCGGCTGGCTCAGGCCCGGATCGCCGGCGAGTCCGGCGTGGTGACCGTCTCGGCGACCGGCCTTGTCCATGAGGCGTACCTCAAGCTGGTCGAGGGGGGCGACTGGTCCGACCGGGCCCACTTTGCGGCCGTCGCGGCACGTGCGATGCGGCAGATCCTGACCGACCGCGCCCGGGCGCGCAACGCAGCCAAGCGGGGGGGCGCCGCCCGCGCGGTCACGCTCGACGCCGACCTGGCCGGCCTCGCGGAGACAACCTCCGAGCAGGTCCTCGCGGTGGACGACGCCCTCGAACAGCTCGCCGCCCGCGACGCCCGCCTGGCCGAGCTGGTCGAACTCCGCTTCTTCGGCGGCCTGGAGGTGGCCGAGGCCGCCGAGGCGCTCGGCATCTCCGTGCGCACGGCCGCCCGCGACTGGGCCCGTGCCAAGGCCCATCTCCACGACATCCTCTGACCGGGCATGGACTCCCAACGCTGGAGCGTCATCGACGCCGAACTCGCCCGCGCCCTCGACCTCGAGGAGGACGAGCGAGCCGCCCACCTCGCGACGCTCGACGACGACCTGCGCGCCGACGTCGAGCGCCTGCTGGCGGTGGCCCTCGCTGACGACCCACTCCTCGATCACCCCGAACGGGTCGTCGAGACCCTCGCCGACGACGGGGGGGGCGTGGTGGAGGGCGAGCGGGTCGGGCCGTACCGGATCGAGGCGCTCGTGGGGGAAGGGGGGATGGGACGGGTGTACCGTGCCCACCGGGCCGACGGCGCCTTCGACCAGACCGTCGCCGTCAAGGTTGTCCGCCAGTCGCTGACGCTGGCCGGGTCCGACGTGGCCGCCCGGCTCCGCCGCGAGCGCGAGCTCCTGGCCACGCTGGACCACCCCGGCATCGCGCGCCTCCTTGACGGCGGCGAGACCGACGACGGCGTGCCGTACCTCGTCACCGAGTTCGTCGACGGCGAGCCGCTCACGACCTGGGCCGACGCGCGCGACCTCGGCCTGCGCGACCGCGTGCGGCTGATGGCCGAGGTGGCGCGGGCCGTCGACCACGCGCACCGCCGGTTCGTGGTCCACCGCGACCTCAAGCCGTCCAACGTGCTCGTGACCGAGCGCGACGGCGCGGCGCGGCCGGTGGTCCTAGACTTCGGCATCGCCAAGCTGATGGAAGCGGCCGGGGACGATGGCACCGGCGCGTTCCCGCTCACGCGGACCGGCATGCGGATGCTGACGCCGGCCTACGCGGCGCCCGAACTCTACGAGCCGACGACGACGGTCACGACGGCAGCCGACGTGTACGGCCTCGGCGCGCTCCTCTACGAACTGATCACGGGGCGCCGCCCGCACGACGACCACTCGGCGACGGGCCCGCCGACGACCGAGCCGACCCGGCCCTCGCGCGTGGTCACGGAGCCGACCGACGCGCCGCTGGCGGAGCCGACTACGCGCTCCCGCATGCTCCGCGGCGACCTCGACACGATCTGCCTCAAGGCGCTCCACCCGGACCCCGCCCGGCGCTACGCCTCTGCCGCCGACCTCGCCGACGACCTCGCCCGCCACCTCGACGGCCGCCCCGTCGAGGCCCGGCCGGACTCGCTGGCGTACGTCGCCAGCCGTTTCGTGCGCCGCAACCGGGTGCCCGTCGTCGCAGCGGCCGTCGCCGTGCTTGCGCTCGTCGGCGGGCTCGGGTTTTCGCTGCTCTCTCTCTCAGCGGAGCGCGAGGCGCTTGCTGAGTCGGAGGCGCAAGCGCATCGCGCCGAGCGCTCGGCGGAGCAGGCCACCACGGCGGCGCAGGTGCTCCTGGACATCTTCGAGAGCGCCAATCCAGACGTGACGGATGGCCGCGTGCTCACAGCCCGCGAGGCGCTTGACCTCGGTCTGGAACGCGTCGGTGCTCTGGAATCCGATCCGCTTCGCGGCTTCCTTCTCGCCATGCTCGGGGAGACCTATCTCAACCTGGGCGATGCCGCTCTCGCAGACTCCCTCCTGACCGCGAGCGTCAGCCTTCTCGACTCGACCACGACCCCGCCCTTGGAACTCGGGCAGGCCTACAACGCCCTCGCACGGCTCCGCGGTGCCGAAGGAGATCTCCGCTCCGCGCTCAGCTACATCGACCTTGCGCACACCTTCGCGTCTCGTGCTGTGCGGGAAGGAGGACCAGAACTCACCCCACTGGATGACAGGAATCTCCTCCTCTTCAGCGTGATGCGGGACTACTCGTGGCTCCACACGGAGAACGGGGACACCGGTGCGGCGGTGGACTGGGCAACCCGCGCCGTCGAGATGGCACGGGGAGGGGGCGCTGCCGAGCGAAACTGGGGGCATGCGTACCAGGCCCTCGGCGACGCGCTGAGTGCGGACGGGCGCCACGGCGACGCTGTGGAGGCACTCCGCGAGTCCGTACGCCTCACGGAACAGTCAGAAAAGCCTGACTCCAGCGCGCTGTTCTACAACCGGAATGCCCTCGCGCTGGCGTTGGCAAAAGACGGGCAGGGTCGCGAGGCGGTGGGTATTTCGCGCGGAGCGGTGGAAGGCATCCGTCAGCTTTTCGGAATCTCCAGTCTCCGGGGTGGAGAGGCGTTGGGGATCCTCGGCACGATCTACCTCTTGGATGGTCAGAACCGAGCCGCAACGGCGTACCTGGACTCGGCGCGCGTGGTGCTGGGAGGGGTGGGGCTGGGCGAGATCGTGTGGACCGGACAGCGGATCGCCGAACTCGCCTGGGCGCGGAACCGGCTCGGCGAGTCGGCTGCCGCCGAGGCTGCCGCCCGCGACGCGCTCCGGATCGCCGAGGCCAACGACGACGACGCGCTGCGGGCGCTGGGCCGAGCGCAACTCGGGCTCGCGCTCGTCGCCCAGGGCCGCCGCGCGGACGGCCGCGCCGAGCTCCGGGCCGCCGAGGCCGCGCTGGCCCCCGACGACCCGGCCACGAGACCGCTCCTCGGCGAGGTCCGCCGCGCGCTCGCGGACGCCTGAGGCGCGCGCGGGAGGTCACGCCGAAGGCTACGGCGTCCGCGGCGGCAGCGTGCCCTGTGGCCGCGGCTGCGCCGCCGCCACTCGCGGTAGGCCGCGACCTGCGTCTCGGTCAGGACGGCCTCGATCTGGCGGTCTGTCTCGCCAGGCTTGGTGTCGCGGTCTCCGTCCCGAGGCGAGCCGACCTGTCCACCCGGCCCGCGGCGGCAGCGTCGGGGTCGCAGGCAGCCAGGTGGGCGACGAACGGCAGGGTCGGGGCCCGTTGTTCAGACGGTGTTCAGGTTTCGTCCCGATCCCTCGTCACTCGCGCCAGGGAGGTGCGACGGCGTAGTCGCGACGCCGATGGGAGACGAAGAGGGACGGGGCCTCCGAATCGTCACACCGGACCGGCCCCGGGCGGCGTTACCCTCCCCGCTCCACGACCGCCTTCCCCGTGACCCGCGTCCTGCTCCTCGTCCTCGCCTTTGCCGCCTCGGCCTCCGCGTCCACCGACCCGCCCACGCCGCGCTGGGGCGAGCACGGCCACCGCCTCATCGGCCGCGCCGCCACCGACGCCCTCCCGGACGCCATGCCGTCGTTCTTCCGCGACGCCGCCGAGCAGCTGTCCTACCTCAACCCCGAGCCCGACCGCTGGCGCTCCCGCACCGAGGGCGACCTCGACCGCGCCCTCGGCAACGCCGGCGCCGCCGAGCACTACATCGACCTGGAACTGGTCCCGGATAGCGCCCTCCATGCCACCGACCGCCTCGCCTTCGCCGACTCGCTCGTCGCCCACGGCGAGCGCTCCGGGAAGGTGGGCCTGTTGCCCTACGTCATTCTCGAACTGACCCAGCGCATCCGCATCGGCTTCCGCCTGTGGCGTGCGGCCGAGACCGACCAGGAGCGCGCCTGGATCGAGGCCCGCATCCTCAACGACGCCGGCATCCTCGGCCACTACGTCGCCGACGGCGCCAACCCCCACCACACCACCATCCACTTCAACGGGTGGGCGGGGGACGACGGCCGCTTCGCCACCCTGGAGCGCGGCATCCACTACCGGTTCGAGAGCGCCTACGTGGAGTCCCACATCGCCCTCCCGGAGGTCGAGGCCGCGCTCACCGCGCCGACTCGGGACCTCGGGCCTCTGCGCCCCGCCATCTGGGACTACGTCGCCACCACCCACGAGCTCGTCGTGCCGCTCTACGAGCTCGACGAGGCCGAGTCGTTCGGGCCTGAGACGACCGGCGAGGCCCACCGCGCCTTCGCCGTCGACCGCCTCGCCGCGGGGGCCGCGATGCTCCGCGACCTCTGGTGGACCGCCTGGGTCACCAGCGACGACGAGGAGTAGTCCCCGGTCCGGGCAGTGTGAGGAGGTGTTGGCCGTCGGCGCTCAGCGCGCCCGCCGGAGTTCCATCCCGGTCGGGTCACCGGTCGCTTCCATCACGAGCGCCCCTTCCGCCACGCGGACGCTCGTCACCCGGAGCGGCAGGTCCTCGTCCGTCAGGTCCACCACGGGGTTGATCTGCTGGGAGACCGCCCGCGCCAGCGTCCCGCCCAGCCCGATCCCGGCCGCGCGGACACTCTCGACCTCCAGGTCCACCACGCCGCCGCGGGCCACGAGCCGCCCCCGCACCTCCGCCCCCACGGGGATGCGGACGCCCTGGAGCGTGCCCTCCAGCCGGATCGTCATGCGGTCCGGCGCGGCCAGCGTCAGGCGCGCGTCCGCGACGCCGCGCTGGGTGCCGAGGTAGGCCGACAGGTCGGACGGGAGGAGGCGGGCCGTTCCGCGGGCGCTCTCGACGCGTGTCAGCCGCCGCGTGCTGCGGTCGAAGGCCACGCCCCGCAGGTCGATGTCGAGGCGGTCCACGACCGGCGCGTCCTCGCGCGCCACCCGTCGCCCGACCACCTGCACCGCCTCGGCTGTCCCGTCTCCGAGGCGGAGGCCCTCGACGGTGGCGTCGTAGGAGTCGGCCGGGCCCAGCGCCTCCGGGAGCGCCGCTTCGATCTCGGCCTCGACGCGACCCGAGAGGTCGCAGCCGGTCAGGAGGACGGCCGCCAGCGCGGCCACGAGGAGGGGGGAGAGCAGGCGCATGGGCGGTGGATGATCGGTTCTCGGCGAGGTTCCTGCGTTCAGAGGTGAGCCCGTCCGGTCCACGCCGCTTCGGTTGGCGTTCGGATGATCCTCTCTATACTCAGACGACGTATGAACAGGGGGTTGGCCGAACGCCCCGGAGGACGGCATCGCAGTCCGTTCGGCCTTCCCGCGCTCACACTGGAGTGCGTCGGCGTGTGTTTCCCTGGCCCTACCCCATGACTGCTACCCTGCCCCTCCCCGCAGAGGCGCCCCCGGCGCTTCCGGTCCCGTCCGCCCCTCCCGACGGGATCGACGACGAGACGCTCGACATCGACGTCGCCCGCCTGCTCGACGTCGTCGGCCACCGCCCGGACGCGCCCGAGAACGGCGCCCGCGTCTACGAGCAGCTTCGCCGGATGGCGAGCGTCCACCGGCTCCGCTACATGGGCACGCCGTCGGTCTGCACGACCGCGCTCGTCCACGAGGCGTACCTCAAGCTGGCCCGCTCCTCGATGGCCTTCCGGAGCCGCGCCCACTACATGATGACGCTCTCGCGCGCCATGCGGCAGGTGCTCCTGACGTACGCCGAGGCGCGCTGCACGCAGAAGCGCGGCGGCGGGCGGCGGCCGCTGTCGCTCGACGAGACGGCCGCGGTCGTGGTCACCGACACCGAGGCCGCCGAGATCGCGGGCATCGGCGAGGCGTTGAAGCGACTCGAACGGGTCGACGCCCGCGGCGCTCGCGTGGTCGAGTGCCGCTTCTTCGCGGGCCTCACCGTCGATGAGACCGCCGCCACGCTCGGCCTCTCGCCCGCCACCGTGACCCGCTGCTGGCGGTCGGTGCGCGTCTGGCTGTACCGCGAACTGACGGCCGAGGCCTGACCGTGATGGCCGCCCCACCAGACCCGGCCGACCTCCCCGACGACGCGCCCGAGGCCGAGCAGGCCGAGGCGCTGTTCGACCGACTCCTCGCCGGCCCCCTCCACCTCGCCGGGGCCGACGGTCTGGAGGCGCCGACCCACGCCGGACCCTGGGTCCTCGGCGCGCGGATCGGCACGGGCGGCCTGAGCACCGTCTACGTCGCCATCCGCCCGACGGCCGCCGGGCCGCAGCGTGCGGCCGTCAAGCTGGCCAAGCGCTCCGGCGACGAGACGGCCGCCCTGTTCGCCCACGAGGCCCGCCTCCTGCAACGCCTGCCGACCCCCGCCGTCGCCCACCTCCTCGACGCGGGCGAGAGCGCCGACGGCCGGGCCTACCTCGCCCTGGAGCGCATCGAGGGGCGGTCCGTGAGCGCCGTCGCGCGCGACCAGACCGTCTGGGAGCGGCTCCTGCTGCTGTGGCGCGTCTGCCGCGCCGTCGACGGCCTCCACCAGCAGGAGGTGGTCCACGGCGACCTCAAGCCCGACCACCTCGTCCTCCGCCCGGACGGGACCGTCGTGGTGCTCGACCTCGGGCTGGCGCGCGACCTCCGCGACCCGGCGGCGCCCGCGAGCGGCCGGCGGCTCGGCCTCACGCCCGAGTTCGCCGCGCCCGAGCAGATCCTCGGCGAGCCCGTCGGCACCGCGGCCGACGTGTACGCGCTGGGGCTCGTGATCCGCGAGGTGCTGGAGGGCCGCCGCACGCACGTCCCCTGGGCCGTCGGCGGCGAGACGGACGCGGAGATCGACCTCTCGGAGGCCGCCCCCGGTGCGTCGGGCGCCCTCATCGGGCGTTACGTTGGGGAGGTTCTCCGGACGGCCCTCCAGACCGACCCGGCACGGCGGTACCCCACGGCCGGCGTCCTCGCCTGCGCCCTGGACGACGTGCTCGACGCGGTCGCCGAGGCGCCCCGTCTCGCGTGAGTCCTCGCGAGACGCCTCCGGTCCCTTCCGTCGCGTCCCCCCGATATGAGAGTCAAGCTGATCGTCGTCCACTCCGAGCGCGGCGGCGAGCCGCGGTCCTACGTGCTGGACCAGGACGCGATCGTGATCGGCCGGGCAGGCACCTGCGACCTGCCCCTCGACGACCCCGACCGCGTCGTCAGCAAGCAGCATGCCGAGCTGCGCGTCGAAGGCGACGCCCTGCGCGCGGTCGACCTGGGCAGCAAGAACCACACGTTCGTGGACGGCGAGCGCGTCGGCATGAACGGCCTGCCCGTCCGCGACGGCGCCGTGCTCACGATGGGCCCCTTCCAGGTGACCGTCCAGATCGAACGCGACGTGATGGTGGCCGACGACCTCGACCGGACCGTCTTCGGGGCCGCCTTCAACCCGGTCGGCGAGGAGGCCGAGGCGCTCGCCTCCGCCCTCGGCGACCTCCGCCGTGCCTTCGGCGGCCTCGCCCAGCCCGACCGCGCCGACGCCCTCCGGATGGCCCTCCGCGGCGCCCTCGGCCCCGGCCCCGACGCCGACGTGCTGGCCGCGCTCGTGGCCCCCGGCGACCCGCTCGCGCCCGCCGTCCCCGCACCGTCGCCGCTGGCCGCGCCGCCGCCCATCGACCCGCCGCCCGGCTGGCCGGACGCCGCGCCTCCTGCCGACGACATCTTCGGCGGCCCCATCCCCGGCGGCGACCCGTTCGGCGACCCGGTCTCGGACCCGTTCGCCGTGCCGCCTCCCGCCTCGGCGACGCCGCCAGCGCCCGCACCGCCCCCGGTGCCAGACGGCCCCGACGACCTGCACCGCGCGTTGGCGGCCGTGGTGGTCCGCCTGATCAGCATCCCCGGCAAGTTCCGGCACGAGTTCCTGGGCCACACCGTCATCCACGCCCCCGAGACGGCATTCCTCTTCGACGCCGACGAGGCCGCGCTCCTGCGCCACCTCACCACCGACGACCCGGCTCTCCGCGCCGACCGCCTCCGCCTGCTCGACGATGCCGCCGAGGCGGTCCTCCAGCACCACCAGAGCCTGCTGGAGGGCTACCGCGCCGCTGCCAAGGAGGGCGCTGCCGTTCTCGTCAACGGCCTCGACCCCGACGTGATCGGCGACCAGGCCAAGGCGGGCGGCCTGCTCCAGGGGAAGGAGCGCGCCATCCTCGACCTCGTCCGCGAGCGCTGCGCGATGATGCGCGGCGAGGACTTCGCCGCCGCCGAGCGCCGCGTCTACCGTCCGATCTTCTCCCGCGCCTACCTCGACACCCTGGCGCACGCCCGCGCCGCGTCCTCCTCGACCCCATGACCCGTCTCCCGCTCGCCCTCGTCGCCGTCCTCGCGCTCGCCTCCGGCGGATGCGGCCTGTTGGGAGGGGGCGGAGGGCCCGTCGTCGCGGACACCCCACCGGATGCGCCCGCGGCCCTGCCGCCGGGCCCGACCGCCTTCACGCTCGTCGGCGAGGCCGAGATGAACGCGGGCGGCAACGCGGCGCGCCTCTACCTGTACCCGCTCGTGAGCGACGCCACGTTCCTCGCGACGCCCATCCAGGTCTTCTGGGCCGACCCCGAGGCCGCCCTCGCCGATGACCTGAGCGGGCCCGTTCGCGACGCGACCGTGCGGCCGGGCAGCACGGCCTCGCTGGAGGAGGTGACGCTCGACGGCGCCCCCTTCCTCGGCATCGCCGCCGACCTGCGGGCGCCCAGCGGCGACGCGTGGCGGGCCGTCCTCCCGGCCTCGCAGGTGCGCGGGAAGACGATCCGCGTGACGGTGACGGAGGGCGGCCTGGTGGTGACCTCGCAGTAGCCCCGCCTCGGCACCGAAGCAGACGAAGTCGAGGAGGAGTGAGCCTATCCTTCGACGCTCACTCCGTCCCGATGCTGCGTCTGCATTCCGTCTGCCTCCTCGTGCTCGCCCTCACGCTGGGGGCGAGCGCCAACGCCCAGGGCGCGCTCGACGACACGACCGCCTGGGAACCCCTCGGCGACGCCCGGCAGCAACTCCAGGCGTTCACCTTCTCCGGCGATCCCGACCACCCCACCATCTGGGGTGGGGACTCTGGCGTCTACCGCCTCGACCAGATCGACGGGGCATGGGAGCAGGTCTTCTTCTTCCCACAGGGCGGGCCGATGTTGTTCTTGGGCGATCCCTTCGGCGAGCCCCCTCCCGACACGCTCTTCGTCGGACGAGGCCTCTACCGTTCCGTCGATGGCGGCGAGACCTTCGATCGAGTCGAGAGCCCGGCCGGTGGGTCGGACGGACGCATCAGCCCGGGTGGCGCCCTTGACCAGTTCCCGCCCGACTCGCCCTACCCCGGCCGCCTCGTCTCCGGCGACCCGCCCACAACCGTCTACTCCGATGATGGCGGCGACACCTGGACCCGCGCTGAGACCACGCCTTACTTCCAGGCCTTCCGCCTCCACACCTTCCGCTCTGGCCGCGTCGTCGCGGCGGGGTTCTACGGCGCCATTCTCTCGCGTGACGGCGGGCAGACCTACGAGCCTGTGCCCGCGCTCTACGACACGACGCGGATCGGCTTTGATCTCACGGAGATGGTGATGCTCGACGGCTTCGTGACGGGCCGCCCGGGCGAATCCGGGGAGGGGCGCCTGCTGGTGGTCGGCACGCAGGCGGGCCGTCCGAGCACGTATGTATGGGCCTCGGACGACGAGGGCGAGACGTGGCGTGAGATCTACGCCTTCGAGTACAGCGGCTCGCTCTCGATCACCGACCTGCCGGCCTTGGGGGGGGGCGGCCCGGGCTGGGCGGTGGCCTCCGACGCGTTCGCGGGCCGGGTTTGGGCGACGACCGACGGCGGGGAGACGTGGCGGCGGATCGGGAAGGTGCCGGGGGTGGGGAGCAACGACACGGTCTCGGAGGTGGTGGAGGTGGGCCCGGATGGCCGGTTGTACGCGGGGACGGTGCGGATCGGGAATCTGGCATCGTGGTCGTACCGGTCGCGAGGCCGGGTGGCGGAGGCGATGCAGCCGGTAGCGCGCGAGGTGGAGCCCGGGGTGCCCGTCTCGGTGGGCGTGTCGGTCTGGCCGAACCCGACGGGCGGGGCGGTGACGGTGGGGCTGTCGCTGGTGTCGCCGCAGGCGGTGCGGGTGAGCGTGCTCGACGCGCTGGGCCGCGAGGTGGCGGTCGTCCACGATGGCGCGGCGACGGACGGCCAGCGGCTCCGGCTGGACACGGAGGGCTGGCCGGTGGGCGCCTACACAGTCCGCGTCACCACCGAGGCCGCAGGTCCCGGGCGCGGGGCGGGGCAGGCGAGCGCAGGGCTGACGGTCGTGCGATAGAGACGCAGAACAGCAACGAACCACCCTCTTGTCATCCTGAGCGAAGCGAGCGCTAGCGAGCGCAGTCGAAGGATCTCTGCCGAGCACGAGGTCCCGAGTCGATAGAGATCCTTCGACTCCGGCCGAAGACGGCCTCCGCTCAGGATGACAGGGCCAAGGGTCGTGGTCGATCTGACGAGTGCGAGCGTCGATCTGACGAGTGCGA